>CAMNEB010000007.1 GCA_946536155.1 uncultured Lachnospiraceae bacterium | reverse complement strand
AAGAGAACTGGATATTGATAAGACCGTCGATGAAACCTGCAATCAGGGCGGAGTTTTGAAGATTGAGATGAGAAAGCCGAGAAAAAACTCGGTAAAGCTGCTCCTTCTCATGGATTCCGGCGGTACCATGATCCCTTATTCTTCGCTTTTGAACGATCTGTTCCAGGCGGTAAATAAGAGCAATCATTACAAGGAAGTCAAATGCTATTATTTTCATAACTGCATATATTCACATGTTTACAAGACACCTGAATGCGAGAACGGTGACTGGGTGGAGACCAAATGGCTCTTCAGGAACACCGACTCCGATTATAAAGTCATAATAGTCGGAGATGCCGCAATGGCTCCGGAGGAGCTTTACTCCGATACCGGCAATTACCGCGGTCCGAATGACGGCCTCAGCGGTGAACAGTGGCTTTTATCCGTAAAACGCCACTACAAGAAGGTGGTCTGGCTGAATCCCAAGATGGCTCCGGGAAAAGCACCCTGGAGGGAAGCGGAGACAGCAGTAAAGCAGATATTCCCCATGTATAAGCTTTCGGTCGGAGGACTCGATCAGGCCATGTCAAAGCTGATGGAGAACAGATAAGCCGGGAATTATACCGCAGATATAGAGACATCCGGCTGAAAAAACTGTAAAATATAGTAAATTTTTATAAAAGGAGATTTTTGAAATGGGTATTTATGAAGAGCTGCAGGCAAGAGGACTTATTGCCCAGCTTACGGACGAAAATGAGATAAAGGAGCTTATCAATAACGGAAAAGCTACTTTCTATATCGGTTTTGACTGTACCGCCGATTCTCTTACCGCAGGTCATTTCATGGCACTCACTCTCATGAAGAGACTTCAGCAGGCAGGAAACAAGCCTATCGCACTCATAGGCGGCGGCACCACCATGATCGGCGATCCTTCCGGAAGATCCGATATGAGAAAGATGCTCACCAGGGAAGATATCGATCACAATGCCGAATGTTTCAAGAAGCAGATGGAGAAATTCATCGATTTCGGCGAAGGCAAAGCCATGATGGTCAATAATGCCGACTGGCTGATGAACCTTAACTATATCGAACTTCTCCGCGAGGTCGGAGCATGCTTTTCGGTAAACAATATGCTCAGAGCTGAGTGCTACAAACAGAGAATGGAAAAGGGACTTTCATTCCTTGAGTTCAACTACATGATAATGCAGTCTTACGACTTCTATTACATGTTCCAGAAGTACAACTGTAATCTTGAGTTTGGCGGAGACGACCAGTGGAGCAATATGCTGGGCGGCACCGAGCTTATCCGCAGGAAGCTGGGCAAGGATGCACATGCCATGACCATCACCCTTCTTACCGATTCCAACGGCAACAAGATGGGCAAGACTGCAGGTAATGCGGTATGGCTCGATCCTAACAAGACCACTCCTTTTGATTTCTATCAGTATTGGAGAAACGTCGGAGATGCCGATGTGTTCAAGTGCCTTAGAATGCTCACATTCCTTCCTCTTGAGCAGATCGAAGAGATCGAGAAGTGGGATGCTTCCAGGATCAATGATGCCAAGAAGATCCTTGCACACGAACTCACGGAGCTCGTTCACGGCAAGGAAGAAGCCGATAAGGCAGAAGCGGGATCCGCAGCTCTTTTCGGAGGCGGAGACCTTTCAAACGCAGATATCCCCACTGTCAAAATGGAAGAGGGAGATTACCGTGACGGAAAGGTAGACATCCTCGGAATCCTTGTAAGAGCAGGTCTCTGCCCTACCAGAAACGAAGCGCGCCGTGCCGTTGAACAGGGCGGTGTCACAGTGGATGATGAGAAGGTGACTGATGTAAAGACTCTTTACAGCGCAGAAGACCTTAAGGACGGAAAGATCGTAAGACGCGGAAAGAAAGCATACAAAAAGGTGATCTCATGAGCAAAGAATACGACAAATTGCAGACAGCACTGAAAGCGGTTCGTGAAATAACTGATTTTGAACCGGAGATAGCTCTGGTCCTGGGTTCCGGTCTGGGCGGATATGCCGATACGATCAAACCGGTATGCGAGATCCCTTATTCGGAGCTCCCCGGATTTCCTGTTTCGACCGTTCAGGGTCATTCCGGAAAATTTATTTTCGGATATGACGGAGAAAAGAAGATAGTCTGCATGAAGGGAAGAGTTCATATGTATGAAGGATATGAGCCTTCCGATGTCGTAATGCCCATCAGACTCATGGGGCTTCTCGGAGCAAAGATACTGTTCCTTACAAATGCCGCAGGCGGTATAAACGAGTCCTTCCATCCCGGATGCCTTATGCTCATAGAGGATCAGATATCATTTCTTGTCAAAAATCCTTTGATAGGACCCAATATAGAAGAGCTCGGTACCAGATTTCCCGATATGACAAGGATCTATGATGAAGAGCTCTGCAGGAAGATAACGGATAAGGCCGCAGAACTAAGCAGCGAGCTCTTTAAGGGAGTTTACGTACAGCTCAGCGGACCTTCTTATGAATCCCCCTCCGATGTTAAGGCTCTCAGACTTCTCGGAGGAAGTGCTGTGGGTATGAGCACAGCTATTGAAGCCATTGCAGCAAGACATATGGGCATGAGAGTATGCGGAATATCCTGTATCAGTAATATGGCCGCAGGTATAACCGGTGAAGAACTCAATCATGAGGAAGTTCAGAAGGCTGCCAACTCCGTTGCCGAAAGATTTGTAGCCCTCGTAAGAGGTTCGATAGCTTCTTTTTAACGGGGTGATACCATGGATGAAGAGATAGTTCAGGAACTGATCATAAATGCATTTGAAGCAAGAACGAAGAGCTACTGCAAATACTCCGGTTTTGCGGTAGGTGCGGCACTCCTTACGGATGAAGATAAGATCTTCAGAGGGTGCAATGTTGAGAATGCTTCATACGGAGCGACCATATGTGCCGAAAGATGTGCGGTCTTAAAAGCTGTCAGTGAAGGGAGCACTTCCTTTAAAGCCATAGCTATTGTCGGCGGTCCCAAAAATGCCGCGGAACTGACCGATTATGCATATCCCTGCGGAATGTGCAGGCAGGTCCTTTCGGAATTCGAGGGTCCCGATATGACCGTCATCGTTGCAAAGAGCATTGATGACAGAAAAATCTTCACTTTGGCACAGCTTCTGCCTGAAGCTTTTTCCTCCGAATCTCTCAGCTGACCGTTAAGAAATTCCAAACAGCAGGATTTTTTGCCTATCGCCGGTGTTTTGTCCGGATAAAGAGAGGACAGAATATTGAATATACGTCTATACAATGCGCGGATATACGATCCCTGTAAGAAAGAACAGATAATGAGGGGTGAGGTGCGCATTCAGGATGATAAGATCTTCAGTGTTATCCGTGAAGGCGATGAGCCGGATGAAGGATTTGTGCCGGACAGAGAAATAGACTGTGCGGGCAATCTCCTCATGAGAGGATTTAATGACGCCCATACTCATTCCGCAATGACTTTTCTCAGGTCTCTTGCGGACGATAAGCCCACACCCGCATGGCTCAGGGAGGATGTGTTTCCGGTAGAAGCAAGGCTGACCGATGATGATATAGCCGCTTTCCAGAAAATAGCGATAATGGAGTATGTTTCCGGTGGGATCTGCTCCGTAATGGATATGTATTTAAGGCCCGACGTTACCGCTGAGGTTTTTTCTTCGGCGGGAATGCGGGCTGTTATTGTGTCAGGACTCAATGATTTTACTTCCTCTACATCACAGATGGAGGATGAATATAAAAGACTGAATTTTTACCATCCGCTTATCTCATATAAGATGGGGATACATGCGGAGTATACCTGTTCCGAAGGCCTTTTAAGGGAAGTTTCGGGGCTGGTAAAACAGTATGGAGCTTCGTTTTACTGCCATCTGTCGGAAACCCTTTCCGAGACAAGGGAATGCTTTGAGAAGACCGGCATGACTCCCTTTGAATATCTTGATTCTCTCGGTCTGTTTGAGCATGGAGGAGGAATTTATCACGGAGTTCATCTGACCTCTGATGAGATACGCCTTCTTGCGGAAAAGAATGTATCTGTTGTCATCAATTCCGCTTCAAACTGCAAACTTGCAAGCGGGATCGCTCCGTTAAAGGAGCTGACTGACGCGGGAGTGAATATCGGGATAGGTACTGACGGGCCGGCAAGCAACAATTCCCTGGATATGTTCAGGGAGATGTATCTGACAAGCGTTTTGTGCAAGATAAGGGAGTCCGATGCCGCTTGCCTGGATGCCGTGAGCATACTTGATATGGCGGTTTCGGGTTCCGCCGTTTGCATGGGATTTGACGATCCCTGCGTCATCGCACCCGGAAACAGGGCGGACATCATAATGATCGATATGCATAAACCCAATATGCAGCCCGAAAACAATATAATTAAAAATATTGTTTATTCGGGTAACCCCGAAAATGTTATAATGACAATGGTCGCCGGAAAGATCCTGTACCGGAACGGAGAATATTTCCTTGGATTCGATCCTGAAGAGGTTTACAGCGACTGCGAGGCCAGACTTAAAGCTCTGACCGGCAATTAACTGACTGATCCTTTCCGTATTCCTTATGTTATAATCGCTTTTTATAAAGTTTGATTATAAAAATTTTTTATCTATCGAAGGAGGATAAAATGCTTGAAAAAACTTTTAAACTAAAGAGCAATGGCACGGATGTAAAAACGGAGATCATTGCCGGTGTTACGACCTTCATGGCTATGGCCTATATACTGGCTGTTAATCCCAGTATATTGTCCGCATCCGGCATGAACCCGCAGGCCGTTCTTATGGCCACGGCACTTTCTGCATGCATAGGAACTCTCTGCATGGCTTTTCTCGCTAATTATCCCTTTGCACTTGCACCCGGTCTCGGACTCAATGCGTATTTTGCATATACTGTCTGCGGAAGTATGGGATATTCATGGCAGTTCGCACTATTTGCCGTATTTATCGAAGGTCTCGTTTTCATAGTTCTCTCCGTTACTCCCGTAAGAGAAGCTATCTTCAATGCGATCCCCATCCAGCTTAAGAAGGGCGTATCCGTAGGTATCGGACTTTTCGTTGCATTCATCGGACTTCAGAACGGCAAGATCGTAGTCAATTCCGACTCCACCCTTGTCACTCTGGTATCCTTCAAAAACGGGTTTTCCACAACAGGTATCTGGGCACTCCTTACCATCATCGGACTTCTCCTTATCTCCATCCTTCATATCAAGAAGGTTAAGGGAGCAATCCTCATAGGTATCTTTGCTACATGGATACTTGGTATAATCTTTGAGCTTACCGGAATCTATACTCCGGATGCTGCTGCAGGTTTCTATTCGACCATCCCTTCAAGCTTTGCCGATTTCGATTTTGCTTCCCTTGAAGAAACCTTCGGTGCCTGCTTCTCGGCATCGGCTTTTGAACATTTCAGCGCCATCGATTTTATCGTTATCATGTTCGCTTTCCTTTTCGTTGATGTTTTCGATACTCTCGGAACACTCATCGGATGTGCCGACAAGGCTGACATGCTGGATAAGGACGGCAAGCTTCCCCGCATCCGTCCCGCACTTCTTGCTGACGCCGTAGCTACCAGTGTTGGTGCTATCCTCGGAACCTCCACGACCACCACTTTCGTAGAGAGCTCATCAGGTGTCTCCGCAGGCGGACGTACAGGACTTGCTTCTGTTGTAACGGGGCTTCTTTTCCTGGTTTCCCTTGTTCTCTCACCTCTGTTCATCTCAATCCCCGGCTTTGCAACCGCACCCGCTCTTATATTTGTCGGATTTCTGATGATGGGAGCCATCACCGGCATTGACCTTTCCGATCCCACAGAGAGCATTCCCGCATTCCTTTCCCTCCTGATCATGCCTCTTGTTTACAGCATTTCGGACGGAATCTGCATCGGTGTCATCTCTTATGTGATCATTAATGTCTGCGCAGGCAAGGCTAAGAAAGTCAATCCTCTTATGTATGTCCTTGCTGTACTCTTTGTTCTCAAGTATGCATTGCTTTGATCTGTCATGCCCTGCGGAGCATTGCTGCTCTGCAGGGCTTTATATTTTTTTTTTCGGAGTTTTTTGAATGTACGGTCTTATATTAATCGCAGCAATAATCATAATATTTGCGGTCAACGGTTTAAGGCTTTCCCGTGAGGAAAAAAGGAGGATAGCCTGTGCCGTACGTGCTTCCTATGGCAAAAAGCCAAGCAGGAAGCTGACGGAAAGCAGGAGAGAGGCACTCCGGAGAAACTTAAATCTCTTGTCCGCCGGTAAAAAAGACGGTGATATCATCGATGACCTGACGTGGTCCGATGTGGGGATGGATGATATCTTTCTTCAGGCTGATTCATGCATGAGCGCAGCCGGTGAGGAATATCTTTACAGAAGGCTCCATGATATCTCGGCAGACAGAGAAGAACTTGAAAGAACGGATTCGGATGTCAGAGAGCTGGAAGAAGATGCCGGGCTCAGAGAGAGTCTTGCATTATCCTTATCGGAGTTCGGATATGTATCCGATACTTCGCTTCCCGAATACCTTGAAAATATTGTTAAGGGTGAGAAGTTCCTGAATCCGTTTTTTCATATTCTGGCGGATGTTTTCTATCTCGTTATCATAGTCCTGATAGTACTTAAGCCTGCAACGGGGATCGTTTTTCTTGTCGTTCTCATAGTACTGCAGATCTCATCCTATTTCGGACTGAGAAAAAAGGCCGACAGGTATATGCACGGCTTCTCCATGATCATGCTCCTTGCGGGGCTGGGTAAGAAGCTGCCGGATGTGCAGGATGGCACAGGCGGTATAAAAGGATATGCTGGGAATCTTAAGGCGCTGCTTTCAAAGATACGCATTAAGTCTTCTTTTTCGGTATTTATGGCAGGTTCCGGGTCATACACTTCAGGCGGACTGTTTTCTATGATATTTACCTACATCAATCTGCTGTTTCACTTTGACCTGATCGCATGCCAGATGCTGATGAACGGTATCGCAAAAGATAAAGACCTGATCCTTGATGCATATAACAGGACGGGCTATCTTGATATGTGTATCGCCATTGCATCCTACAGGGCTTTTTTAGGAAGCGTCTCCGGATGCTGTACCCCTGTGTTTATAGGGGACAGTCAGATCCTGATAGAAGACGGATATGTTCCCCTGATCGATAAGCCTGTCGTAAACAACGCCTTTAATGACGGAGGCGTGCTGATCACCGGATCCAATGCCAGCGGCAAATCAACATATATGAGGATGATCGCGGTAAATGCCATACTCGCCCAGACCATCGCCACATGCGCCGCAAAGAGCTATAAAGCCTGCTTTTTCAGGATCTATTCTTCCATAGCCGTTAACGACAATATCCTCAAGGGCGAAAGCTATTTCATGGCCGAGATAAAGAGCATGAAGAGGATAGTTGATGCCGGTGAAAAGGACGGAAGGAAGGTCCTTGCCTTTATTGACGAGATATTAAGAGGTACAAACACCTCCGAGAGGATCGCTGCGGCGACCGCTGTACTGAAGCATTTAAAGGACATCGGTGTCATAGTATATGCCGCAACGCATGATATAGAGCTTACAGAGCTTGCCGCCGGATATGTAAATGTCCATTTTGAGGAAAAGATCGAAAATGATGATGTCAGCTTTGATTTTGTCTTGAGAGAAGGCCCCTCGAACACCCGCAATGCCATAGCTCTTCTGAAAAAGACCGGATTCCCCGCATCCGTAGTTGAGGAGAGCGAAGCACTGGCATCAAAACTCTCCTAAACCCTTGACGGAGAAGTTTTAAAAAATGTATACTAAATAATGTGTTTTGATATGTTTTCAGTTCTGAATCCGATACTAGATATTGTGATTACCTGAATTGATTTTTATATAAGACCGGGAGGTGTGATCATGGGATCGGGGATCGAATTTTTTAGTTCTTTCCTGAGCTATCTTCTTCTGATGGTGATAATAGTCATTGTGGCCGCTTTGGGATTCTGCGTCGGAAGGATCCTCAGAAAGAGGAAGGATTCAAAGCTTATTTCCGAGAGCAGCGCAGGCGACAGACCGGGTTCTGCATCGAAAACTGACTGAAAAATGCTTAAGGATACGTTTTTTCGTATCCTTATACTTTTTTATCCGGTAAAGTATGAACACTTATAACAACAAGACCAGGATACTCCTTATCCTGGAGATATTAAAAAATGAGACGGATGAGTCCCATGCCTTAAAGGCTGCGGAGATCCTGGAAAAGATCGAGTCGGAAGGGCTAAGATGTGACCGCAAGACTCTCTACAACGATATCGATTCCCTGACAGATGCGGGTGTTGATATCATCCATGAGCCGTCATCTTCGGGAGGCGGATATAAACTGGTCTCCAGGGATTTTGAGGATGCCGAGCTCAAGCTTCTTGCGGATGCCGTTTATTCGTCCAAATTCATATCGCCGGGGAAGACCTCGGTACTTATCGGAAAGCTTAAAGGTCTTACAAGTTCCCATCAGTCGGGGGAGCTCAGCAGACATATTTATTCAAACGAATCAAAGACGTCAAACGAAGAGGTGCTCTACAATGTCGATACCTTATCGAGAGCTATCTCATCGGACAGGCAGGTGACCTTTGAATATTTCGTCTGGGGACCGGATAAAAAGCTGATCACTAAGGGCGAGAAGAAGAGAGTCTTAAGCCCCTGGGCGCTCATCTGGCAGGACAGGAACTATTATCTTATGGCATATGATTCAGCTGCGGGGAAGATGAAGCATTTCCGGGTCGATAAGATGAAGCATGTGTCGGAGACGGATATTCCCAGGGAAGGCGGCAAAGAGTTCGGTGAGATAGATATGAGCTCCTATGTTGAGGAGACCTTCTCAATGTACGGAGGAAAGCAGGAAACTCTGACCCTTGATTTTCCCGAAGAGCTGATCGGTATCGCTTATGACAGATTCGGCACCGATGTGACCCAGAGGCCCGGAAAAAAGGGACATGTGCTCATCAGGACCGGATGCTATGTCAGCCATCAGTTTTACGGCTGGCTCGCAGGTCTCGGAGGCGATGTCAGGATAGTCGCTCCGGAAAGCGCCGCTGCGGACTACAGAAATTATCTTGAGAATATATTAAAAGGACTGTAAAAGGGAGGGTGAAAATGGTATCTAAGCCCGATTACGGAAAGCTCTACAAACCTGCTTCCGACGTTTATGTCATTAAGAAGGACGGATCGAAAGAGGCATTTAACGTACAGAAGGTCATAAATGCTGTCGGGAAGAGTGCATACAGGGCTCTTACCGAGTTTTCCGATGAGGAAAACAGGACCATCTGCGAGCTTATCATATCCAAGGTGGATTCCCTCGGCGAGACCGAGATACCGATCCCTAAGATGCACAACATCGTGGAAGAGGTCCTTGAAAAAGTCAAGCCCATAGTCGCAAAGAGCTACAGGGATTACAGGAACTACAAGCAGGATTTTGTCCGCATGCTCGATGATGTGTACAAGAAATCCCAGTCCATCATGTACATCGGGGACAAGGAGAACTCCAATACCGATTCCGCCCTTGTTTCCACAAAGAGGAGCCTGATCTTCAACCAGCTCAACAAAGAGCTCTATCAGAAGTTCTTCCTGACGACCGAGGAGATCCAGGCCTGCCGTGACGGTTATATCTATATTCACGATATGTCCTCAAGACGCGATACCATGAACTGCTGTCTTTTCGATATCGCTTCCGTTTTAAAAGGCGGCTTTGAGATGGGCAATATCTGGTACAACGAACCCAAGAGTCTCGATACCGCATTCGACGTTATGGGAGATATTGTCTTAAGCGCCGCAAGCCAGCAGTACGGAGGCTTTACCATCCCTTCCGTTGAATATACCCTCGAGCCCTACGCGAAGCTCTCATATGAGAAAGCGGTAAAGAAGTACACAGATCTCGGGATAGATGAGGAAAAGGCACGGGAAGCGGCACTTAAGGACGTTCAGAGAGAATTCGAACAGGGCTTCCAGGGCTGGGAATATAAATTCAATACCGTTGCATCAAGCCGCGGCGATTATCCCTTTATAACCGTAACTGCGGGAACCGGTACAAGCGACTTCCAGAAGATGGCCATCAGGTCTCTTCTTAAGGTCCATATGGAAGGCCAGGGCAAAAAAGGCCATAAGAAGCCTGTTCTTTTCCCTAAGATCGTATTTCTGTATGATGAAAAGCTCCACGGAAAGGGCGGCGAACTGGAGGATATCTTCGATCTTGCGGTCAGATGCTCATCGAAGACCATGTACCCCGACTATCTGAGCCTTACCGGCGAAGGCTATGTCTCTTCGATCTATAAAAAATACGGAAAGATCATCTCCCCCATGGGATGCAGGGCTTTTCTTTCTCCCTGGTTTGAAAGAGGCGGTATCGAACCTGCGGATGAGGATGATACTCCCGTATATATCGGGAGATTCAATATAGGCGTCGTATCCCTCCACCTGCCCATGATCCTTGCAAGGAGCAGAAAAGAAAACAGGGATTTCTACGAGATCCTTGATTATTATCTTGAGCTGATCAGAAATCTCCATCTGAGGACATATTCATACCTGGGTGAGATGAAGGCATCCACGAATCCTCTCGCTTACTGCATGGGCGGTTTTTTGGGAGGACATCTGGGGCTATCGGATAAGATCAAGCCCCTTCTTGATTCCGCAACCGCATCATTCGGGATCACGGCCTTAAATGAGCTTCAGCAGCTTTACAATCACAAGTCCCTGACCGAGGATGCGGAATTTTCACTTGAGGTCATGCGGCATATAAACGATAAGATCGCTCAGTTTAAAAAAGAAGACCACAGGCTCTATGCCATCTACGGAACTCCCGCCGAGAATCTGTGCGGCCTGCAGGTCAAGCAGTTCAGGAATAAATTCGGTATCATCGAAGGCGTTTCCGACAGGGAATATGTTTCCAATTCCTTCCACTGTCACGTTACCGAAAACATCACTCCGATAGAAAAGCAGGATTACGAGAAGAGATTCTGGGATCTTTTCAACGGAGGAAAGATACAGTATGTCAAGTATCCCGTCGACTATAATCTCGAGGCTATAAAGACGCTGGTCAGAAGAGCCATGAAGATGGGATTTTATGAGGGAGTCAATCTGTCACTTTCATATTGCGACGACTGCGGTCATGAAGAGCTTTCGATGGATGTCTGCCCCGTATGCGGGAGCAGGAACCTGACCAAGATAGACAGGATGAACGGATACCTGTCTTACTCAAGAACCCACGGTGATACGAGATTAAACGACGCTAAGATGGTCGAGATTTCCGAAAGAAGATCCATGTGATGAGATACCACGATATTACAAAAGACGATATGAAAAACGGTGACGGCTTAAGGGTCACTTTATGGCTTGCGGGATGCGATCATCACTGCAAAGGATGTCAGAACCCGCAGACATGGGATCCTGAAGGTGGCATCGAGTTTGATAGGCCGGCAGAAGATGAGCTTTTTTCCCTTCTGGAAAGGGATTATATCTCGGGGCTTACGCTTACGGGCGGCGATCCTCTCTATCATGGAAACAGGGCGGATACCGAAGAACTTCTGAAGACCTTCAAAGAGAAGTTTCCCGAAAAAACGGTCTGGCTCTACACGGGAGACCTCTGGGAGGATATAAAAGATCTCCCTCTCATGAGATATGTTGATGTGATCGTTGACGGACCCTTCATCGAAGACCTTAAAGATGTCACCCTATGCTGGAAGGGCAGTTCTAACCAGAGAGTCATCGATGTGAAGGAATCTCTTGATTCGGATGAGGTCATTATCCACTGTCCGGACCATTATTCGGTCCTTGATCCTTCGGTGGTTTACGGAAGCTCCAAAACGGGCGTCAGATGTATGTATTGATCATAAGGAGAAAATATGGCAGCCATAGTCGGAAAATTTGAAAAAGTAAGCTATGAACAGTTTAAGAGCGGAGTTTTGGAATATATCTCCGATGAAGCGGTCATCAAGGAAAAATATGATCGTATCACGCTCCCCAAAAGAGCGACAAAGGGAAGCGCAGGCTATGATATCAGGACTACGCTTGATATCACGCTTGAGCCCGGAGACTGCATAAAGGTTCCCACAGGCATCCGTGTCAGGATGAACGAAGACTGGATGCTGGCAGTCTTTCCAAGGAGCGGACTTGGATTTAAGTTCCGCCTTCAGCTTAACAACACGGTCGGCATCATAGACAGTGATTACTATTTTTCCGACAATGAAGGACATATTTTTGTCAAGATAACCAACGATTCCAAAGAAGGCAAGAAAGTGGAGCTGAAGGAAGGCGATGCTTTCGCCCAGGGAATATTCATACCCTACGGCATCACAGAGGATGATGATACGGATACGGTAAGAAACGGCGGATTCGGAAGCACGGGAAAATAGAGATGTAGAATCTTAAACTACATATAGTGTTTTTTGATAATGTTTTACTTGTAATCACATGCTATATGGTGTAATATATCCAACGGTAAATTGTTATTACCAATCGAAATTTCCGAACCGGAGGATATGAAATGTTTAAGATAATCACTGATAACGGATCAGATATACCCGCAGATTATGCGAGGGAGCATGATATCGATACCATCAATCTCGCTACGATCATCGACGGTGTCGTATATAATCAGGGAGTCGAGCTTCCGGCAGACAAGTTCTATAAGATGCTTGCGGAGGGTGCAAAACCCACTACTTCACAGATCAATCCCGATCAGGCAAAGAGATATTTCGAAGAGCATATAAATGATGCCGATGAATTCCTGTTTCTCGGTATATCTTCGGGACTTTCAGGTTCATGCCAGAGCGTCCTTACAGGCGCAAATGAGATAATGGAGAAGTATCCCGGCAAGAGGATCGAAGTCATCGATACGCTTACCGGGTCCCTGGGAGAGATGCTCACCATTACCAAAGCCGTAGAATACAGGGATGCCGGCAAGAGCTTTGACGAGACCATCGCTCTTGTAAAGGAACTTGTTCCTCACGGAAGTCTTGCCATAACCGTGGACAATCTTTACGACCTCTGCAGGGGCGGAAGAGTCAGCAAGGCCAGTGCCATCATCGGAACCGTTGCCTCCATCAAGCCCTTCCTTATCGTTGACGATGAGGGAAAGCTCCAGGTTCCCGCCAAGATCAGAGGACGCAAGAAGAGTCTTGACCATATCGTTGACTATATGGAAGAACATATGGGCTCTTATCGTGACAAAAATGATATAATAATGGTCGGTCACGGCAACTGTCCCGAGGATGCCGAATACCTGAAAAATAAAATAGAAGAGCGTTTCGGCTTTAAGAAGTTTATGATCAACAATCTCGGACCTATGATAGGAACCCATACCGGTCCTACCATCGTGATCGCAGGATATTTTGCCGAATCACGCTCCTGACGGAGAAAAATGAGAGAATCGGATATATTAGCAACTGACAGACAGATCGGTTTCATTCAGGATACATCAAGGCTTATAAAGGAAAGTGAATCAAAGACCGGACGCAGGCTTACCGCATCCGTGATCACTTTCGGCTGCCAGATGAATGCCCGTGATTCCGAAAAATTAGCCGGTATTCTTGTATCATCGGGATTTGAACTTCTCGATGAGACCGAGGATGCCGACTTTGTTTTATATAATACCTGTACGGTAAGAGACAATGCCAATCAGAAGCTCTACGGACATCTGGGCGAGGCGCATTCCCGCAAAAAGAAAAATCCGTCAATGATGGTAGCGGTGTGCGGATGCCTTCCCCAGGAACCGACGGCTTTTGAAAAGCTTAAAAGTTCTTATTCTTTCGTGGATCTGATCTTCGGAACCCACAATCTCTATGCTTTTCCGGAATATCTGAACAGACTCCTTTCCGGTGAAAGACATATCTATGAGATAACGGATCACTCCGACAATATAGTCGAAGATCTCCCCGTGCTCAGAAAATATCCCTTTAAATCAGGGGTCAATATCATGTTCGGGTGCAATAATTTCTGCACTTACTGTATCGTGCCCCATGTAAGAGGGCGTGAGAGGTCAAGAGAGAGCCGGGATATCATAAAAGAAGTCGAAAGACTTTCATCTACAGGCGTAAAAGAAGTCATGCTCCTGGGGCAGAATGTCAATTCCTACGGAAACGGCATAGACGGCGAGATATCTTTCCCCGAGCTTCTAAAAAGAGTATGCGATGTTCCCGGGATAGAGCGGGTCAGATTTATGACATCGCACCCCAAGGACCTTTCGGATGAACTCATAAAGACGATCAAAAACGATGAGAAGATCTGCAGACATCTCCATCTTCCTCTCCAGTCAGGCTCGACTAAGGTCTTAAAGGAGATGAACAGAAGATATACCAAGGAACAGTATCTTGACCTTGCACTCAGGATAAAGGATGAGATCCCGGATATTGCCCTGACAACCGATATCATGGTGGGATTTCCGGGTGAGACCGCAGAGGATGTGGACGATACCATAGATGTGATAAATAAGGTGCAGTATGACAATGCCTTTACATTTATCTACTCAAAGCGTGCGGGTACGCCTGCTGCCGTAAGACCCGACCAGGTGCCTGAAGACCTCGTCAGGGAGAATTTTGACAGAGTCTTAAAATGCGTCCAGGAAAATGCAAAAAAGCAGAGCCTCAGATGGCAGGGACTTACCATGGATGCTCTTGTTGAAGAGAAGAACGATTCTCTCGAAGGTTATGTGACCGGAAGACTTTCCAACAATATGATCGTTCACTTTGCGGGAAGCGATTCCCTCATCGGAAAGATAGTTTCCGTAAAGCTTGATGAATGCAGAGGCTTTTATTATATGGGGACCCTTCTGTGATCTTCAGGTATTTCGTAAAGGCTGTTTAGGATATATTTTTCAGAAATAAGGATGATACCATGCCCGACATTAATGATGTTTCACCCATGATGCAAAACTATCTCGAGACTAAAAAGCAGTATTCCGATTCACTGCTTTTTTATCGTATCGGGGATTTTTACGAAATGTTTTTTGATGACGCAGTCCTTGTGTCAAGAGAGCTTGAACTGACGCTTACCGGAAAGGCCTGCGGCATGGAGGAAAGAGCACCCATGTGCGGTGTTCCTTTTCATGCGGCGGATACATATATATCAAGGCTTGTTTCCAAAGGCTATAAGGTTGCCATATGTGAGCAGGTCGAAGATCCGAAGCTTGCAAAGGGACTTGTAAAAAGGGAAGTAATAAAGGTAGTCACTCCCGGAACCAACATGAACATCATGTCCCTGGATTCCGGCAAGAATAATTTCCTCATGTGCATCTGTCATCAGGATAACGGTACCGGCTGCAGCGTATGTGATGTATCAACAGGAGAATTCCTGGTTTCCGAACTTTCATCTCCCTATGAGTTAAACGACATGATAAGCCGTTTTGAACCCTCCGAGATGATATGCAACAATGCATTCTCGCTTCAGAGCGATCTTCTGAATTCCATTAAGAGCAGATTTGATATTCCCGTCACCGTTCTCGATGATGCGATGTTTGACGAAAAGACCGCAACAGGCGAGGTGCTCAGACAGTTCAGGGTAAAGAGCCTTATAGGACTCGGCCTTGATTCTCTTTTGTCCGGAGTTCTTGCCGCAGGCGCCCTTCTTTTATATCTGCATGATACTCAGAAGACGGATCTTCAGAATCTGACGCAGATCCACCCTTATGTGGCATCAAAGTTCATGATGCTGGATTCTTCCTCCAGAAGAAATCTCGAGCTTACCGAGACCATCCGCGACAAGCAGAAAAAAGGATCCCTCCTTGGAGTTTTGGACCGTACCAAGACCGCAATGGGAGGAAGACTTTTAAGGACATTCCTTGAGCAGCCCCTTATCGATGAAGAGGAGATAATCAGAAGACAGAACTGCCTTCTTGCTTTTAATAAAAATACGATAGCAAGAGATGAACTCAGGGAATATCTGAATCCCGTATACGATCTTGAAAGACTCCTTGCAAGGGTAAGCTTTAAGACCGCCAATCCCAGGGACCTCATAGCTCTTTCTTCGTCCCTTAAGATGCTTCCCCATATAAGGACAGTGATATCGGATCTTTCCTGTGAAGAGCTTGACCGCATCAGATCTGAGTTTGACGATCTCTCCGATATCGAATCCCTGATCGATTCTTCGATAAATGAAGAGCCTCCCCTTACCATAAGGGACGGAGACATAATAAAGGACGGTTTCGATGAAGAAGTCGACAGGCTCAGAAAGGCCAAGACGGACGGAAAGAGCTGGCTTGCTGATCTTGAGAACAATGAGAGAGAACGGACGGGGATCAAGACTCTCAAGATCAAATTCCATAAAGCCTTCGGATATTATTTTGAGATCACCAATTCCTATCTGGACAAGATCCCGGATGATTTCATAAGGCGTCAGACTCTCACCAACTGTGAGAGATTCACGTCCGCAAAATTAAAAGAACTGGAAGATACCGTACTAAACGCGGAGGAAAAGATCCGCAATCTTGAATATGATATCTTCTGCAGGATAAGGGATACCATTTCGGCCGAGAGTGACCGTATCTTAAAGACCGCAAAATGCATCGCATATCTCGATGTGTATTCGGATCTTGCTTATATCGCAGAGGTCAACAGATATGTTAAGCCCCATATCAATTCAAAGGGGATCATCAACATAAAAGAGGGAAGGCATCCCGTCGTTGAGAAGATGCTCGGAGGAGAGCTCTTCGTCGCAAATGACACCTACCTTGATAACGGCAATAATCTGGTAAGTATAATCACCGGCCCCAATATGGCCGGAAAATCCACATATATGCGTCAGACAGCTCTGATCGTTCTCATGTCGCAGATAGGAAGCTTTGTTCCCTGCGAAAAAGCGGATCTGTGCGTTGTCGACAGGATCTTCACCAGAGTCGGAGCATCGGACGATCTTGCCAGCGGTCAGTCCACATTTATGATCGAGATGAACGAGGTCTCGAACATCCTCAGAAATGCCACATCAAAGAGCCTTCTGATCCTCGATGAGATCGGAAGGGGAACCTCCACTTTTGACGGTCTTTCCATTGCATGGGCCGTCATAGAGCATATCAGCAACAAGAAGATCATCGGAGCAAAGACATTATTTGCAACCCATTATCACGAGCTTACGGAGCTTGAGGGCAAGATAGACAATGTCCACAACTTCTGCATTGCGGTAAAAGAATCCGGAGACGATATCGTCTTCCTGCGCAAGATCATAAAAGGCGGTGCGGACAGAAGCTACGGAATACAGGTCGCAAAGCTTGCGGGCGTTCCCGATATGGTCATCGACAGAGCCAAGGAGATCTCCTCATCCCTTGCGATGCAGGATATAACTTCAGTGCTTGAATCGATCTCATCCGGCGAAGGCTCCGGACAAAAAAACAGGAAGGTTACAAAACCGGATGAGGTTGATTCGGGTCAGCTTTCATTTTTCGACCTTGTCTCTGATGAGGACCTTCTCGGAGAGATAGAAAATATCGATATATCAAATCTGACTCCGCTTGATGCGCTCAATACGCTCTACAGGCTGCAGAACAAGATTAAGAACAGGTACAGGATATGATCAGGATTCTAAGCAAGGAAACCATCGACAGGATTTCTGCCGGAGAGGTTGTGGAAAGACCCTCGGGCGTTGTCAAAGAGCTTGTCGAAAACTCCATCGACTCCGGCGCAAATGCCATAACGGTGGAGGTTAAAGGCGGCGGATGCGATATGATCAGAGTCACGGACAACGGCTCCGGCATATCCCGTGATGAGATCGCTACTGCATTCCTTCGTCACGCTACCAGCAAGATAGAAAATTCTGAAGATCTTAACAGCATAGTGACCCTGGGATTCAGGGGTGAAGCTCTCGCCAGCATCTGCGCCGTATCCGAAACGGAGATGATAACCAAGATCCCGGATTCGGTATCCGGAAACAGGATGCTCATAAGGGGCGGTGAGGAGATCTCTTTTGAAGAGATAGGAGCTCCGACCGGAACCACTGTCATTGTAAGAAATCTTTTTTTCAATACACCTGCGAGAAAAAAATTCCTGAAGACAAACTCCACCGAAGGATCCTATGTCTCAGAGATAATGGAGAGGATCGCGCTTTCACATCCGGAGATCTCATTCCAGGTGACTGTTGACGGCAGGACCAAATTCCATACTTCGGGCTCCGGAGACCTTCTTGAAGTGATCTTCAGGGTCTACGGAAGAGAGATCGCAGGAGGGCTTGTTCCCATATCGGCCGGAAACGATATGTTCAGTATGAGCGGCTATATCGGAAAGCCCGAGATCGTAAGATCCAACAGGAATATGGAGCTGTATTTCCTAAACGGCAGATATGTCAGGAACAATCTCATTTCTTCCGCCATTGAGGAAGGATACAGAGAATATCTGATGCTCCATAAATTTCCCATCGCATTTCTGTATTTCGGTATCGATCCCGAAAAGGTCGATGTAAATGTTCATCCTTCCAAGCTGGATGTCAGGATCTCCGAACAGAATTCCTTTGTGAATTTCGTACAGAGCAGTATCCATGATGTTTTAAAGGGTGCAGAGATGATACCCGAAAACATCCTCACATCAGAGGCTGAAAAAAGGGAATTCTCCAAAGCCTCGGCTATGGAAGTTACGGAAGGAAAAAATCCCGAACCCTTCGAGGTAAAAAGATCCGGGCTTTCTCCTGTAGAAAGCACTGTCAGGGCATACAGCAAAGCTGTGAATCCTTATGGCGGCTACTCTTTTGAGCCTGCATCCGGAAGCTCTTCCGAAGTAAATGAAGATTTCTTCTTTGAAGATGAGAGAAAACCTCTGGATGTAAATTCAAAGGCATCTGATAAACCGGAGAATGAAAATGCTGATGTTTATGAAAAGTCAGATGATCCGTCTTCGTATACTCCGGGATATACATCTGCAGGAAGCTCAGCTGAAAAGCCTTCGGAAAACCTGACTGAAAAAACTGCGGAAAGTCTGACTGATGATTCAGTAGAAAAGCCTGCGGAGAAGCCTGCGGACAAAGCTGCTGATTTTCTTGAAAAAGCAGTTTTCAGGCAGACTGAGATGTTTGAAGATCATCTGCTTGACCGCGGCAAGAGAGATAAGTATGTGATCATCGGACAGGTCTTTGATACATACTGGATCGTGCAGTATGAGCAGAAGATGTTCATCATAGACCAGCATGCGGCACACGAAAAGGTCAATTACGAGAGGATGCTGAAAAGGATCAGAAACGGAGAGCATCCTTCGCAGATGGTTGCTCCGCCCGTTCTTGTAACGCTTTCCGCATCTGAGGAAAGAATACTTAACGACAATATCGAATCTTTTGAAAAGATCGGTTTCGAAGTCGAACATTTCGGCGGCAGCGAATATGCCATCAGAGGAGTTCCCACAGATCTCTTCGGACATTCCGA
The DNA here is from genome assembly GCA_946536155.1 of uncultured Lachnospiraceae bacterium. GTDB lineage: Bacteria > Bacillota > Clostridia > Lachnospirales > Lachnospiraceae > AC2028. The sequence continues at coordinate 18,879 of CAMNEB010000007.1, read as the reverse complement.
AAAAGAGCTCCTTCTCGCGGTGCTGGAAGAACTTGCGACCAATCCCGGTACCGCAGGATTTAAGACTATAGATGAAAAGATTGCCGGCATGGCATGTAAAGCCAGTGTTAAAGGCGGTGACAGGATAGGCTTTGAACAGGCTCAGAACCTCATAGACGAGCTCCTGACTCTTGATAATCCCTATAACTGTCCACACGGAAGACCTACGATCATAACCATTACCAAGGCCGAAATGGAGAAGAAGTTTAAGAGGATCGTTGACTGATATGGATATGAAAAAACCTCTTATAATCCTGTCCGGACCGACTGCTGTGGGAAAGACCGCCCTGTCAGTCATGTTTGCCGGAAGATATGATCTTGAGATCGTCTCTGCGGACTCCGCGCAGGTATATAAAGGGATGGATATCGGATCTGCCAAGGTGAGAGAGGAAGAGAAAAACGGTATTCCCCATCATCTGATAGACGTCTGTGATATATCCGAGGATTATTCTGCTTTCAGGTTCAGGAAAATGGCTGATGCCGCAATTGAGGGGATATACGAAAGAGGAAGGATCCCTCTGGTTGTGGGAGGGACCGGGTTTTATATCCAGGCACTGCTTAAAGGGGTTGAGTTTGATGATGACGGTCCCGATGAGGAGTACAGAAAACAGCTTTCGGATCTGGCCGAAGAAAAGGGAAAAGAGTATCTGCATGATCTTTTAAAAATTTCAGATCCTGCCTCTGCGGATGCCATTCCTTCCGGGAACGTAAAACGCGTTATAAGGGCCCTGGAATATCACCATCTAACCGGAAGACCGATATCAGAGCATAATGAAAAAGAAAAAGCACGTGAGCCAAAATACAATGCCGCGTATTTTGTTCTGACAGATGACCGTGAAAAGATCTATGAACGCATAGATAAAAGAGTAGGCGAGATGATCTCGGAAGGCCTTGAAAAAGAGGTCCGCAGCCTTCTTGATAAAGGTGCGGATACTTCTTTAGTTTCCATGCAGGCCATCGGATATAAGGAGATGATCCCGTATATCAAAGGGGAATATTCCCTTGAAGAAGCGGTTTATCAGATAAAACTCAGAACCAGGCATTTTGCAAAAAGACAGCTTACATGGTATAAAAGAGAACCGGATGTCCTGATGATGGACAGAAGAGATTTTGACGGCGATCCGGAGAAAATGATCGCCTACATGACAGATGAATGCAGGAAAAGAGGTATTTTAAGTGTCTGAAAAATACATGGATGATATTTATAAATTTTTCGGTATAAGTCCCGAGGTCGTAAAGGCAGGCGAAGAGGTACTTGACGGATTGAAGGAAAGATTCGAAAGGATCGACAAAAATGCGGAGTACTGTCAGCTAAAGGTTCTCAGGGCATTTCAGAAGAATAACGTCAATGAGAGCTGCCTTATGGGCACTACCGGCTACGGATATAACGACATCGGAAGAGAGACTCTCGAAAAAGTATATGCGGATTATTTTAACACGGAGGATGCCCTGGTACGTCCCCAGATAACCTGCGGAACGCACGCCCTGGCACTTGCTCTCATGAGTAATCTCAGGCCAGGCGACGAACTCCTGAGCGCCGTGGGAAGACCTTACGATACCCTTGAGGAAGTAATAGGCATAAGGCCCAGCAAAGGCTCTCTTGCGGAGTACGGCATAACCTATGCACAGGCGGACCTTGATGAAAACGGAGAGCCCGATCTTGACGCGATCAGAAACTCCGTAACGGATGCCACAAGGCTTGTCACCATACAGAGGTCCAAGGGATATCAGACAAGGCCCACTCTTTCCGTGGAGAAGATCGCACAGATAATAGATACCGCAAAATCCGTAAGGAAGAACATCATCTGCCTGGTAGACAACTGCTACGGAGAATTTGTCGAAGAAAGAGAACCCTCCGATGTGGGCGCCGATATGGTCGTCGGATCCCTAATAAAAAATCCCGGCGGCGGACTTGCTCAGGTGGGCGGATATATCGCCGGAACAAAGGAATGCATAGAAAATGCATCCTACAGACTTACGGCACCCGGACTCGGAAGAGAAGTGGGACCTTCTCTTGAAGCTCTTCCCAGGATGTACCAGGGATTTTTCATGGGACCCACAGTCACCGCCTCCGCTGTTAAATCCGCTGTTTTTGCGGCATCACTTTTTGAAAGATACGGATTCGACGCTTATCCTTCGGGAAGCGAAGAAAGACATGATATCATACAGGCGATATCCTTCCACAAACCCGAAGGACTCATCGCTTTCTGCGAGGGAATACAGTCCGCGGCTCCCGTGGATTCTTCATTCATGCCGGAACCCTGGGATATGCCCGGATATGATTCCAAGGTCATCATGGCCGCAGGAGCTTTTGTATCCGGCTCCTCAATAGAACTCAGTGCCGACGGACCTTTGAGAGACCCCTATACGGCTTACTTCCAGGGCGGTCTTACATGGCCTCACGGCAAGTTCGGAATAATGAAAGCCTTCCAAACTTTGGTGGATAAAGGCCTGGTGATATGTTAAAATAACAGATTGAGTAATGCGCCTGTCCCGGAGAAGGTGAAAGGTGCATATGAACAGTACAGAACATTCCGAAAAGCCCTATGAGAGATTCGAAGCCCTCGGTGCTTCGGCACTTACGGATGCGGAACTCCTTGCCATCATCTTAAGGACGGGTACAAAAGGGTGTGATGCCCTCGATACCGCAAGGAAGGTCCTTGAACTCGGAAGATACCCCAGGTGCGGTCTTATGGCGATCATAGACGCAGAGATCAAAGATCTTGAGAAGATACCGGGAATAGGCAGAGTCAAGGCTATCAAGCTTAAATGCATCTCCGAATTATCGGTCAGGATGCATGAGACCAGAATGAAGGACGGCTTTAACGTAAAGTGCGCATCGGGCGTTGCGGAATATTACATGGAACGCTTAAGGCATGAAAAGAGCGAGCACGTCCTGCTCCTTTCCCTTGATTCAAGGGGAAGGATACTCAGGGAATCAAACCTGACAAAGGGAAGTGTCAACAGATCGCTTGCTCCGGTCAGATCCATCCTGCTGGAAGCGCTTGATGCGGAGGCTGTGAGCATCATACTCCTGCATAATCATCCGAGCGGCGATCCTGCTCCTTCTGCGGAAGATGAGACTCTTACGCGCAGGCTTTTCGAAAGTGCGGGCATGATGGAGATCCCGCTCTTAGACCACATCATAATAGGCGACAACAGATACTTCAGTTTTAAAGAGGCCGGAATTATCTGAGATCAGACAGAAAGGGACAGTATGGCAAACAATGCATACGGTATCGACCTCGGTACCAACCATATAAAGATCTTCAACAACAACGACAATACCATCACCATCCAGAAGAATATGATCGCCATCAAGGATGAGACAGAATTCTTCGCTTACGGTGATTCCGCATATGAGATGCATGAAAAGGCTCCCGCCAATATCCAGATCTCATATCCTTTGTCCTGCGGAGTAATATCGGATCTTCACAATGTTGAGCTCCTTGTCAAATACATGATCAGCGATATTCAGGGCGGATCTCCCAAGAATGCGGATTTTCTCATAGCAGTGCCCTATGATATCACGGATGTTGAGAAGAGGGCATTCTATGACCTCCTCAAAGAGGCAGGTGTCAAGGCCCACAAGATCTATGTTACCCAGATGGCTATCGCGGACGGTGTCGGAATGGGCATCGATGTCAAGAATGCCGTCGGTGTGCTCGTTGTAAATGTGGGATTTGAGACTACCGAGATATCCGTTCTTTCACTCGGAGGCATTGTCCTGTCAAAGCTGATAAAGGAGGGCGGACTTAAATTCGATGATTCCATAAGAGCAGCTGTCAGAAATGAATTCGGTCTCATGATCGGCGGAAAGACTGCAGAAGAAGTCAAGAAAAAGCTCAAGGACCTTGAGAAAGAAGGCAAGGGCGCCAAGGTATACGGCAGGGATATAGTTACCGGACTTCCCGTTCAGAGAGAGATACCCACAAAGCTTGTTGCAGACTGCATGGAGAGTGACTTCAAGGTCATCATCGACAATATCAAATTCATACTTGAGAGAACTCCCCCCGAACTTTCGGCCGATATCTTCAGGAACGGTATCTATCTTACCGGCGGTGCCAGCCAGGTTTCACATCTTGTTGAAAGGATCGCCGACGGAACCGGTCTTAAGGTAAATATCACCGATGAACCGCTTACGACCACTGCATACGGTCTCGGAAAGATAATCCAGGATCCGGATTATTCTTCCCTCGCCCAGAGTGCGGAAGGAATGGGTAAATGAGTCCTATCGTCAGAAAAAAGGGGGAGAGATTTACAATTCCGAGTAAATATCTCCTCCTTATTTTATCATCAATAAGTATCCTGCTCATGGTGCTCACTTACGGGACATCGCTTTTTGATGTGCCGGTAAATACTGTTGCGGGAACGCTGATAGTGCCTTTTGAAAAAGGCGTATCCAGAGCGGGAGAGTGGCTTAAGGGCCGCAAGGAGGAACTGACCTCTGTACGTTCCCTTCTTGAGGAAAATGCCAGATTAAGGGAGCAGGTCGATAAGCTCACGGAAGAAAACATAATCCTTATGCAGGAGAGATATGAACTTACAGACATGCAGGCTCTCTTAAGTCTCTCCGAGGTCTATTATTCCTACAACAAGGTAGGCGCCAGAGTAATATCCAAGGATGCCGGCAACTGGTATGACACTTTTGTCATCGATAAGGGTACAAACGACGGTCTTGCCCTGGATATGAATGTCATAGCGGGAGGCGGACTTGTAGGCAGGATCACCAAGATCGGACCCAACTGGGCTACGGTCACATCCATCATCTCTGACGGGGTCAATGTCAGCGGACAGGTGGTGTCCTCGGACCTTACCCTCATAGCAACAGGCGATCTGCAGCTTACGGACAGAGGGCTTATTGCTTTCTCCCAGCTTTCGGATCCGGACGGACTTGTAGTAAAAGGCGACAAGGTCGTCACCAGCCATATAAGCGATAAATATCTTCCCGGACTGCTCATCGGTTATATCGATACAGTCACGAACGACGCCAATAATCTTACAAAATCCGGCACCATAAAGACGGCCTCCGACTTCGGATATTTTTCCACCGTCCTTGTGATCACGGATATGAAGAATACGGAATACGAATGATCCAGAGAATCTTGGTTGCAATCTCCATACCTTTCTTTTTTATCCTTCAGTCATGCATTTTCACAAACCTGAAGCTTGGTAATGTCATTCCCAATCTGATGGTCCTTCTGGCATGCGTGTACGGCTTTTTCTACGATGAGAAGACCGGTGCGATATGCGGATTTTTCTGCGGGCTTCTGATGGATATCTTTTTCGGACAGGTACTTGGGATGAATGCGCTCATCATCACCCTTATCGGCTTTTTGAACGGAGGGTTCAGCGGACTGTTTTATGCAGAAGACATCAGGCTTCCCATGATCCTTATTACTCTCAGCGATGCGTCTTACGGATTTATGTACTACATCCTTGCTTTCCTCATGAGAGGCAGGATCAGCATCGGCTATTACTCACTGAATGTCATACTGCCTGAGATCTTTTATACGCTCCTCGTCTCTCTGTTCATTTATCCGATACTTCTTTTCATAGATACGAAATTCAGGAATTACCGCATCAGAAAGGAAAGAGAACGTCAGGATGTTTGACGGACTTAGAGAAAGGATAATAGGGATCTTTACCAGCAGGGTCACGATAATATACCTTATCATGGCCGCTCTTTGCGGTATACTTCTTTACAGATGTTTCTATCTTCAGATAATCCACGGTCAGGAGTATCTGGACAATTTCGTCCTTGAGCAGGAAAAGACCAGGGACATCATGCCCACAAGAGGCAATATCTATGACCGTAACGGAAATCTCCTTGCTTATAACGAACTCGCTTATTCCGTTAATATCGAGGATACCTTCGAGACCTCATCATCCAAGGATAAAAAATTAAACGAAGTCATCTACAACCTCGTGCATTTCATTGAAAAGCACGGAGACCGCATCAGCACAGACTTTAAGATCGCGCTGGATGAAGACGGTGAATTTATCTATACCGTATCGGGCCCGCAGCTCCGCAGATTCCTTGCGGATGTCTACGATCATACTGATGTGAACATGCTGACGGATGAAGAAAAAGCTTCAACGCCGGTCCAGATAATGATCTATCTGAGCAGGAATTCCGGAAAGGGATTCAGGTTCGCCGTGGGAGAGAGGGAAGACCCCGAGGACAGCAAATCAAGGTTCATAGAAGGCAAGGGCTATACCAACAGGGAATGGCTGGGAATAGTATCTATCAGATATGCCATGAACCTTACCTCCTTCAGAAAGTATATCGGAACCACAGTGGCCGTTGATGTATGTCCGGAGACCGTGGCACTCATCATGGAAAATTCCGATATCCTTCCCGGAGTCACGATCCAGGAGGATACCGTCAGAAAGTATGTAAACAGCAAGTATTTTGCCCATCTTCTGGGATATACAGGCAGGATCTCGTCCGAAGAGATCGAAACTCTGAATCAGAGGATGATCGATGAAGGTGCAGTCTCCGGAACCTATACCAGTCTCGATGTTGTGGGAAAGAGCGGTATAGAGAACTACATGGAACTGACTCTGCAGGGCACCAAGGGCTATGAAAGAGTCATGGTCGACAATACCGGTAAGGTTCTCTCGGTCCTTGAGCATAAGGATGCCGTAAGAGGACAGGATGTGTATCTGTCGGTCGATATGGACCTTACGATGGAGCTCTACGACATCACCGAAAGAAAGCTGGCATATATCCTTTCACAGAGGATCAGGAATGCAAAATATGCCGAGAAGACCACGGATGCCGTAAAGACCATCCCCATAGCGGATGTTTATTATGCCGTATTCAGGAACAACGTTCTCGACATATCCCATTTTGCGGCTCCCGATGCACTTGAGACCGAAAAAGAGGTATACAGCAGATTCCTGACATACAGGGAAAATGTCTACAACAATATCGAACAGAATATCAGAACGACCAGGACGCCCTATGAAAGGCTTGATGACGAATATAAGGTTTATCATTATTATTTCTTCAGGCTGCTTGTAAATAAGGGCATCATCATGAGCTCTGAGATAGACACCGAAGACCCTGTCTATAAGGGGTGGGATAACGAGGGAAACGTAAGTCTCGGAGAATTGCTCGAGCATTGTATAACCCAGGGCTGGGTGGATATATCGGGTCTTGATATCGATGAAAAATATGCCGATTCCTCGGAGATCTTCGATTCGCTGCTTTCAAAGGGCTTTGAGATAATAGATTCCGACAGGGAATACCAGACCAGATTCTATAAATACATGATCTTAAACGACAAGATCTACGGATTCCATGTCTGCAGGCTCCTGTATGAACAGAAGGCGATAAATATTCCCGAAGCCGAGATGAGCAGGCTATATGCCGGCGCGATATCCGCTTACAGCTTCATGATGAACCGTATCGCAAATCTGGACATCACACCTGCCCAGCTCGCACTCGAGCCATGTAACGGTGCCGTGGTCATGTGCGATCCCGGTAACGGACAGGTTCTTGCCATGGTTTCATATCCCGGATATGACAATAACAAGATGGCAAATGCCGTTGATGCGGAGTATTACAACAGGCTTTTAAACGATGATTCGTCGCCTCTGCTCAATTTCTCCACGCAGTATAAATCCGCTCCCGGATCGACCTTTAAGATCGTCTCCGCAACAGCCGGATTCAGTGAGGGAATCATAAACACCTCCACGCTGTTCAACTGCACAGGGGTTTTCACGGATATCGATCCTTCGCCTAAATGTACCGCGGTACACGGAAATGAGACTGTAAGGACAGCAATAAGAGATTCATGTAACCTGTACTTTTTCAATGTGGGATACAAATTCGCGACCCTTAACGGTTTTTACGATGACGCGGCAGGTCTTGAATATCTGTATAAATATGCAGATATGTACGGACTGAGTCAGAAATCAGGCGTTGAGATATCCGAGTACGATCCCGATATTTCAAATCTCGACTCCGTCAGATCCTATATAGGACAGGGAACCAATGCCTTTACAACCACGCAGCTGGCCAGATATGCCGCCAGCATAGCAAACGGCGGAACTACCTATGATCTGACGCTCTTGGACCATATAGAGGATACTTACGGACGGACTGTCTGGACCTATGAGCCGGTCGTCTATAACCATGTTTATCTTGAGGATTATCAGTGGAGTGCCATTAAAAACGGTATGATGGACGGCGTATCGAACAAGCCGTATTTCAGTGATATCCCCGTTCCCGTCGCGGGCAAGACGGGTACCGCACAGCAGTCCAGATCAAAGCCCGACCATGCGCTTTATATTGCATTTGCACCCGCTGTGGGCGATGCCGAGATAGCACTCAGCGTCAGAATACCTTTCGGATTCTATTCCGATTATGCCGCACAGCTTGCACACGAATGTCTCCAGGCCTATTACGGTATCGAGGAGGGACTTGAAGCGTCCGATTTCCATACGGACGAACGGAGAGACTGATATGAATGGTCCTGTTGTTTTAAAAAGCTATAAGGGAGTACTTAAACTGATCCTTGATCCCGACTTAAACTTTAACGAGCTTCTCAAAGCTGTAAGGGACAAGTTCTACGCTTCCAGGAATTTCCTGGGCAGCATGTCCTTTGTCATTGATATAGAGGGGAGAGTTCTGTCCGACATAGAAGAGGAGCTTGTGATCGATGCGATAAACGCAAGCTGCGATATCGTCATTGGATGTATCGTCGGTAAGGACGAAGAAGGCGCAGACCGTGTCAGGAAGCTTGCCGAATCGGCGTCCGAAAGACTGATAGACGAAGATATGTGCCGCATCCTCCACGGATCCGTTATGGATAAAAAGACCATCGAAGTGGAAGACAGCATCATAGTTCTGGGAGATGTAAATCCCGGAAGCAGCATAGTCAGCAGAGGCAGCATTATCGTTCTCGGAGGCCTGTACGGCTCAGCACATGCAGGGGCGGGAGATGACGAAAGTGCTTTTATATGCGCCATCGAGCTTGCCGCTGAGTGCCTCTCGATAGGGGACAAGGTCCTGATCCCCGATTCGAAGCCGAAGTGGTCGGCGGTACTTAAGAGCGCTCCCAAGATCGTAAGGTTAAATGAAGGTGAGATTACCATAAGCCCTCTCAACAGGGTTGTTATGGAGAAGATATATGAATCTAAAAAGATACAGGCTTAAGGATTATGATTTCAAAATGATCATACTGGTCCTTGCCCTTTCGATCTTCGGTGTATTTATCATCAGTTCGGCAATGGGCGATGCAGGGGCCTCAAATGTGCGCAAGCAGATCGGCGGTATCATCGTCGGAATGCTTGTCATGATCATCGTGTCACTTGTGGATTATCATTTCATACTGAAATTCAGGATCCCGATCTATGTTCTGAACGTTATACTCCTGACTCTCGTCCTGTTTTTCGGTAAATCCGTCAACAATGCCCAAAGGTGGCTTCCAATAGGCGGAATAAGGTTTCAGCCCTCTGAGCTGGGCAAGTTGATGTTGATTTTATTTTTTGCCTCGTTTATTATGAAATACAGGGAAAAAATAAGTTCCCTGCACCTGTTTTTGCTGTGCTGCGGGTTGTTTGTCGTACCGTTTTTTCTCATCTATAAACAGCCCGATCTGTCGACGAGTCTTGTGCTGATCTTCATCTTCGGAGCCATGATTTTTTCCGGAGGAATAAAGAAGAGGATCATTCTGGTTGTTTTGCTTATTGCAATCCCCGTATGCATCGGACTTGTGAGCTTTATGCTCAATCCCGACAATCATGTGATCAAGGAATACCAGCTGAACAGGATCTACGGTTTTTTGTATCCCGAAGAATATCCCAATATCGCCTATCAGCAGAACAATTCCGTTACCGCCATAGGTTCGGGCATGCTGGACGGAAAGGGATACAAGAACAACGAGATAACATCTGTCAAGAACAGTAATTTCCTTTCCGAAGCGGAAACCGACTTTATATTTGCGGTCATCGGCGAGGAATTCGGTTTCAAGGGCAGTGCACTGACGATAATCCTTTTATTCCTGATAAGCTTCGAATGCCTGAGCATAGGCATAAGGGCTTCGGATACGGCGGGGGCCGTCATCTGTGCGGGAATGGGTACATTTATAGGAATGCAGGGGTTCATGAACATCGGGGTTGCGACCTTCCTGCTTCCGAATACGGGAATCCCGCTTCCCTTCGTGAGTTACGGACTTACATCGCTGGTCACGTTATATGCGGGTTTGGGGGTAGTTTTAAATATAAGGCTTCAGGTAAAGCGCACGACTAGTCCGCTTGACGACTTTACTCTGGATCTAAACGGAAAGGGGCTGTGAATAGGGGATGAACATAGCACTTATAGCACACGATTCCAAGAAGAAACTTATGCAGAATTTCTGCGTGGCTTACAGAGGCATACTTGCAAAACATGATCTTTACGCTACCGGCACTACAGGAAGACTCATAGAGGATGTAACAAACCTCAGCATACATAAATTCCTCGCCGGACACCTGGGCGGAGAGCAGCAGCTTGCGGCCCAGATAGAACAGAATCTCATCGATCTTGTCATATTCCTCAGGGATCCCGTAAATGCGACGGTCCATGAGCCCAATGTGGAGAATGTCTTCAGAGACTGCGATCTTCACAATATTCCGCTTGCAACCAATCTCGCAAGTGCGGAACTTCTTATCAAATCCCTTGACAGAGGCGATCTCGAATGGAGAGAAATGTATAAATGATCTGTTTTTTTCGGAAATCGGCTAAATTTCTGGCTTTATTCCTGGTCATATCATTTGTTCTTACAGGGTGCGGTTCAGGTATTCCCGCCCCTTATTCCTCATCCGTCATATCCACCGAACTGGCCGGAAGGGGCTTCCTTGCGGAGCTTAAAGCCGAGCCTTTCGCATCGGATCTGTGCATAGTTACGGAGGATGTTCCGGTACCCGGACTCGACCTTTCCACCAGCATAGAATCGGTGCTCCTTGTTGACGTGAACAATGCATCCGTTCTTGCCAGCATAGATGCCACCAGACAGATAAAGCCCGCATCCACCACAAAGCTCATGACGGCGCTTCTTGCCATCGAGAACTGCTCAATGGACGAGAAGGTGGTACTCGGGGAGGAGATAAACGGTCTTCCCTATGACGCCCAGGTCCTTCCCGCAAAGGTCGGGGATGTCATGACCATGGATCAGGCGCTTCATTTCATGCTGATGTTCTCCGCAAACGATATCGCAAATGCAATTGCGGCTCATGTCGGCGGTTCGGTTGCGGCTTTCTGCGATATGATGAATGAAAGGGCAAGGGAGCTGGGAGCTACAAATACCCATTTTTCCAATCCCCACGGACTTGATGCGGATGATCATTACACCACATCTTACGATCTGTATCTGATACTCAGCGAGTGCGTCAAATACGAGAAATTCATCGAGATAGTCTCTACTCCCGAGTATTCGACCGTATATTACAATTCGAGCGGACAGGAAGTGAACAAGACCGTCAGGAGCACGGATCTGTTCATCAGGACAGACAAGGATCAGTCGCCTCCGGCAGGTATCACCGTCATCGGCGGAAAGACCGGAACAACGGGCGGAGCAGGACACTGTCTTATCATCTTATGCAAGGATTCATACGGAAGACCGTATATCTCCTGCGTCATGGGAACACTTGATTCCGATACGCTCTATTCTCACCAGAAGATACTTATGAACCAGATCTTAAACGGCGGTTCATGATACAAAAAACTATTGATATTTAAAGGATTCTGAGACAAAAAGCGGTTGATACTTTGAGGGTTTTAAACTATAATCTTTTTAGAGCGAAGTGTCTTCGCTAAATATGAGAACCGGAGGAAAAGGCCAGTGGTTTCATTGATAGTTGGACAGAAGGGAAAGGGCAAGACTAAGCAGCTCCTTGACAAAGTAAATTCGGATGTAAAGAACGTTTCCGGAAATATCGTTTATCTTGATAAGAACACCGCTCATATGTATGAGCTCAACAATAAGATCAGGCTTATCAACGTAAGCGATTATGATATTTCAGATCCTGCAGAGTTTTACGGATTTGTTGCAGGTATCATTTCCCAGAACCATGATATTCAGCAGATGTATTTTGACTCATATATCCTCATTTCCCATCAGGAAGGCAAGGATATAACAGAGAATGTTGAGAAGCTTGTAGCATTATCCGAGAAGTACTCCGTTGATATGGTTCTTTCCGTTTCTCTTGAGAGGACCCAGTTCCCTGCAGGAATCCAGAATAACGAGAAGATAGCTATCAATTTCCTTTGATATTTCAATTTTCCCCGGATAAAGCTATTCAGGCTGTATCCGGGGGTGTTTTTTTATGAGCGGCAATTCAGATAATATAAAACGATTTACGAAAGCGCATAATTTCGGGCTCGGGACGGTCCTCGCAATGGGGATCCTTATTTATGTTATCATTGTTTTGTTCATCTATTTCAGTTCGGACCCCATAGTCCGCTATGAGGTCGTCGAAGGTTCTCTTTCATCCCAGAATATCTACAGAGCAATGGCCGTAAGGGACGAGCATGTGATCACCAGTCCCTATTCGGGTTATGTCAATTTTCTTGCAAGAGAAGGACAGAGAGTCGCTGTAGGGGACATTGTATATACAGTTGACGAGACCGGAAGACTCAACGAATTCCTTGAATCCCAGTCACTGCTCGAAAATACACTTACCGATAAAGAGCTTGACGATTTCAAGAATGAGATCGTTGATTTTTCACATTCCTACGATCCCATATCCTATGGCGAGGTCTATTCCTTCAAGTATTCACTTCAGAATTCCGTTGTAAAGCTTGCAAATTCCAATTTCCTCGAATCCTTAAGACATGCCCAGGATGAGGGCGGCCTGTCCACCGCGGTCAAATACTGTACTTCGTCGGAGGCCGGAACTGTATCATACTGGATGGACGGATTTGAAGATCTTCAGCCTTCGTCCATCAATATGGACATGTTCAACGAGAGAAATTACGAGAAGGTCAATATCACCGCAAATGAGCTCAGGGCAGCCGGTGATCCGGTATTTAAACTTTCCGAGAGCGAAGACTGGTATATTGTTTTCCCCTGCACGCAGGCCCAGGCTGAAAGCTTCCTTGAAGAGGGCTATATCCTTACCAGATTCCTGCGTAACCAGTATGAATCCTGGGGCGCCGTCTCGATCATCAGAAATGATAATGATGTTTTCTGCAGACTTGATTTCAACAATTCCATGACCACATTCGTAAACGAGAGATTCCTTGATATCGAGCTCATCCTCGATGAGGAAACCGGACTCAAGGTTCCCAACAGTTCGATAATCGAGAAGGAATTCTATCTCATAAACGAAAATTATGTGATCTATGATTCTGTCAACGATCTCTACTACATCATCCTGTCGGGTTATGATGAGACCGGTCAGCCCATAACGATGCGCAAAGAGATCTCCGTATATGCACATGATGAGCCGAATCATGTCTACTATGTGGATGAGACCATTATCAGTGCAGGTGATGTTCTGCATATGGAGAATTCGCAGAATGTATTTGTCGTCAAGGAAAGAGGTACCCTGACAGGTGTTTACAACATCAACAAGGGCTATGCTGATTTCAAGGAGATCACCATTTTGTCCCAGAATAACGAATATGCGATCGTAAAGCCCAATTCCACATACGGACTCAGGGTTTACGATTACATCGCACTTAAGGCCGATACCGTATCGGACGATCAGTTTATCAACGAATAGTATTGAAAGGCATTTATCGTGAGCGTTGTCGGAGATAATTATTTAAGAGTTCTTGCAAATGTTGAGAGGCTCTGCAAAGAGAGCGGAAGAGATCCTTCGGAGTGCACCCTTGTTGCGGTGAGCAAGACCAAACCCATAGAGCTCCTTAAGGATGCATATGAGGCAGGATGCAGGGATTTCGGCGAGAATTACGTACAGGAACTGGTCGATAAGATCCCTCAGATGCCGGAAGATGTAAGATGGCATATGATAGGCCATCTGCAGACCAATAAAGTCAAGTATATAGTCGGAAAGACATATCTGATCCACAGCGTCGATTCCGTAAAGCTTGCCGCAGAGATAGGCAAATGCTCCGTGAAAGCGGGTGTGGTGAGCGATATCCTCCTTGAGGTGAATGTCGCATCAGAGGAGAGCAAATTCGGATTTGATGCGGTTTCCGTACTGGAAGCGGTACCTGAGATCGCTGCCATCGAAGGCGTTCGCATAAGAGGTCTCATGACGAGTGCTCCGATATGCGAAGATCCCGAGGAAAACAGGGTATTTTTTCAAAAACTGAGACAATTATCCATTGACATAAAAAAGCAAAAAACTGATAATGTTTATATGGATTTTCTTTCCATGGGAATGAGCGGAGACTACGAAACTGCCGTGTGTGAAGGCTCAGGATTTGTGAGAGTGGGAACTGCCATTTTCGGTGCGAGGGATTATTCGAGAGTTTAAATGCATAGAGAGGGTTAAAATGGGTAGCACTGTTGACAAGTTCATTAATTTCATGAAGCTCGACAATAAGGATGATGAGGATGCTGACGATTACGGATTCGACGAAGCCGAGACCGAGCAGCCCAGAGGTTATCAGTCATCTGATGATGAAACGATCGACAAGTCCAAAAAAGGATCCAAGAGTGTTTTCAAAAATTCAGATTCGCGGAGGAAGAGTATGAGCGCAGGAATGAATGCAGGTGTCAGTATGAGATTCCCCAAGGAATTGGGAGATGCCGCAGAAGTTGTTGATGATCTTAAGTCCATGAACAGTGTTGTTCTTAATCTTCAGGGCCTTGACAGTTCTATAGCCCAGAGCATATACGATTTCCTTTGCGGTGCAAGTTATGCACTCAGTTGCCGTATGGAGAAGGTTTCCGATTATGTGTATGTCATAACTCCCGAGAGCGTTACCCTTTCAGGCGATTTCCTTTCAGCCCCCGGCTCGGACGGAAACGGACTTTTCTGATATAGGCATTAAATATAAGTCGGACCGCTTTTAAGGGTTTTATAAAGCGGTCCGTTATTTTTTGAGGATTGATATGAAAAATGAGGAATTGATCGATCACAGCAGACTTTCCGTCAAAACACCCTCCAAAGGATCTTATGACATAGTATATAAGACATCATTCGAAGCACTTGCCGGAGAAGTTTCCTCTCTCTATCCGGACAAGGTCAGGATGTGCATCATCACAGATTCAAACGTTGACCCTCTATATTCCGCTGAGATCGCAGAGAAGCTTGAACCCGTGTCAAATGGCGTCATGAAGTATGTGATCCCTGCCGGCGAAGAGAACAAGAATCTTGAAGAGATAAACAAGATCTACCGCTTTCTGATAGAGAATAAGTTTGACAGAAAGACAGTGCTGCTGGCCCTCGGAGGCGGAGTTGTTGGAGACATGTGCGGATTTGTCGCCGCTACATACTTAAGGGGCGTGGACTTCATACAGATCCCCACAACGCTCCTCGCACAGGCTGATTCATCCATCGGCGGCAAGACAGGCGTTGATTTCGAAGGCTTTAAAAACATGGTCGGCGCTTTCAAGATGCCGGTCCTTGTATATATGAATCTTGCGACTCTGAAATCCCTTCCCGGAGTACAGTATGTTTCCGGATTTGCTGAGGTTATGAAGAGTGCGCTTCTTAAGGATGAGGAATTCTATGTATGGCTCATAGACAATTCCTATGAGATCCGCGACAGGGATCCTGAAATCCTTGCCGAGATGCTCTACAGATGTGATGACATCAAGAGGATGATCGTTCAGAAGGACCCTTACGAAAAAGGGGACAGGGCACTCCTTAATCTGGGTCACACCCTTGGCCATGCTATAGAAAAATATTATGATTTCAATTTCCTTCACGGAGAATGCGTTGCTCTGGGCTGCGTTGCCGCCGCATTCATTTCCTGGAAGAAAGGCCTGTTACAGAAAGAAGACTATTATGAGATAAGGGATATGTTCGTTCTGTTCGGACTTCCCATATCCATGGATCTTGCAAACGTTGAGAAGATCGTCGAACTTACCAGGAACGACAAGAAAATGTCCTCCGGTAATATCAGGTTCATACTTCTCAAAAAGATCGGTAAAGCGTTCATCAGTGAGGAAGTTACCGATGAAGATATGGCAGAGGCTCTTAATGAGCTGAATTTTGCCGAAGGAGACTGAGTTTGGGTAATACGTCGGAAACAAAAGAAAAGAAAGTAAAGGCAGGAAAGCTGGATAAGAAGATCATGGGATGCATATGCATCGCTGTCATCATCTTTGCGGTGGTCCTGGATCAGATAACAAAATACATGGCCCTGACGGATCTTAAGGATGCTCCGGCACATGTTCTGATAGACGGAGTCCTTGAATTATACTTTATCGTTAATACCGGATCGAGCTGGGGCATGCTTGCGGGACAGAAGATACTCATCCTGTGCATATCGTTAGTGATCATCATCCTCTGCACATACCTGATAGTAAAAAGTCCCGCAGATACCAAGTTCATTCCGTTCAATATCTCGCTTGCGATGATCATAGCTGGAGGCATCGGAAACGGCATCGACCGCATCAGATTTTCATACGTGATCGATTTTATCTATTTCAAGCTGATAAATTTTCCGGTGTTCAATGTTGCGGATATCTTCGTGACCTGCGGTGCATTCTGTTTTATTTTTCTTGTGCTGTTCAAATACAAAGAGAACGATCTTTATTTCATGAAACCGGGTAAAAGAGATCTTAGGGAGAATTGATCTTTGAGACATTATCTGTTCACGATAGAAGAAGAGCAATCAGGGGAGAGAGCTGACAAGCTTCTCCCTTCTTTGCTTGAAGGAGTTTCAAGATCCTATCTTCAGGGAGTCATCAAAGACGGCGGACTGAAAGTGGGCGGTAAGACAGCAAAACCATCCTTAAAGCTTAAGGAAGGCGACATACTGGAGCTGTATCTTCCGGAGGCTGTAACTCCCGATATACCGGCAGAGAATATTCCTCTTGACGTGCTGTATGAAGATGATGACGTTATTGTCATAAATAAACCAAAAGGAATGGTCGTCCATCCCGCAGCAGGTCATTACAGCGGAACTCTGGTAAATGCACTGATGTATCATTGCGGGGATTCGCTGAGCGGTATCAACGGCGTAATGCGCCCCGGTATCGTCCACAGGATAGACAAAGATACCACGGGGTCTGTTATCGCATGCAAGAACGATCCTGCCCATATGGCCATTTCAGAGCAGTTTAAAGAGCATTCCATTATCAGGGTTTATAAAGCAATCTGTCTCGGAAGGCTCAAAGATGATGAAGGCACGGTGGATGCTCCTCTCGGAAGGGATGTAAACGACAGAAAAAAAATGGCGATAACTCCCGGCGGAAAAAGAGCCGTAACCCATTATAAAGTCCTTGAAAGGTTCGAGGATTATACCTATATCGAATGCAGGCTGGAAACCGGAAGAACCCATCAGATAAGGGTGCACATGGCAAGCCTGGGACATCCGCTCCTGGGAGATCCGATATACGGCAAGTCATCATCACCACTCAACAAACGCTTCAATCTGGAAGGGCAGACCCTTCATGCACAGATACTGGGTTTCGTTCATCCAAAGACCGGAGAATATATCGAGACTTCTGCGCCTCTTCCCGGATATTTCAGTCATCTTCTTGAGATACTTTGATCTTTTTCATTTTATGATATTTATGATACGCACCCTCTTTAACGGACAAAACCGCAAGGAGGGTATTTTCATGAGTTGTTTTTCCGTGAATTATAGTGCACGAATTAATTAATTGCACTTTCGCGAGCTGCAAATGGCTTATATGATACATTTTCAGCCCGCGATACGGCAATTACTAAATTCGTTGACTATATTTTTCCGCGTGGTATGTTTCTTTTTTCTTATTTCTTTTTTCATGCGGCTGTTAATGATTGAATAAAACGGAAAACGGTTTTATAATGAATATACAAGGATTTTCCGATCATAAAACGGGGAAAGAGGTGATCATTATGAATACTATCATTACCATCGGAAGACAGTTCGGTTCGGGCGGAAGAGAGATCGGCGACAAGCTGGCAAAGGCCTTTGATATCAAGTATTACGACAGGGAACTGCTTGCAAGAGCCGCAAAAGAGAGCGGTTTCTGCGAAGAGATAATGATGAATCATGATGAAAGGCCTACAAATTCGTTTCTCTATAATCTCGTCATCGATACCTACAGCTTCGGTTATAATTCTTCGTCATTTGTCGATATGCCCATTTCACAGAAGGTTTTTCTCGCGCAGTTTGACACCATCAAGAAGGTGGCCGAGGAAGGTCCCTGCGTTATAGTCGGCAGATGCGCCGATTATGCGCTTGAATCCAAGAACAATGTGATCAATCTGTTCATTTATGCGGATGAAGACTTCAAGATAAAGAGGATCATGGAGCAGTATGACCTTGATGAGGGCAAGGCAAGGGACATGTGCATCAAGAAGGATAAGCAGAGACAGAGCTATTACAATTACTACACCAATAGAAAGTGGGGTAAGGCTGAAAGCTATGATCTGTGCATCAATTCCGCCGTCCTTGGAATTGACGGTTCCGTAAAGCTCATAAAGCAGTACATCGAGGATTTCGAATCCAGATGATCCCCGGTCAGGCCTCGATCCGTTAACAAAAATTTCAGGACAGCTGCAGTTTTGCGGCTGTCTTTTATTATCCTAAGTTTTTTGAGTTTTTTACTGTTGACAAGTTTGGTCTACTATAGTAGACTGACTATGGTCGATTCTGGTAGACCAATCATATATGATTTTTTGAAATATTAACGGAAACGCGTTTCCCGGTACTGAAAAAAGAGGTTTGATATGGTTCATGAAAAGCTTTTTGAAGGAGAATACAGATTCATG
>CAMNEB010000006.1 GCA_946536155.1 uncultured Lachnospiraceae bacterium | reverse complement strand
ATGGCTGGTTGGTCAAGCGGTTAAGACGCCGCCCTCTCACGGCGGAAACAGGGGTTCGATTCCCCTACCAGCTGCACTTAACGGGACACACCTGATGTGTCCCGTATTTTTTTGTTTCCAAATATATGTATTTGCATTTTTATTTTTTTTGTTGTATATATCTTAACGTTTGGTTTGTAAAGTACCATGAGGAGATATGATGGCTAAGAATCTTGTTATAGTTGAGTCGCCTGCAAAGGTTAAGACCATAAAGAAATTCCTGGGCTCGGGATATGAAGTCACCGCTTCACAGGGACATGTCAGAGACCTTCCCAAGAGCTCTATGGGTATTGATATCGACAACGATTTTGAACCCAGGTATATAACCATTAGAGGTAAGGGCGAGATACTTGCTTCCCTCAGGAAGGAAGTCAAGAAGGCCGACAATATATATCTGGCAACGGACCCTGACCGTGAAGGCGAGGCTATAAGCTGGCATTTGTATTCGGCTCTCAATCTGCAGAACAAGAAATGCTACAGGATCACATTCAATGAGATCACCAAGAATGCCGTCAAGGAATCCTTCAAGCATCCCAGGGAGATTGATATGAACCTGGTGGATGCACAGCAGGCAAGGCGTGTCATCGACAGAGTCGTGGGCTACAGCATATCCCCGGTCATGTGGGCCAAGGTCAAAAGAGGCCTCTCCGCGGGACGTGTCCAGTCCGCAGCTCTTCATATGGTATGCGAGCGCGAGAATGAAATAGATGCTTTCATACCCGAGGAGTACTGGACCCTTGAGGCGGAGCTGGGAATAAAGGGCGAGAAGAAGCCCATCATCGCAAAATACTACGGACGCGGCGGAGAGAAGGCAAAGCTTACCTCCAAAGCAGACGTCGATAAGGTTCTTTCGGAAGTAAAGGGAAAGAAGTTCACCGTTACCGATATCACCACCGGAACAAGGATCAAGAAAGCACCGCTTCCGTTCATCACTTCAACGCTTCAGCAGGAAGCAGGAAAGCTCCTTAACTTCTCGACCTCCAAGACCATGAGCGTCGCTCAGCAGCTCTATGAAGGAGTTGAGATCAAGGGAGAGGGGACCGTA
The DNA here is from genome assembly GCA_946536155.1 of uncultured Lachnospiraceae bacterium. Taxonomy (GTDB): domain Bacteria; phylum Bacillota; class Clostridia; order Lachnospirales; family Lachnospiraceae; genus AC2028. Next base: position 37,495 of record CAMNEB010000006.1, on the reverse strand, counting down.
GGTATCATCACCTATCTGAGGACCGATTCCACACGTATATCGGACGAGGCGCTTGCTCAGGCAGAAAAATATCTCACCGATCATTTTTCACCCGAATACGTTGCAGAAAGACCTGAAAACAAGGATACGGGAAAGAGGATCCAGGATGCCCATGAGGCCATCAGACCGACTCTCCTCGAAAGAGATCCCGAGTCCATCAAGAGCCAGCTTTCAAGAGACCAGTACAGGCTCTATAAGCTCATTTGGCAGAGGTTCCTTGCATCCCGCATGACCCCTGCTTCATACGAGACCATGTCCGTCAGGATCTCCGCCGGAGATCATGTCTTTACAGTATCATCGGGAAGACTTACTTTCGACGGATACCGCAAGGTATATGTCCAGTCCGATGATGTGGAGGACGAGAAGGCACTTGAGTCTGCGATAACCGAAAAATCAGTGCTCAGCGTCAGGGAATTCGATCCCAGACAGCATTTTACACAGCCTCCCGCACATTATACCGAAAGCTCTCTGGTCAGGGCACTTGAAGAGCAGGGTATAGGAAGGCCCAGTACCTATGCTCCCACCATCACGACTCTTATAAAGAGGCGTTATGTCACCAAGGAACAGAAGAATCTGTATGTCACCGATATCGGACATGCTGTCGACGATCTTATGGACCAGGCGTTCCCTTCGATCGTCAATGCAAAGTTCACCGCCAATATCGAGAGTCTTCTTGACGGCGTCGAAGAGGGCGAGGTGAAGTGGAAGACCATCATCAGGAATTTCTATCCCGATCTTAAGGAGTCCGTTGATAAGGCAAACGCCGAACTCGAAAAGGTTGAGATACGCGAGGAAGAGTCCGATGAAGTCTGCGAAAAGTGCGGACGCAGGATGGTCATCAAGTACGGCCCCTCAGGAAAATTCCTTGCATGCCCCGGTTATCCCGACTGCAAGAATACCAAGCCTTATTATGAGAAGACCGGAATTGAATGTCCTCTCTGCAAAAATGAGGTCGTTGTCAAGATAACCAGGAAGGGCAGAAAATACTACGGATGCCTCGGATATCCCGAGTGTGACTTCATGAGCTGGGATAAGCCCGCGGGAAAGGCATGCCCCAAGTGCGGCAAGTTCATGGTCGTCAAGGGCAAAAAAAGCGTGTGCTCCGATAAGACATGCGGTTATTCGGAAAATCTTGACGAAAAAGAAGAGTGATAGAAAATTCACTTAATTTTTTAAAATCTTAATCGATAATTAAAAGATTTCTGAAAATTTGAATTGAAATGGCTGAACTCTTCTGATACAATCCCTTTGTAGGTGTATTTTGCGTAAATTCTGCGGAGGCGATATGAGTAGCGTTCAGCTTCTTGACAAGACAAGAAAGATCGGCAGACTGCTTCACAACAACAATTCCAGTAAAGTTGTTTTCAATGATATCTGCTCTGTTATGAGGGAGATCCTTTCCTCATCTGTTATCGTCATCAGCCGCAAGGGCAAGCTTCTGGGTCAGGGCCTTCTGCCCGGAGAAGAGCCCATAAGCGAACTCATCGGCGGCAATGTCGGAGAATTTATCGATAAGATGCTCAACGAGAGATTTCTGGCAGTTCTTTCCACCAAGGAAAATGTCAATCTCGATACTCTCGGTTTTGAGAAAACAGATACCCACCTCTACAAGGCAATAGTCACACCGATAGAGATCGCAGGCGAAAGGCTGGGAACTCTTTTCGTGTACCGTACCGACAGGGATTACGATATAGACGATATCATCCTCCTTGAGTACGGCACCACCGTCGTCGGTCTTGAGATGCTCCGTTCCGTCAGCGAGGAGAGCGCCGAGGAGACCAGAAAGGTCGGCGTCGTAAAGTCCGCTATCAGCACACTTTCCTTCTCCGAGATGGAAGCCATAGTTCACATATTTGACGAGCTGAGCGGCAACGAAGGCATACTTGTTGCGAGCAAGATCGCAGACCGCGTGGGCATCACCAGGAGCGTTATCGTTAACGCCCTCAGAAAATTCGAGAGCGCAGGCATAATAGAGTCAAGGTCCTCCGGTATGAAGGGCACATATATCAAGATCCTCAACGAATATGTTTTTGACGAGATAGAATCCATGCGGGTTTCACAGGGTATCAGGTGATCTTTTGCTGTACTGTGCGGGCTTTCGGATGTATAATGATTTTAATCAAATATAAAGGATTGCGGTTTTCTAAAAGGATTTGCTTTCGAGTGGATCCTTTTTTGTTTACAGGAAAAAAGCCCTTTAAGGGTTTCCACAAGATTTTGTGGTGAGAGCGTCTTTTCCTAAAAATATATTGTGTTTTCGCTCATTTCAGCTATAATAGATATTTGGATACGTGGCATTCCTGCCGGGAGGTGAGGCATGGTCAACACAAATGCATTCGATTACATTAACGTCTTGGAGAAGGCTGCGGATGCCGCATGGCTTCGCGACCAGTGCATTGCGAACAACATCGCAAACGTCGATACTCCGGGATATAAGAGACAGGATGTGGATTTTGAATCCGTTCTTGCCAGAGAACTCGGACACCGCAGGGGCGAGTCCATGGATGAGAAGGTTTCGGATGTGGTCCTGTCGAGACTTAATGTCACATCCTACACGGATGCCGCAGCCTATTCGTACAGAACGGACCGCAACAATGTGGACATCGAGAACGAGAACGTACTGCTGGCGCAGAACCAGCTTAAATACCAGGGTATCCTCAGAGGGGTATCTTCGGAATTCGAGAATCTTCAGAGAGTCATGAAGTGAGAGGAGTAAGCCATGGGAATGTTTACGGCATTTGACATAAGTGCATCCGGACTGACTGCGCAGCGTTACCGCATGGATATAATCTCCGAGAATGTGGCCAACGCCAATACCACCAGGACTAAGGACGGGGATCCTTACGTCAGGAAGGTCGTCTATTTTGAGGAAAAGGGCGTAAGGGGCAGCGATTCCTTCAGTCACGTCCTTCATTCCGTCAGCAAGAATTATGCGGGAAAGGGTGTTAAGGTAGCCAAGGTCCTTGAAGATCACGTAACCCCGCAGAACATGGTATACGATCCTTCACACCCCGATGCCGACGAGAACGGATATGTAATGTATCCCAACGTTAACATCATCACCGAGATGACCAATCTTATCGACGCAAGCCGCTCCTATGAAGCGAACGCTACCGCATTTGATGCGGCCAAGGCCATGGCCCAGCAGGGACTTCAGATAGGACAGGGCAGCTGATGACAGGAGGTGAGTCCGGTTTATGAATCCATCACTTATACATGAACTTACGGGTGCCGCGAATCTTTACAAGACCACTAACGGAACAAACGGTATCAGGTCTCTTGAAGGAGAGACATCGGACGGTACGCTGTTTTCATCCGTTTTCAATACCGCGGTACAGAATATAAAGACAACAAATGCTTATCTGTCGGATGCGGAGAACCAGGAGATACTCTTTGCTCTCGGTGAGTCCGATTCGACACATGATCTGACCATCGCCCTCGAAAAGGCCCAGACAGCCCTCCAGTATACTGTGGCTGTAAGGGACAGACTCCTTGAAGCATACAAGGAACTGATGCAGATGCAGATCTGATCTTAAACTTTTAGATTCGGAGGCTGTAAAATGCCTGAGAGATTAAGGCAAATCTTAGACCGTATCAAGGAATGGTGGAACAAATTTACCGCAAGACAGAAGGGCATAATCGTCTTTCTTGCGGTTTTTACCGTTGTTATCTTTGCACTTATCATCTATTTTGTTTCAAGGCCCAAGTACAAGGTCCTCATCACTGCTCCCAATACCCAGGATGCTTCCGAGATAATCCAGATACTTGACGAAAATGCCATCGGGCATATCGAATCACAGGATGCTCTCACCATAAGCGTTGAGATGTCCAAATATACCGCTGCCGAGCTTGCACTGGGTTCTTCGGGTTATGTTCCCGAAGAATACAGCATCGAAGATGCACTGGGAAGTTCCCTGTCCACCACGGCTTCCGACCAGGCCAAGAAATGGCAGTTCTATCTTGAGAACAAACTGAAGAAGTCCATCCTTGATATCGAAGGAGTAAAGGACTGCAAGGTCAATCTCAACATCCCCGAAGATACGGGAACTCTGATCTCAAATGCCCAGGAGGCATCAGCTTACATTCAGCTCTCACATGACGGAAGCTTTACCGCGGCAAAGGCGGCAAACCTTGCCAAGAGCATCCAGACATTCCTCGGAAACAGCAATACCGCCAATATCACCATTCTCGATACCGACGGAATGCTCCTTTTTGCGGGCGGAGACGATTATTCGTCATCCGGCATAGCAAATTCAATGCAGGAACTCAGAAACCAGGCTGAAGCCATGATAGCCAACCAGGTCAAGAGAGTCCTTCTCGGAACACCCGCATACAATAACGTCGAAGTCACCAGTCATCTCGATATGGATTATTCCAATTACGAGAAGACCGTTAAGGAATATTACGCAAACGAAGGTCGTACCGAAGGCATGCTGGCGCATGAGGAGAATTATGAATCCTCGTCCGAGAACGGAGTGGGCGGAATCCCCGGAACCGATTCCAACGGAGAGTACCAGACCTATGTCACCAGTGATTACGGAAACAGTTCCACCGCCAGCACGGAAAGCGAGAGGGATTATCTGCCCAACGAATCCTCCGAATACAAAGTGACTCCTGCCGGCGCTATCAATTATTCGACTTCATCGATGTCCATAACCGCGATCTCATATAAAGAGATCCGTGAGGAGGACGTGGAGACCCAGGGACTTCTTGACGGAGTCACATGGGAAGAATACAAGATCAACAATTCATCGGACCGTAAGATCGAGGTGGATCCTGACCTGATACTTGTCGCATCCAATGCGACCGGCATACCGGCTTCCAATATCACGATAGTCGCTTACGAATCCCCGATCTTCTATGACAAGGAAAGCCTTCAGGTCAACTGGACCACAGTGCTTTCTGCATTCCTGATAATACTCATACTCGGACTCCTTGCATTTGTCATAATCAGGAGCATGGGTTCGAGAAAGCCCGAAGAGGAGACGACTCCCGAACTTTCACTGGACGATCTCCTCCAGTCCACACCCGAACCGCAGATCGAGAATATCGATCTTGAGAATAAATCCGAAACCAGAAGGATGATAGAGAAATTCGTTGATGAGAACCCCGAAGCCGCAGCTGCTCTGCTCAGGAACTGGCTGGCCGACGAATGGGGCTGATCATAAGGAGATAGCTTTAATATGGCGGTTTCATCATCAAATGAAATAAGCGGTGTTCAGAAGGCTGCGATCCTTTTGATCACACTCGGCCCCGAGAGGAGTGCCGGGATATTTAAGCACCTCAAGGAAGAGGAGATAGAAGAGCTCACGCTTGAGATTGCAAATACCAGGACTGTCGCGCCGGATGTCAAGGAAGCGGTCCTCGAGGAATTCTACGGAGTCTGCCTTGCCCAGCAGTATATCGCCGAAGGCGGTATAGGCTATGCCAGAGAGCTCCTGGAGAAATCCCTGGGTTCCGAAAAAGCCATGGATGTCATCGGAAGACTTACCGCATCACTTCAGGTCAAGCCCTTCGAATTCGTCCGCAAGACCGATGCTTCACAGCTCATCAACTTTATTCAGGATGAGCATCCTCAGACCATCGCACTTATCCTTTCCTACCTTGCACCCAACCAGGCAGCCCAGATCATTTCCGGACTTGCACCGGACAGACAGGCTGACGTTGCGAGAAGGATCGCGGTCATGGACAGGACCAGTCCCGATGTCATTAAAGAAGTCGAATCCATCCTGGAGCAGAAGCTCGCCTCACTGGTCAATCAGGATTACACCATCATCGGCGGAGTCGATTCCGTCGTCGAGATACTCAATTCCGTGGACCGCGGAACAGAGAAGCATATCATGGAATCTCTGGAGATCGAGGAGCCCGAACTTGCGGAGGAGATCAGGAAGAAGATGTTCGTCTTCGAAGATATCCTTCTTCTGGACGACAGATCCATACAGAGAGTGCTGCGTGATGTCGACAACAACGATCTCGGCATTGCTCTCAAAGCAGCCAATGAACAGGTCCAGAATGCTATTTTCAACAACCTTTCCAAGCGTCTTGCAACCATGATCAAAGAGGATATGGAATTCATGGGACCTGTGCGTATGAAGGATGTTGAGGAAGCTCAGCAGAAGATAGTTACAATAATCCGTAAACTGGAGGATTCGGGCGAGATAATCATCTCCAGAGGCGGTGGGGATGAGATAGTTGTCTAATCTGTATAAAACTTCTTATATGAACATGGGAAATGACAGGCGCGTCATAGATATGAACGAGCTTGTCAAAAAGCGCATTGATGCTCTGGCTCTGAAGATGCAGAGACCCGAGAATTCCGGTTTCGTTGAAGGCATAAATGCCGATACCGCCGGTGTCGATGAGCTTGTTGAGGGAGTGACCGCTCCTCCCGATTTTGTTCCGGATCTCCCTACGGAGGAACCCGGCGATCCCGATACCATCATATCTTCGGCACGCGCAGAGGCTGCCAGGATCATAGAGGAAGCAAGAAAAGAAGCGGAACAGACGGAAAAAGCCGCAAGGGATGAATCCGTCAGGATGTTTGACGAAGCCAAAGCAAAGGGATACCGCGAAGGCTTCAAAGAAGGTACGGTCAAAGCCGAAGCTGAGTATAAGAGCAAGATGGATGCTCTTGATGAAGAAAAGGACAGACTCGAGGACCTTTATCAGAAGAGATTCAACGATATGGAGCCCGAGCTTGTGGACAGGATAACCGACGTATACGAGCATGTGCTCAAGACCGATCTTAAGATCCACAAGACCATAGCCGGACACCTTGTTGCCGATGCACTGAGGAATATCGAGGGTTCAAGGAGCTTCCTGATCCATATCAGCAAGGACAATTACGATTATGTCAATTCCCGCAAGAATCAGCTTGAAGAGGCTGTCAAGACTCCGGGAAGCGTGATAGAGATAATGGAGGATATCTCCCTTCCTCCCGATTCCTGCATGATCGAGACCGACGGCGGCATATTTGACTGCAGCCTCGGAACCGAACTTTCGGAGCTTTCAACAAGATTAAAGATGCTGTCCTATTCCGGCAAAGAAGAGTAGGTTATAAGGCCGGCTTTACCGGCCTTAAAATATATCGGCCAAATATCATACCGGCAAAATATCTTTATGCATCCGGGCAGAGCTTACGATGATCAATCTGAAAGAGATCGACTATTCAAAATACAATAAAGCCGTTAATTATACTTTTTTCAAAAAGATGGGAAAGGTCATAAATATCGTCGGCCTGACCATCGAATCGGCGGGTCCCGATGCCAGACTCGGAGACCTCTGCAGGATCGTTCCCAAGGGGGATGATGTTGATGCCGAAAGCGATGAGGTGATACTCGCTGAAGTGGTAGGATTCAAGGATAAGAAGACCCTTCTGATGCCCTACGGTGTTACCGACGGTATCGGACTCGGGAGCATGGTCATAAATACCGGCTATCCGCTGATGGTAAATGTTTCCGGAGAGCTTCTTGGAAAGACCCTGAATGCCCTCGGACAGCCCACTGACGGGACCGTTATCGAAGGTGAGAAATATTCTGTCGAGAACACGCCTCCGGATCCCATGCACAGAGCCATAATCGATGAAGTGCTGCCGCTGGGCGTCAAGGCCGTTGACGGTATGATCACCCTCGGCAAGGGCCAGCGTATCGGAATCTTTGCCGGTTCCGGCGTCGGTAAATCCACCCTTATGGGTATGTTCGCAAGAAATACCAAAGCCGACATAAACGTCATCGCACTCATCGGAGAGCGAGGCAGAGAGGTCAGAGAGTTCATAGAAAGAGACCTGGGTGAAGAGGGTATGAAGAGGAGCGTCGTGGTTGTGGCAACCTCGGACCGCCCCGCACTCGAGAGGAAAAAAGCGGCTCTTACGGCAACTGCCATTGCCGAATATTTCAGGGACCAAGGGGAGGATGTTCTCCTTATGATGGACTCCCTTACGAGATTTTCCATGGCACAGCGTGAGATAGGACTTGCGAGCGGTGAGCCTCCCGTAACAAGAGGATATCCGCCCAGCGTTTATTCAGAGATGCCCAAGCTCCTTGAAAGAGCCGGCAGAAGCGATAAAGGCTCCATAACCGGACTGTATACGGTTCTCGTGGACGGAGATGATTTCAACGAACCCATCACCGATACCGCACGAAGCATATTGGACGGACATATAATGCTTGACAGAAAGCTGGGTCACAAGAACCATTATCCCGCCATCGATGTTCTCATGAGCATTTCCAGATGTATGGGATCTATATGCGACAAGAAGCATAAGGCCGCTGCCAGCAGGCTCAAGACCGTCCTCGCCACATACAACGAGGCGGAGGACCTTATCAATATCGGTGCTTACAAGAGCGGATCCAACCCGAACATCGACTATGCCATCAGCAAGATCGATGCCGTCAACGGATTCCTCTGCCAGGATACCGATGCAAAGTACACATTCGAAGAGAGTGTTGCGCTTTTGGAAGATCTTTTTACGGATAAACAGACCGGATAATTTCTCTTGACCGTTCCGGCCGGGAGGTCTTATGGCCAGATTCAGATATAAAATGCAGAATATCCTGAGCATCAAGGAGAAGATGGAGACTCAGGCCAGACAGGCATTCGGCGATGCCAAGAGAAACCTTGATGAAAAGCAGGCGGAGCTTGATGCTCTTTATGTAAAGCTTGATGAGATCGAAAGACATGCTGTGGAGGTCTTAAAGGGCAACCTGAACATGCATGATATTGAGGACTCACAGATGTCCCGGATCATCTGCAACGAGCAGATCGCTGCGCAGAAGGTCAGGGTCAGAAAGGCTCAAGAGGCACTTGAGGCAGCAAGATCCGAACTCGAGGATGCTGTAAAGGAAAGAAAGACACACGAAAAACTGAAAGAAAAGCAATTTGATGAATTTGTGCGCGAGGAGAACAGATCCGAGAGCAAATCCATCGATGAACTTACCACATATACTTACGGACAGAAGGTAACGGATAATGGCTAAAGAACTTACACCGGAAGAGAAGGCTGCCAAAGAAGAGAAAAAGCGTCTTCAGGAAGAAAAGAAAAAACTGAAGAAAGAACAGGCAGACAGGAAAAAAGAGGCAAAACAGCGTGCCAGGGAAATAGCTAAACAGGAAGAGGAACTTGAAGGGGATGAAGAAGGCGGAGGATTTGTCACCTTTATAGCGACTGTCTTCATAGTGCTCCTGTGGCTTGCTGTGATCGTCGTCGTCATAAAGCTTGATGTTGGCGGATTCGGAAGCAATGTTCTTGCTCCCGTGCTCCGAGATGTTCCCGTGATCAACAAGATCCTTCCCTCCTCCGCAGTCTCGGAGACATTAGATACCGAGATGTACGGCGGCTATACCAATCTCAAGGATGCCGTGAACAGGATCTATGCCCTCGAGACGGAACTTGATGCGATAAAGGGAGCATCATCCACCAAGGATGAGAGGATAGCGGCACTTGAAGCCGAGGTCACCAGACTTTCCGAGTTTGAGACCATGCAGGTTGATTTCCAGAGGATCCGTAACGAGTTCTACGAAGAAGTCATTTATTCCGAAAAGGGACCCGGAGCCGAAGCATACGCAAAATATTATGAATCCATGGACCCTACGACGGCTGAATTCCTTTACAAACAGGTCGTTGAGGAACTTCAGGTCTCCAAAGAGATCCAGGATTATGTCAATGCATATTCGAACATGAAGCCCAAGGAGGCTGCAGCTCTTTTTGAAAAGATGACAGATACCGAGGGAATCCAGCTTGCCGCGAGGATTCTGGGAGCCATGAATGCAGAAGACAGAGCGGCCATTTTTAACCAGATGGACAAGGATGTCGCCGCAAGGATCACAAAGATACTGGATCCCATGAATTAAATCTTAGCTGCCTCACATAATCTTTTTACGGGTCTTTTACAGTGTGAGGCACTTGATCACATACGCATAAACACAGCCTGACTTGCAGGTTAAGATTTTCGGGCGGGCTGCCGATATATTTTCCAGCAGGGTCTGTCCTGCCACAATTACCCCCGCAAGGGAGAAAGGACGATAAATATATGGGCATCACACCTATCACTGATGCCATGGGTCTGAGCGAACAGATCATTCCGTCTGCCGCATCTTCCAGAGTAAATACCGATCAGGGAAGCGACTTCAGGAGCATATGGAACGATCAGGCAAAGGGCATTTCCGCGGGCACGAATCCCCCGGAGAACACCGGCGCTGACCGGAAGCCTGAAACCGGTGATATCGCTTATAAAAGATCCGATGGCACTAAGACAGATGTGAGGAGCAGGGAAAGCTCCGAAACAGCCTCGGAAAGAAACGAAAAGATTTCCGATAAAGGCAAGATGCTCACGGATGAGGAAATAGTATCCGCACAGGAAACACTTTCCGCCGCAGCCATGGAACTGGAAAACAGACTTGCGGATATACTGAACATAAGTCCCGGAGAGCTTGAGGATATGCTCGAAGCTTCCGGACTTGACGCCATGGGTCTTCTGGACAGAGATACCTTAAGTGCGTTCCTTATGTCCGTTCTCGGTGAAGAATCCGGTGTGACTCTTCTTACGAATGAAGAGAATTACGGGATCTTCAGAGACGGAATGGAGGCACTGTCGGATATCCTGTCGGCAGAAAGCGAAGATGGCGGTCTTAGCATGTCTGAACTGAAGGCTCTCCTTGAAGAGTCTGCAGGCAATGGAAAGGCTTCGGAAGAATCCGTTACGAGATTTGTGAGAAATTCCGAAGGAGAACTTGAAAAGGTTTCCGAAAATGCCGAAGGAACAAGGAGCGGAGAGAGCGTAGTTCTTTCCTCCGCACAGGAATCTGCAAAGCAAAAGGGCTCCGATAACGGAGAACATGGTACCGAAAATGCTTTTGATGCAAATAGTTTTGCTCCCGGAACATTTAACGGTACTCAGGAAATCGCTGCAGAAGCGCCTCAGACCTTCTACACTCCGGATCCCAGAGAGATAGCCGATCAGATACTCGATCAGATGAAGGTTTTTACGGACGGTGATCTTTCGGATGTCGAGATGCAGCTGCATCCCGCATCACTCGGAACTCTTCAGATCCACGTCACCAACAATTCCGGTGTCATAACCGCAAGCTTTGTTACCGAAAACGAAGCGGTCAGAGCGGCTGTTGAGAGCCAGATGGTAAGACTTAACGAGCAGCTCGAAGCCCAGGGCATAAGAGTTGATGCGGTTGAGGTGACGGTTGCTTCACACAGCTTCGAAGGTAATCTGGATTCGGGTTCCGGAGCCGGAGAAGAGAGAAATCCCGGCAGCTCGAGAAGGAGCAGAAGGATCGATCTTGAAGGAATAGATGAACTCGATACCTCGGATATGGAAGAGGATGAGCGTATTGCGGCGGAGATGATGGCCGCAAACGGAAACAAGGTTGACTACATGGCCTGACCGGGGCTTTTGAAACTGATATGCCGGATGAGCCGGCATCAGAAAGGAGTATATATGGCGTCTGTTTCAGCAACCGTCAAAAACGGTGAGATAGTGACATCAGCTTCCCAGAATTCGCTTTCTTCGGAAAATACGCAGTCTAATTCCGGCATGGATAAGGATGCGTTCCTGCAGCTGCTCGTCGCTCAGATGAAATACCAGGATCCGCTTGAACCCACTTCAAATACCGAGTATATCTCTCAGTATGCCCAGTTCTCACAGGTAGAAGCTCTCAACAACATGTCCACCACGATGGAACTTTCAAGATACAGTTCCTTTGTCGGCAAGGAGGTCATCATAGAGAGTACCGATTCCGGCGGCAAGACCTCGGAAGTCCGCGGATTCGTGGATTTTGTCACATTCGAGGATGGCAAGGCATATTTTTCAATAGACGGAAATCTCTACGCCGCAAAGGATATGGTCACTGCCATCAGCAGCGAATATTCAAATGCGGAGAGCATCGCAAAGGATTTTGCAAAAGAGATAAAGGATCTTCCTTCGATCGATTCCGTAAATATCAAGGATCACGGCAATACGATCACCGGACTTCTGAATCTCTACAATTCCCTGTCCGATTATCAGAAGGGATTCCTCGATGATGACGATGTTTCGGATATGAACAAATATGTCGAGAAGCTCAACGAACTTCTTGTGGCTGCTGCAAATGCTGCGGCAAAAGAGGCGGAAAAAACGTCCGGAAATGATGAAGCCGGAGAGCCCATCGTCTCTGCAGTTGCCGGAAAAGAAGCAGCGGAAGAGGATTCCGCTGAAGAGGGCGGAGAAAATACATCTGCCACTGAAGAAAACTGATCTTCCTGCCGATATAAGTAATTGAAGGAGGAAGAGTTATGGAAATGAACGTACAGGCTTTATACGCAGCAAATCTTTCCAGATCACTTACCTCTGCCGTCAAGACCGGTGCAGCTCCGGGAGCTGATGACAAACCTTCGTTTGCCCGTATCCTCGAGGAGAAAGGCAAAGAGGCCGGAGGAGTTAAATTCTCCAAGCATGCACACTTAAGGATGCAGGACCGGGGGCTCGAAATCACAAGCGAACAGCTCGGAAGATTATCGAGCGGTACGGATATGGCGGCTGACAAAGGGATAAACGATTCGCTTGTTATGGTCGATGACCTGGCATTTATCGTAAATGTCCCGTCCAGAACCGTGATCACGGCTTTGGAAGCAGGAAGTGATACCAATGTCTTTACAAATATCAACGGAGCGGTTATAGCTTAAAGGCCGGACCTGGATGGAGGCCGGGGGATCCGAATGACAGAAGACCCCCTCTTGTGATAACCGGAAGCGTTCGCTTCGCGCGGAAAAATCTCCGCATTCTCCTAATTATCAAAACGGAGGAAACTGCCTTATGATGAGATCTCTTTATTCGGGTGTTGCCGGTCTTAAGACACACCAGACCAAGATGGACGTTATCGGTAACAACATCGCTAACGTCAATACCACCGCGTACAAATCAAGTTCCGTCACTTTCGCGGACCTGATGAGCCAGACAACCCAGTCTGCATCCGGCGCAAACCAGTCCACCGGTGTCGGCGGCGTAAATGCACGTCAGATCGGTCTCGGCGTTAAGTCCGGTGCGATCAACGTAAATATAACCTCCCAGGGTTCTGCCCAGTCCACCGGAAATCCTTTTGACATAATGATCACCGGTGATAATTTCTTCGTCGTTTCCGACGGACTTTCCAATTACTTTACAAGAGACGGCTCCTTCTATGTTGACGGTGTCGGAAATCTCTGCATGACCTCTACCGGATACAACGTAAAGGGATGGGGCGTAGATCCCGAGACCCTCTCCATCAAGAAGGATTCCGTGCAGTCTCTCAGGATAATGAGCTCCGACAATCTCACCTATCCCCCCGAAGCTACCACAAAGGGCCTTGTTGAGGGTATCCTTGATAAGAATGACACAGATGTCAACAGCGAGTCCGGAAAATATGTAAACCTGAATTTCTACGATTCGCTCGGATATGAGTACACCGCAAGATTTGCGATAAAGTCTACGGATGTCGAGGGCGAGTTCTCGGTTGAACTCAACAAGATCATGGACAGCAAAGGAAAAGAGCTCGATCTCTCGGAAGCTCAGGATCTGTTCGGAAGCCAGACTTCCGTGCAAGATCAGGAATCCGTAGTATTCAATTCCAATGCCTATGCGTGGGATACCACCGCAAAGACACTGACAAATGCAGACGGAACAACTGTTGTGGCCGATCTTAACGCTATCAACATACCTCCCACGACCGCAGATGATCAGGCGGCACTTGATGCGATAGCAAAAGCTTACGGTTTTGACGGATCCACCGATTCATTCCTGAACCTGTATGTTATGGACGGTGAAAATAAGGTTAAGGTTTCCAATCTGCTCAATAATGCAAAGAACGGATCGAGCCCGAGCATCTTTGATCCCGATAATGATGCTGCGACCACTACAAACAATTTTACCGCTGCCGGAAGATTCTTCACCGGCTCCGTGCTCAAGTTCAATACCGACACCGGTCTTTTTGAATCCATTGACGGATCGGTCAAGGGAGATACGGTTCTCGGCACATCAAAGCTCATCTCCGATGAAGAGAAGAAGACTTCGAACTTTGAGGATATAGCTCTTAACTGGTCCGGCATCTCGATGTTCAACAATAACGGAACTTCGACAGTTACCGCAACCTACGGAGACAAGGACGGCCTCGGTACCGGCCGCAGGCTCGGCGATATGATCGGAGTATCCATCCAGAGAGACGGATGCATCTATGCAAGCTATGATAACGGAATGACCAAGCTCCTCGGACAGATCGCTACGGCAAGCTTCCCCAATGCCTCAGGTCTTGAGAAGCACGGAGACAACCTCTATGAGGCTACCATGAACTCCGGATCCTTCGACGGTATCGGAGTGGATGTCACCGCATCGGGCGGATATATGTCCACCGGTGTTCTCGAGATGAGTAACGTTGACCTTTCGGCTGAGTTTACCGAGATGATCACCACACAGCGCGGATTCCAGGCTAACTCCCGTATCATCACCGTATCAGATACACTCCTTGAGGAACTCACGAATCTCAAGAGATGATAGTGCATCATCCTTATCCATAAACTTCAGAGCCTTCGCTGCGGTATGCCTCAAAAGGGCGGCCTGCGAAGGCTCTTTTGATCTGTTTTTATGCCTGTAAGGCGGAAAAAATATGGCCACAATATGTTGTGTTTGTGGTATAATACATAGGTCTATATGTAGGAAGAAGGGAGGAGTATATTTTATGATCGAAGTGACCAGACTCAACGGATCGAAACTGCTCATAAATCCCCACCTGCTGGAGATGGTGGAAGAGACTCCCGACACCGTCTTAACCCTCACCACAGGGCGGAAGATCATAGTAAAAGAAAGTAGACAGGATATTAAAAATCTTGTAAAATCTTATAGAAAAGGTATCATGGCTGACGAGTGACGTTAGCCGGATTTTTGTTGAGGTAAAATACAGGTGGATATAGCGTCGCTGATAGGATTTATAATGTGTTTCGGCATGCTCGCATTCGGTATAATCCAGGCTGCCGGGCTTTCTGGTGTCATGAACTATGTCGATGTTCCTTCCGCCATCATCACTTTCGGAGGTGCTCTGGCAGCTGTTATGACATCCTACAGCATGGCTGATTACCTCGCCGGATTGAAGAGTATCGGTCTTATATTCAAGGCTCCTTCCGTAAATACCCCCGATCTGATCAAGAAGATAATAGACCTTTCAAACGTGGCTCGTAAAGAGGGCCTTCTTTCGCTTGAAGAATCGGCATCCGATATGGATGAGCCCTTTTTGAAAAAGGGCGTTCTGCTTGTTGTCGACGGTACCGATCCCGATCTTGTAAGAGGGATCCTGGAGACTGAGATGGACTGTATCGATTCCAGACACAAGGCGACCGCCGGATTCTGGGAGACCCTCGGTTCCATGGGACCTGCATGGGGGATGATCGGAACCCTCGTCGGACTCGTTAACATGCTCAACAACATGGAAGATGCATCATCCATCGGACCTTCCATGGCAGTCGCTCTTATTACCACACTTTACGGTTCACTCCTCGCAAACTGGATCTGTGCACCCACTGCTGCGAAGCTTAAGGCGGACAATGCCGTTGAGATGATGCAGAAGCAGGTCATGATCGAAGGCCTGTTATCCATTCAGGCGGGTGAGAACCCCAGAGTCATTGAAGAGAAACTTAAATCATTCCTTTCGCCCAAGGACAGGGACAGCGCTTCCTCCGAGAGCGGCGGCGAGGAATGATGATATATCAATATATTCATTCATAGGTTGAAAAATGGGCAAAAAGAAAGAAGACGCCCCACCGGCGGGTTCGCCCGCGTGGATGGCCACATTTTCCGATCTGATGAACCTGCTGCTGTGTTTCTTCGTGCTTCTGTTCTCGATGTCGACCATCGATGAAGCCAAGCTGAACGAGATCATCGCATCGATGAACAGTTCCTTCAGCGTTTTCAGCGGCGGTGCAACATCCATCGGAGAAGGCATCCTCATCAGCAACGGGGTAAGTCAGCTTAACGAATTGTCAAATTATATAAGCAGTACCGGAAGAGCAGCCGATTCGGAAACGGATGACACTCAGATCCAGGTGTACAACACCGACTCGGGCGGCAAGGAGAATACCGAAGCCACCGAGGAAACTCAGGGACAGACTTATGAAGAGGCTCTTGAGCAGATCGAAAATGCCAATCTCAGATCCAATGAAGAGCTTGCCGAGATGGTAAGCGAAGCGGTCTCTGAGAGCCAGCTCTCGGATCAGATCGATGTCAGCTTCACATCACAGTACGTAATGCTCACCATGAAGGGCTCAATACTGTTCGCACCCGGCTCCGCCAATCTTAACGCGGAGTGCGAGCCTGTTCTCGACAGGGTTGCAACGATCCTTGAGAGATATGCAAAGGGCGAGATCGAGATAAACGGTCATACGGACAATGTCCCGATGAATTCCGCAAAGTATCCGTCCAACGAAGAACTTTCCAGCGCCAGAGCACTTTCGGTTTTTTATTATCTGGTCGAAAACAGCAGTCTTGATCCTGCTCATATGAAGCACTCGGGATACGGCGAGAGGATGCCCATCGCAGACAACTCCACCGAAGCCGGAAGAGCCAGGAACAGACGTGTCGAGATAAGGATATATAACAACAATTAAGGCTCTGAAGATAAAGAGGTTTTCTCATGAAGAAGAATCTGCTCACAGTACTCATACTTGCACTGATGATCGTAAATGTTGCCCTTACGGTGATAACCATGATCTCCGTTACGGGCACGAACAAAAAGACCGCTGCTCTTGTCGATACGATAGCTACGATCCTCAATCTCGAGGTGGTTACCGACGAAGAAGAAACAGGTCCTGCGGTTGATCTTTCAGATACGGTCTTTTATACGATCGCAGATTCGATGACCATCCCTCTTAAGGTCGAGGGCGATGAGAAGCAGGTATATATGGTCTGCCGTATCGCACTTTCCCTCAATTCCAAGGATGAAGATTACAAGAAATACAATGCCGATAACATCAGTACTTTCGAGCCTTACATCAAGCAGGCCATCGAAGGAGTCGTAAGTTCCTACGATCAGGAATACTGTGTGAATAACCGTGACGAACTTAAGCAGGAGATCCTGAAGGCTGTTCAGGACTGGATGGGATCGAAAGTCATATATGACATCTCCATCAGTGATGTGAAGTTCGGATGATCTTTACGGAGGTTTAACAATTGGGCGAGATCCTTTCGCAAAATGAAATAGACGCCCTGCTCAATCAGCTCTCTTCCGGAGAATTTGATGTTGATTCCATATCGAATGCCGAAGAGGCGCCCGTAAGAGATTATGACTTCAGCAGACCTACGAAATTCTCCAAGGAGCATCTTCGTACTCTGGAGATAATATTTGAGCACTACGGAAGACTCATCTCCACGAACCTGCCTGTTCTGCTCAGGAGAAATGCCCAGGTCAATGTGGCGAGTTCTGAGACCATCACCTTCAGCGAATTCACAAATGCCCTGTCTGCACCGAGCATACTCGCGATAGATGTTCTGGAACCTCTTAACGGCAATGTGATCATCGAGCTTTCCACCAATCTAGCGTATGCGATGATCGACAGAATGCTGGGAGGAGAGGGAGATACGCTTGAGAAGATCCGCGATTTTTCGGATATAGAGCTCTCCATCATCCGTAAGATCATGGTCCTCTTTACTCAGCTGCTCAGGGATCCCTGGAAGAATGTGGTCGATATATCGCCTGTACTGTCCAGGCTTGAGACGAATCCTCAGTTTGCTCAGATAATCGCACCCGGCGAGATGATCGCACTTGTCACACTGAACATCAAGGTCGGAAGTGTCGAAGGCTTTATGAACATATGTCTCCCGTTCATAACCCTCGAAGAGGTAATGGATAAACTCAATACCAAGTTCTGGTTCTCCACTATGCAGGAGAACAAGGATGAGGATTCGATGAACAATATCGAGTCCATGCTCAAGAGAGTGGATATTCCGGTGAAGGCCGTGCTTGGAACGAGCCGGATAACAGTAAACGATTTTATGAACCTTCAGGTCGGAGATTGTATACGGCTTGATGCGAAGGTTGACTCCGATATGAATATCTATGTCGGAAATATCAAAAAGTTCACCGCGTTGCCGGGAGCCAGCAATGACAGTTACGCGGTAAGGATAACATCGGTGATCAGAGAGGAGGAGTAACAGATGGACGGAATGCTGTCACAGGACGAGATCAACGCTCTCCTTAGCGGTATGGATCTGTCTGGGGACGGAGCTCCGGATATGAGCGGTATCCAGATGTCGTCGGAGGAAAAACCTCTGACCGAGCCCTATCTGGAAAATGCCCAGCCGGTTACCGGCGGGGATGAGCTTCTCAATGATGTTGAGAAGGATGCCATAGGTGAAGTCGCGAATATCTCCATGGGGTCTTCGGCAACGACGCTTTACTCCCTTGTAAACAGAAAGGTAAGCATTACAACACCTGTTGTCTCGCTGTGTACCTGGGACCAGCTGATGACGGATTTTGAAAAGCCCTGCGTCTTCATCAGGATCAAGTACACCAAGGGACTTGACGGATCGGACATCCTGGTCCTCAAAGAGAAGGATGTAAAGGTGATCACAGACCTGATGATGGGAGGGGACGGATCGGCTGTTGACGGTGAGCTCGGCGAGCTTCATCTTTCGGCTATATCCGAGGCGATGAACCAGATGATAGGTTCCTCGGCCACTTCACTCTCTACCATGCTGGGTACCGTGATCGATATCTCACCGCCGGAGAGTTCACTTGTAGATCTCGGCAGCTTTGAAGCCGGATCCGAGTTCTCACCTTTTCTCGGCGGTACGTTCTGCAGGATCGATTTCAGGATGCAGATAGGCGAAGGACTTGTGGATTCAACAATAATGCAGTTGTATCCCATAGATTTTGCCAAGAAGATCGTTGAGACATTTATTTCATCGCAGCAGTCCGCAGAGCCAAAGCCCCAGCCGGCTCCCGCACCCGCCCCGGATATGAACGCCGGATTCGGACAGGGCCAGGGAATGCCCCAGCCCGGACCTTTCGGACAGCCCTCAATGCCTCAGGGCGGATTCGGACAGAGTCCTATGGGTATGCCGCAGATGGGAATGCCACAGATGGGATACGGCATGCCGCAGATGGGAATGCCTGGATTTACTCAGCCGGGTTATTCGGGACCGGTTCAACCTATGAATATACAAACAGCCACATTTCAAAATTTCAGCGGTGATATGGGCGCACTTCAGGGAGGAGAGAACATCGGCCTGATCAAGGACGTTCCTCTGGAAGTGACCGTGGAACTCGGACGGACATCGAAATCTATCTCGGATATCCTGAATTTTGCTCCCGGCACCATCATCGAGCTTGACAGGATCGCGGGAGAGCCCATCGATGTGCTCGTCAACGGCAAGTTTGTCGCAAAGGGCGAGGTTGTTGTCATCGAAGAGAATTTCGGTGTCAGGGTAACGGAGATCATTAAATAATCGACATTTTCTGTTTTATATACACTACTATCGGAGGTTTTGAGTTATGGCAAAGAACATCCTGATCTGTGACGACGCAGCATTCATGAGGATGATGATCAAGGATATCCTCAGCAAAAATGGATACAACGTCGCAGGAGAAGCGGAGAACGGTGTTAAGGCTGTGGAGAAGTACAAGGAAGTCAATCCCGATCTTGTGCTCATGGATATCACCATGCCTGAAATGGATGGTATTCAGGCTCTCAAGGCTATAAAGGCAGCAGATGCCGGCGCCAAGGTCATTATGTGCTCTGCTATGGGTCAGCAGGCAATGGTCATCGAATCTATCCAGGCCGGAGCTAAGGATTTCATAGTTAAGCCTTTCCAGGCTGACAGAGTACTCGAGGCGGTCAAGAAGGTTATAGGCTGATATGACCCTGTTATCATCTTCAGTATCCGATATCGCTCAATTTCTGACGGTGCTGATCGTATTTATCGCCGTTCTTGCGATAACTATGCTCTGCACCAAATGGATGGGCAATTATCAGAAGGCCCAGGCTTCATCCGGAAATGCCGAGGTCATAGAGACCATACGCATCGCTCCCGGAAAATGGGTGGAGATAATAAGAGTGGGATCCGTGTACAAGGTCATTGCCGTGTGTAAGGATACCGTCACTTATCTCGGAGACGTAGATGAGAAAGAAATTACCGTGAAAAGTCCCGGAGAGAACAGGCCATTTTCCGAGATACTCACAAAAGCATTTTCTGACAAGAAAGAATGACATCCGGAGGAAACTGGGTCACCTATGCAGGTTCTTTTATCTGCCGGAAAAAATATTATAAAAGTTCTGTGCTTTGCGGCACTTGTTGCGATCCTCAGCCTGCCTTTTTCTTTAAGGGCCCATGCTGCGGGTAATATCGGTCCCTCAACCGGAGAGACGGATGTCAGTACCACCATCGATCCTCCGGGAACATATACCGATCCGCAGGATCTGAACACACTGAATACGGTCAACAGACTTACGATCACATATAACGGCGATAACGGATCTTTGAACGCCTCCCTCAGGATCCTGATCACTCTGACGATCATCGCCATAGCGCCGCTGCTTTTGATGGTGATGACCTCCTTTACCAGGATCATCATCGTTTTGCATTTTACAAGGGCTGCTCTGAATACTCAGACCGCACCGCCCAATCAGGTCTTGATAGCTCTGTCGCTCATTCTAACCTTTTTTATAATGCAGCCGACTTTTCAGGAGATAAATGCCAATGCGGTTATCCCCTTTGAAGCGGGAGTCATCGATCAGGATGAATTCCTTGAGAATGTAATGACTCCTCTCAGGAATTTCATGGAGCCGCAGACACAGGTTAAGGATGTGCGGCTTTTTTATGATATAGCGGGCATGGAATGGGACGGTACCATCGAGTCCATCCCCAATTCGATCCTCATTCCCGCCTTTATGATATCCGAACTGCGGCTTGCGTTCTGGATAGGCTTTATGATCTATATACCGTTTATAGTCATCGATATGGTAGTCGCATCGGTGCTCATGAGTATGGGTATGATGATGCTGCCGCCCACCACGATATCGATGCCGTTCAAGATACTGCTGTTTGTTCTTGCTGACGGATGGTCACTTATAATCGGACAGCTCGTCCGGACGTTTTACTGACAAAAGGGGTAGGATATGACACCAGAAGCGGCTTCCGAAATGATACGTGCCGGATTGTATCTGATCCTTAAGTGTGCACTTCCCGTGCTGCTGGTATCGATGCTGATAGGACTTGTCATCAGTATCTTCCAGACGGTCACGTCGATACAGGAGCAGACCCTCACATTTGTTCCCAAGGTTCTGGGCATTTTCCTCACCCTTATGTTCCTGGGGACATGGATCATGAACAATATCGTGAGCTTTACCACCGACCTGTGGAGCAATTTTGCATATTATGTTCACAAATGATGCGGCCCGATGATCAATTATTCGTTTTCAATATACGATCTTGAATATTTCCTGCTGATACTGGTCAGGGTTTCGACTTTTATTTTTATATGTCCTTTTTTCAGCATGAAAAATACCCCTAACAGGGTCAGGATCGTATTCAGCGTTTTTGTATCGGCGCTCATTTATAATTCAGTCACACCGGCCGATGCGGTCATATACAGATCCGTCGTTTCCTACGCCATCATAGTGATGAAGGAAGCGGCTGCGGGGCTCCTTATCGGGCTGTCCGCCAATATATGTTCGACCATATTCACATTTGCCGGGTCTGTTGCGGATATGGAAACGGGCCTTTCTATGGTCACACTGATGGATCCCTCTTCAAGGGAGCAGATCAGTATAACCGGAGGACTGTACAATTACGCATACTCCATGATCCTGATCGGAAGCGGGATGTACAGATATCTTCTGGGAGCGCTGGTCGATACCTACACCCTGATACCGGTAAACCATGTGAATTTCAACATGGAAGGCCTTATGAGAGCTACGGTGATGTTTCTTACGGACTATATACTGATCGGATTCAGGATAATCCTTCCCATATTTGCGACGATGATGATGCTAAACGCCATACTCGGAGTCATGGCCAAGGTATCCCCGCAGATGAACATGTTTGCCATAGGTATACAGCTCAAAGTCCTGACCGGACTTACGATCCTGTTCCTGACGGTGGGACTCATGCCCGCAGCTTCGGATATGATATTTGCTGAGATGAAAAAACTCATGGTATCGGTCGTTACGAACCTGATGTAGCCGCAGGCTTTTAGCCGGACCATAAAAAGATATGCTTGAATTTAACCTGCAATTTTTTGCCGACAATTCAGACAAGACCGAAGAGCCTACCGACAAAAAACTGACAGATGCCAGAGAGGAAGGCCAGGTAGCCAAGAGCAGGGAGATAGGCAACTGTCTCGGACTGTTTGTTTTTTTCCTTGTCTTAAGGTTCATGGCGGGGAATATCGGCAACAGGATAATCGATCTGTTCGAGAGCGTTTATCAGTTCATACCGAGAGTGACGGTCTATCCCGGCGGGAACATGCCTGTCAAGGAGACGGAGATACTGTTCAGGAACGGTCTCTACAGCATCCTGATGATAGTGCTCCCCATCATGCTGTTCGGTGTGGTTGTCGCATTTCTCGGAGATGTGGCACAGGTAAAGTGGAAGCCGACGGGCAAGCCGTTAAAGCCCAAGTTTTCCAAGCTCGATCCTATAAAGGGATTCAAGAGGATCTTTTCCATGAACTCCCTTATAGAGCTGGTGAAATCGCTGCTCAAGATCGGGCTCATAATACTGATGTGCTATTCTTATATGCGGGATAAGGTGTTTTTGCTGTTCAGCCTGTACGACCTTCCCATGATGCAGGCCATCGCCCTCATAGGGAATACGATAATCGATCTTGGTATACGCATATCGGCTGTGTATATAGTGCTTGCCGCAGCTGATTTCGGCTATCAGAAATGGAAGTTCCACAAGGACATGATGATGTCCAAGCAGGAAGTCAAGGATGAGTACAAGAACTCCGAAGGAGACCCTCAGGTCAAGGGCCAGATAAAGGCCAGGATGAGGGAGGCTTCAAGACGGAGGATGATGCAGTCCCTTCCCCAGGCGGACGTCGTCATCACAAACCCGACCCATTACGCAGTTGCGATCAAATACGATCCCGCGGAGAGAGAAGCTCCGTATGTCGTGGCCAAGGGCGAAGGCTTCCTTGCCCAGAAGATAAAGGAGATCGCGGGAGAGCATGACATAAAGATCGTTGAGAACAAGCCTGTGGCGAGGACACTCTACCACAATGTTGAAATAGGCGAATCGATACCTCCCGAGCTGTATCAGGTTGTTGCGGAGATACTTGCGTTCGTATACCACCTTCAGGGAAAAATATAAAGCGGAAAGGAGGACGCCGTGTTCAAACACATAGGTAAATTTGATGTATTTGTGGCACTTTACCTTGCGATTGCGATCGTCCTCTTCATCATCCCCATTCCTTCGGGACTGCTGGATGTGCTGCTTGCTTTCAATATCTCGCTTGCCATGACCATAATGTTCGGGGCACTCTTTTGCAAGGAAGTCCTGGATATGAGCTTTTTTCCGACACTGCTCCTGTTCACGACGGTCTTCAGGATCGCCATGAACACTTCCTCCACGAGGCTCATCCTCCGTGACGGATATGCAGGAAATGTCGTTGCCACATTCGGTAATTTCGTCGGAGGCGGTGACCTTATAATCGGTGCGATCATCTTCGTGATCCTGCTGATCATACAGTTCATGGTCATCAACAAAGGATCCGAGAGAGTATCCGAGGTTACAGCAAGATTCACCCTCGATGCCATGCCCGGAAAACAGATGGCTATCGATGCGGATCTTAATACAGGCGCCATTGACGATGCCGAGGCCAAGAGAAGAAGAGAGAAGATCCAGAAGGAATCGGCCTTTTACGGTTCCATGGACGGTGCCGTCAAGTACGTAAAGGGAGATGCCGTAGCGGGTCTTCTGATAACCGGAGTAAATCTTATAGGCGGTATCGCACTTGCGGTCCTCAGAAGAGGAATGAGCATAGGCGATGCGCTCAATTCATATGCGATACTTACGATAGGTGACGGACTCGTTTCGCAGATCCCTTCGCTGATGATCTCTCTGTCAACAGGTATTCTGGTCACCAAGGGATCCTCCGACAACGATCTCGGTGAGACCATCATAAAGCAGCTCTTCGGACTGCCCAAGGTCCTGTTCATCGTAGGAGCCATGATGGCAATCCTCGGTGTCCTGACTGACCTCAATACGATACTGTTCGTGGGACTCGGACTGACCTTCATCATATCGGGAAGCAGAGTGGGAAAGAGCCTCCAGACCGCCAGCATCGAGTCGGATGTCAGCAGGGAGGAGACGGAAGCGGAAGAGATAAGACAGCCCGAGAATGTCAATTCGCTCCTGCAGGTGGATCCCATTGAGCTTGAGTTCGGATACGGCATCATACCGCTTGCGGATGTCAACCAGGGCGGAGACCTGCTTGACCGAGTCGTTATGATCAGGCGTCAGATAGCGCTTGAACTCGGTACCGTGGTTCCAATCATAAGATTAAGGGACAATATACAGTTAAACCCCAACCAGTACATCATCAAGATCAAGGGCATACAGATAAGCGAAGGAGAGATCCTCTTCGATCACTATATGGCCATGAATCCCGGTTATGTACAGGAGGAGATAACGGGAATCCCCACCTTTGAACCTTCCTTCCATCTTCCCGCCATATGGATAACCGAGGGACAGAGGGAAAAGGCAGAGACCCTTGGTTATACGGTCGTAGATCCGCCTTCCATCATCGCAACTCACCTTACGGAGATAATAAGGCAGCATATCGATGAACTCCTGACAAGGCAGGATGTGCAGAACCTTATAAACAACGTAAAAGAGGGCAACCCGAATCTGGTGGAAGAACTTGTTCCAAAGCTCTTGGGGCTGGGAGATATCCAGAAGGTGCTTCAGAATCTCCTGAGAGAAGGCGTATCCATAAGAGACCTCCTTACGATCCTGGAGACACTGGCGGATTACGCCACCACCACAAGGGATACCGATATCCTGACGGAATATGTGAGACAGGCTTTGAAGCGGGCCATCTCAGCCAGATACTTTGCCACCAATGATACTAATTCCGTGGTCACTCTCGATCCCAAGATCGAACAGGAGATAATGTCTTGTGTGAAGCAGACGGAGAACGGATCCTTCATCAATATGGATCCGACAAGGACTCATGCGATACTTGAAGCAGTCGGCAAGGAAGTCCAGAAGCTCGAGAACCTGGGCAAAGCCCCGATAATAGTCACATCGCCTATAGTAAGGATCTATTTCAGAAAACTTACGGAGGATTACTATAAAGACCTGATCGTTGTTTCATACAACGAGGTTGACTCATCGGTCAATCTGACATCGGTCGGAATGGTCACCGCATAAGATGATAATAAAAAAATTTGTCGGAAAAAATGAAGAAGAGGCTACCGCTCTTGCGAAAAAGGACCTTGGTGAGAACCTGGTCATAATGAACGTGAGAAAAGTAAAGGCCAGGCCCCCTTTCGCATTCTTAAAGAGAAAGCGCGTTGAGGTCACTGCAGCCGTTGAGGAGGAAGATCCCACAATGGAGCAGTTAAGGCGCATTGCAAGGGCGCAGACCAAAAATACGGAACAGCCCGCACCTGCTCAGAGGAGAAATCCCGCTGAAGCTCCTTCGTCAAGGAGCATAGATTCTCCCGCAGAGAGTACGCCTCCCGTTCTTACCGGTAATGACAAGAGCCGCATAATCGAAGAAAAGCTCGACAATCTTCAGAACATCCTTGAGAAAAAACTCGGAAGCTCGGAGGAAGAGGAGAAACGTGAAACAGCAGCCCCCGCAGGTCCCGTGCGCACTGCGCCCCGCAGAGAAGCTGAAAGTTCGGCTTATGTTCAGGAACCGGACCGTGAGACTTCAAGATTCCTGAGACTTCTGTACAATACCATGATCGATAATGACATCGACGAAAAGCTTGTCAACGATCTCATGGGGGATGCCGGAAGCATCGCAAAGCCCGGTGCCAAACTGGATCATTATCTGAGCGCCGTATACCAGAAGATGATACTTCGTTTCGGAAAAGCCGAAGGCATAGCCGAGGCCCGCAGTGCCGGCCCTGTCATGATATTTTTCATAGGACCCACAGGCGTAGGCAAGACTACCACCATCGCAAAGGTTGCCAGCTCGCTTTCCGTCAATGACAAGAAGAAGGTCGCCCTTCTTACTACGGATACCTACAGGATCGCGGCAGCGGACCAGCTCCGTACATATGCCAGCATACTCGAGGTACCTTTCAGGGTCATTTATTCCGTGGACGAGTTGCTGATAGCGGGTGAGGACTTCAGAGATTATGACTATATCCTTGTAGATACCGCGGGTCATTCCCACAAGAGCGAGGAGCTTCTCGCAAAACAGAAGGAGTACATGGAGTGTCTGCCGGAAACCATCGAAAAGCAGTGTTTTCTGGTACTCAGCGCCACTACCAAGTACAAGGATCTTAAAAAGATCGTCGACAATTACAAGACAGTGTCCGATTTTCAACTTATTTTCACAAAACTTGATGAGACATCGACACTGGGAAGCCTGTATAATATAAGATGTTATTCGGATTCCGCCATCGCATTTGTCACCTGCGGGCAGAATGTGCCGGATGATATAGAGACCTTCAACGCACAGAAAATCGTAAAGCAGCTGCTGGGAGGAGGATAAGCTATGGATCAGGCTGAATCACTCCGTATAATCAAAGCTTCCCAGCAGGCAAGACCTCTTGCCAGAGTCATTACCGTGACCAGCGGAAAAGGCGGAGTAGGAAAATCAAATACCGCGATAAATCTTGCCATCTGGCTCAAAAAGCTTGGCAAGAGAGTGATCATACTCGATGCGGATTTCGGACTTGCGAATATCGAGATAATGTTCGGGACCGTTCCCAGACATAATCTCTGCGATCTTATCTACCAGGGCAAGAATATCAAGGATATCATCACCTGGGGACCCGGCGGAGTCGGATTCATATCCGGCGGAAGCGGTATAGCGGGCATGTCCAATCTCAGTAACGACTATCTGAATTATATAATCCAGAATCTGTCGGAGCTGGATTCCATCGCGGATATGATCATCGTTGACACCGGCGCTGGAATATCGGATGCGGTACTGGAATTTCTGGTTGCAAGCGGGGAGATACTTCTCATAACTACCCATGAGCCCACCAGCATCACCGATTCATATTCACTTTTGAAAGCGCTTGCAAGGCATCCCAGATACAATCCTTCGGAGACTGTGGTGAGGATGATAGCAAACAGGGTGGCCAAAGAAGACGATGGGCAGACGCTCTACAGGAAGCTCAATTCCGTGGTGCAGAGATTCTTAAAGCTTCCTCTGTACTACCTCGGCAGCGTTCCCTATGATGCACAGCTTTCGGATGCCGTGATGCAGCAGATGCCTGTATCCCTTAAGAATCCCGGTGCGAGATCGTCTCTTGCCTATGAGAAGATAGCAAGGCAGTTGCTCAACGAAAACGGTGATACCGGTCGTCCCGCAAGAGGAATGGCCGCATTCTTTTCACATATTGTTTCAAGAAGATGACGGAGGATCATTATGCTCAGTAATTTTATATCTCCGGGAGACAGAGTTGAACTTACGGCTGTTGACCGCAAACTTGACGGAAGCGAGAGCAGCGAAAGTTCAAGAAATTACGAGACCAAGATAGTTGATATAGTTTCCGAGGATTCGATCGAGGTGCAGATGCCTCTGGAGCAGACCAAACTGATCCTGCTCCCGGTAGATGCCGAATTCAACATGATCGTCTATACCGGTGCGGGATTATATCAGTGTTTTGTCAGGGTCATTGACAGATATAAATCCAACAATATTTATGTCCTGGTTCTGGAGCTTACCAGCAACCTGAGGAAATATCAGCGCAGAGAATATTACAGATTCAGCTGCGCTCTTGAGATGTGTTCAAGAAATCTTGTGGAAGAGGAAGTAAATGCGGTAGCAAATAAAAGTCCTCTTTATCTACAGCCCAACCTTCCCATTAAGAGAAGCGTCATCGTTGACATCTCCGGAGGCGGACTCAGATTCATGTCCAATCAGAAGTACGAACCCGGAAGCATGCTCTACATCAGCTACAATCTGCTGATAGGCGGAGAACGCAAGAAGTATGAGCTTATCGGAAAGGTGCTCGTTGTCAAGGAGCTTGAGAACAGGCCCGGCACATTCGAGCACAGAGTCCAGTATGTCAACATGGAACGCGGAGCCAGAGAAGAGATCATAAGGTTCATTTTCGAGGAGGAAAGAAAGAGCCTTAAGAGATGATTTTTCGGAGTTTGCGTAAATGAAGAAAAAAATTCTGGTAGTAGACGACTCTGCACTCATGAGAAGAGTGCTCTGTGATATAATTGAAAGCGACGAAGAATTCGAAGTTTCGGGACGTGCTATAAACGGTCTCGAAGCATTGGATTTTGTCAGGAAAAATTCATACGATGCGATAGTGCTCGATGTGAACATGCCCAAGATGACGGGGCTGGAATTCCTCGCTGAGCTGAAGAAAGAGAATCTTCCCCAGAGAGTCATGATGGCCAGCACCGATACCAGGGAGGGCGCGAAGACGACCCTTGAAGCACTTGATCTCGGAGCTCTTGATTTCGTCCACAAACCGGATCAGGCCTTCAGCTGCAGGGACGGAGTATTCCAGCTTGAATTCCTGCGTACTCTAAGAGGCGTGGCATCATCCAAACTTCCCGTATTCAGAGACAGAGCGGAAGAAACTGTCAGAGAGACCGTCAGAAAGGATGAGAACAGGCAGTTCGTAAATCTCCTTTCAAGATCCGCCAGTCGTGTGAGGGGTAACAAGATCGTCGCCATCGCCAGTTCCACCGGCGGACCCAGAGCATTACAGGGTGTCATTCCCTATCTTCCCGCGAATCTCGATGCACCTGTCATACTGGTGCAGCACATGCCCAAAGGCTTTACCGCGACTCTTGCCCAGAGGCTCGATCAGACGTCGGACGTATCTGTCTGTGAGGCGGCGGAAGGACAGGTCCTTGAAAAGGGACATGTTTATATCTCCGCAGGCGGCCTGCATATGACTGTTAAGAGCGCGCCCGGAGGATCTGCGGTCATCCATTATACGGACGATCCCGTAAGAGAAGGAGTCAAGCCCTGCGCCAATTACATGTATGAATCCCTTTCCGATTCGGGATTTGACACGATAGTCTGCTGCGTGCTCACCGGAATGGGAGCCGACGGCACCGAAGGAATAAAAAATCTCAAAGCTAAGAAAAATGCATATGTCATTTCCCAGGATGAGGAATCATCCACTGTCTACGGTATGCCCAAAGCGGTATTCAAGGCGGGATTGTCCGATGAGGTCGTCAGCCTTGACAGGATCGCAGAGGAGATATCTATAAGGATCGGTCTTAAATGACTAAACGGAGGAACGGTATATGGATGTCAGTCAATATCTGGAAATATTTCTTGACGAGACTAATGAACACATTCAGAATCTGAACACTCAGATCCTGAACCTCGAACAGAATCCCGAGGATTCGGACACCATAAACGAGATTTTCCGTGCTGCCCATTCCTTAAAGGGAATGGCGGGAACCATGGGATACAAGAGGATGCAGAACCTCACCCATGATATGGAGAATGTATTTTCCGAGGTAAGAGCCGGAAATATTAAAGTCGGCCCCGATATGATCGATACACTTTTCCAGTGCCTCGATGCCATCCAGGAATATACCGACAATATCAAGAATACTTCTGATGAGGGAACCAACGACAATGAACCCCTCATTAAGCTTCTCAATAATTATCTTAACGGCGATTCGGCCGCTAAAACCCCTGAGCCTTCAAAGGCAAAAGAAGAAAAGAGCAAAGATTCCGGATCCGGCGATGCCGCTGATAAATGGAACAGCATCAAATTCAACGATTCCCAGATCAAGGTCATGAAGGAAGCCGTCAAATCCGGTCTCGGCGTTTACGGTCTCAACATAAAAGTCAAGGAATCCTGTATCCTCAAGGCCGCAAGAGCTTTCCTCGTCCTCAAGGCGATCGAGGAAAAGGGCGGTGAGATCATCATTTCGGATCCTCCCTCACAGGATATCGAGGATGAGAAGTTCGACCTTGACTTCACGCTCATCGTATTATCCGAAGGCAGCGTAAACGACCTTATCAAGGCAGCTGCGGATGTATCTGAGATTGACAAGGTAGTCGGAGCTGCGATCGATGTTGATGCGATCAGGCTTGACGATGAAGAGCCCGCAGAATCTGCGGAGGAGAGTGCTGCGGCAGGACCCGTTCCCGCACAGCCCGCTCAGACAGAGGCTCAGGCTCCCGCAAGACAGGCAGTTTCACCCACAGCCTCAAATGCAAAGCCCGGGGAGAGAAAACCCGCAAAGCCCATAGTCAACAGGACCATAAGAGTCGATATTGAGAAACTGGATTCTCTGATGAATCTTGTTTCCGAGCTCATCATAGCAAAGAACAGCCTCGTATCCGCATCGGGTGAATCCGCATCGGGACTCAATTCCGATTTTAACGAGAAGATAGAATATCTTGAGAGCGTCACGACCAATCTTCACGAATCCGTCATGAAGGTTCGAATGGTGCCCATTGAGAATACCGTTCAGAAGTTCCCGAGGATGATCAGGGATCTGAACAAAAAGCTGGGCAAGAAGATGGAACTGTATATGACCGGTGAAGATACCGAGCTCGACAGGACCGTTGTGGATGAGATCGGAGATCCTCTCATGCACCTTCTGAGAAATTCCGCAGACCACGGCATCGAACCCGCTGATGTCCGTATCAGCCGCGGAAAGCCCGAGACGGGATCCATTTTCCTCGACGCATACCAGGAAGGAAACAGCGTCATCATCGAAGTCCGCGATGACGGTAACGGAATAGATGTGGATGCGGTCAGGGAAAAGGCCAT
Organism: uncultured Lachnospiraceae bacterium; assembly: GCA_946536155.1. GTDB lineage: Bacteria > Bacillota > Clostridia > Lachnospirales > Lachnospiraceae > AC2028. The sequence goes on along the minus strand of CAMNEB010000006.1, from coordinate 6,549 downwards.
AAGCCGCGGTATCATAACTGCCGAGCAGGGTGCCGCAATGGCTGACAAGGACATAATAAACCTTCTCTTCAGCGCAGGATTTTCAACTGCCAAGGAGGTTACCGATATCTCCGGAAGAGGCGTCGGACTTGATGTCGTAAAGTCCAAGATAGAAGCCCTCAGCGGTGAAGTCAGCGTCAAATCGGTTCTCGGAGAAGGCTCCACCTGGACTATCAGACTTCCTCTTACCCTCGCCATCATCCAGACTCTCATGGTCGTTGTGGGAGGAGAGAAATATGCGATATCACTCGGATCCATTGAGACCATCGAGACCATACCCGAGAATGATATCAAGCATGTCGAGAACAAAGAGGTCATCAATCTCAGAGGCCAGGTGCTTCCTCTCATCAGGCTCAATGAGCTCATAGAGATCGAATCCAAGCCTCCCGCAGACGGAAACCTGATCGTAGTCATAGTAAAGAAGGGCGATAAGATGGCCGGCATAGTCGTTGATGAACTCATCGGACAGCAGGAGATAGTCATCAAGTCACTCGGCAGGTACATCAAACAGGTCAAATTCATCAGCGGCGCCACGATACTCGGAGACGGAGAGGTTGCACTCATCATCGATACCAACGCACTTCTTTGAGTTCAGAAAGGCAGGATAATATGGAATTAAGCAACGATCTCGGAAATCTTCCTTCTGCAGGCAGTGAGACCAAAAAAACAAAAGAGACCTTTCAGTATATTGTAATCAAGCTTGGCTCGGAGGATTTCGGAATAGATATCAATTATATCGACAATATCCTCCGCATGCAGCAGATAACAAGGGTTCCCAGGGTTCCTGCGTACCTTAAGGGCGTGATAAACCTCAGGGGCGACGTTATACCTGTTATGAGCCTTCGCCTGAAAATGGGACTTCCGGAAGATGAGATCGGGAGAAACACCAGGATAATCATCCTCAAGATCGAATCCGAAGGAAGCGTCGGAGTTATCGTAGATGAGGTCAGGGAGGTCGTCACTCTTACCGAGGATCAGCTTGAACCCACGGATGAGGGCAAGGGTCCCGAAGCGGGAAGATTTGTCAGTGCCGTCGGTATGAACGGGGATCAGCTTATCTCCATACTCGACATCGCGACGATAAATCTGGACGACAATTAAGTCAAGGGAGTCCGGTTCATTTTACGGAGAAAACAATGAGCGAACTGAACCTGAATGAAGTAACGCAAAATTACTATGATGTTCTCAAGGAAATAGGAAATATAGGATCCGGAAATGCCATGACTGCTCTGTCGCAGATGCTGGGCTGCAAGATCGACATGGAGGTCCCGAAGGTAGATCTTTTGGAGTTCTCCGAAGTCGGAAGCGCCATCGGCGGTGAGGAACAGATAATGGTCGGGGTGTTCCTCGGTGTTGAGGGAGATGTCACCGGTTCCATGCTTTTCCTTGTTGAAAAGCAGAGCGCCAAGACCCTTATAAGCAAGGTCATGATGGGAATGGGGCAGCCCGGTGAAGACTTCTCGGAAATGGAATTATCCGCCATGCAGGAAGTCGGAAATATCATCACCGGAGCATATCTCAACTCCCTTTCGACACTGACGGGACTCAGGATATATCCTTCTCCTCCGGATCTGACGGTTGATATGGCGGGTGCGATACTGTCGGTGCCTGCGATAGAATTCGGTGTCTACGGAGATCAGATCCTTATGATCCAGTCCAGATTTTTCCATGAAGTCCAGATTGACGGATATTTCATACTTGTTCCCGATATGGACTCGTACCGTAAAATACTTTCTTCGCTCGGAATGCCTGTATAGCTTTTGTTTTTTGTTTTTTTATCCGAGGTATTTTAGATGGGTGAACTGATCAAGGTCGGGATGGCTGATCTTAAGACATGCCTTCCGCCAAACGGGGTAACGACTCTGGGCCTGGGGTCCTGCGTCGGTATCGCGCTAAGGGATAAATTTAATAAAGTCGGCGGATTGGTCCATATCATGCTTCCCGATTCCACGGTCATTTCGAACAACACCAATCGCGCCAAGTTTGCCGATACCGGCATAGATGAGCTCATCAGGCAGATGGAGGCACTGGGTGCGTCAAGGCGCAATATGGTCGCCAAGATCGCGGGAGGAGCCACGATGTTCGCGGTATCCTCAAGGGCCAGCCTGAATGTGGGCGAAAAAAATGTTGAGGCTGTAAAAAAAGTATTGAAGGAGAAAGGAATACCCATTCTTGCGGAAGATACCGGACTGAATTTCGGTCGAACGGTCATCTTTTATCCGGAAACCGGTGATTACGTCATAAGAGCCGTGGGTAAACCTGAAAAGACGATCTGATGAAGAGAAAATTACTTCCTCTGACCCTGATGCTTATTGCCGGACTGGTCACAGCGGTCATCACCTTTATACAGAAGACCACTATCGTTTACAAGCTGGTCAGTCTGCTGATAGTATTTGTGGTCTTTTACATCATCGGAAGTGTCATAGTGATGTGTCTGGACCATTTCGACAAAGTGAACAGACAGAAAGAACTTGAAGAAGCGGAGGCGGCAAGACTTGCGGAAGAAGCCGCCGAAGAAAATACCGAAGAAGAAAACTAAGCCTTTGGTTTAACGGATTAATACCGGTGATCAGACTATGGATGAAGCTTCAAGAAAAAAATTATTAGATGAATATGCGAAAAACCGCAGCGCCGACATCCGGGAGAAACTTATAATAGAGTTCGCCCCTCTTGTAAAGGTAGTTGCCGGCAGGCTGTCGATGTACCTCGGATACAACGTCGAATTTGAGGATCTCTGCAGTTACGGGATCTTCGGTCTCATAGACGCCATCGATAAATTCGACAATATGAAGGATGTAAAGTTCGAGACATATGCATCCCTTCGTATCAGGGGCTCCATACTGGACCAGATCCGCAAGATGGACTGGATCCCCAGGACCATCAGGCAGAGACAGAAGAAGATTGACGCGGTCATGCATGAGATAGAGATGACAAAGGGTCATGTTGCTACCGACGAAGAGATAGCGCAGGCACTTGGGATCACGGATGACGAATATTCCGAATGGCAGTCCCAGATGAAGATCACCGGCCTTGTCAGTCTGGATGAGTTCATGGAGACCGGAGCTGATGTCGCTTCATCGCCTTCATCACGCACCACGACTCATTTCTTAAGTCCCGAGGAAAATATCGACAAGAAGGAACTTACCGAGAAACTTTCGGAAGCACTTCAAGCCCTTACCGAAAAAGAACGTCAGATAATCACTTTCTACTACTACGAAGAAATGACTCTCAAGGAGATCGCAAGTGTTCTTGAGGTTTCGGAATCCAGAGTCTCCCAGCTCCATACAAGAGCTCTGGGCAAGATGAAGGAAAAGATGGGACCTTATATGAATTTCCTTACGGCCACCTGATCTTTATATCAATGATCCGCTCTTAAGCTTATGAGGGAGCTTTAAATGAGAAACGGATATTTCAAGCTCATAAAGACATCATCCGGCTACGGCGTCTCTGTCTATGTTGCCAGGGACGGCGGAGAGCCTGTTGTCGCGCAGGAACTTCTTACATATCTCGAAAGCAACAAGATCCCTTATGACATAGACAAGATAAAAAAGGCGACTCTTTCCAAGTTTGATAATGTGGTTGAGCTTGGAGAGGGAGACTGTCCTTCCGTCAGGGAGGCTTTTACTTTGTCTGTATCCGGTGACAATATGAGAGCGGTCGCAAGGTTCACACCCAGATCCGATACGGGCGAAAGGATGACCGCAGGTGAGTTTGTCAGGGAACTTGCCGCCAGAAATGTTAAATACGGACTTGACGAGGAACGGATAAAAAAATTTTTCTCCGGTCCCGGCGTATACTGCACGGATTTTGTGGTTGCCGAGGGAAAAAAGCCCAGGCAGGGCAAGGATGCCGAGATCGAATATTTTTTCAATACGGATAATACCGCAAAGCCCAAGATGAATCCGGACGGTACCGTTGATTATTTTGACCTTGGCATACTCAATCAGGTAAAAGCGGGAGACCTGCTCGCCCGCATCACTCCCGAAGATCCCGGTGAACCGGGTATGACGGTCCAGGGGACTGTGATAAAGCCCGGGGAAGTAAAGAGGATAAGGCACAATTTCGGTAAGAATATAAAGCTGTCCGATGATAAGCTGACCATCACCAGCGAAGTCGACGGCATGATCACTTTGGACGGAGAGACGGTCTGCGTTTCCGATACGTATGAGGTCGAGAATGTGGATCCTTCTACCGGAAATATCGATTTTACGGGAACCGTACAGGTTAACGGAAATATTGCCGCAAATTTTGAAGTCAGAGCGACCGGAGATGTGATAGTATACGGTGTTGTGGAAGGTGCTCATGTTGTTGCCGGAGGCAGTATAATAATCGCCAGAGGCATGAAGGGAATGGGCAAGGGTGTGCTGGAAGCGGGCAACAACGTTGTTGCGAAGTTCATCGAAAACAGCTTTGTTAAGGCCGGCGGGTATGTAAATACCGAATCCATTCTCCACAGCGAAGTGATGGCAGGCACCGAAGTCACCGTGACAGGAAAGCACGGATTCATAACGGGCGGACATATCTCTGCCGATTCAAAGGTTGAGGTAAAGAACCTCGGAGCGACCATGGGGTCCCAGACGATAGTTGAAGTGGGTGCCGATCCTGTTCTTAAGCTTGAATACAACAGGCTTCAGAGAGAGATAGCTCTTCTTGTACGCAGTATCAAAGAGGCCCAGCCCGTCATACAGAACTTCATGGCAAAGAAAGCCAGGGGCGTTCAGATGACTGCGGAACAGCTGGCATATGTCAGGGCAACTGCGGCGGGTCTTGAGGAGAAGAAAAAAGAACTTGAACAGATGAATGCCCGTATGAAGGAACTTTCCGCAATGTTCGATCCCGACCGTCCTTCAGCCGTGATCGTGAACGGAGATGTTTACCCCGGAACCACAGTGATCATCGGTGATGTTTCGATGAATGTGAAGGAAAGCTATAAATACTGTAAATTTGTACGTGAAAAAGGCGAAGTTAAGATAGCGCCACTGTGAGGTGACCGGATGGCAGGAATAGAGATAGCTCAGATACCGGCGTCACTGGAATATGCAACTTTAAAACAGAATGAAGATATGCATGCCTCCCTTGTGCAGAGCCATATGGGTGCCGAAGCAGCGAAGAAAAACGATCTTGCGCATTCGCAGGTTTCGGCTGCCGAGAAGGCTGAGATGAAAGCAGGTGAGGATCTGGACCATTCGTCCGGAGGCTATGCAGGTGACGGCGGCAGTAACAGAAGAGAAAAGAAGGAAGAAAACAAAGACAGAGTAGTGATCAAAGGAAGTTCATCTTCGTTTGATATAAAAGTTTGAGAGGATATTACAGATGACAGCATTGGAGATCATCCTGCTTGCCGCAGGGGCGTTTCTTATAGCGGCAAGCTTTTTTATTCCCGAGAAGGATGCGGAAAACGAGACAGATATGAATGCTCTCGTAAGGGAAGAAGTAAAGAAAGTAATGGAGAGCGAGACGGATAATATCCGCAAGCATGTTGAAGGTGTCGTTGATGAGACAGTCACATATGCCGAGGAGAAAACAGAGCGCGCTCTCGAGAGACTGACCAACGAGAAGATCATGGCGGTCAATGAGTATGCGGATTCGGTCCTTGAAGAGATCAACAAGAATCACAAGGAAGTCATGTTCCTCTATGACATGCTCAACGACAAGCAGAAATATCTCAAGGAATCGGTCAACGAGGTTAACGAAGCTGTCAAGAATGCGCAGAAGAGCACCGTAGAACTCAAGTCCGAACCCGTAAAGGAAACCGAAGAGCTCACAGAGATGCCCGTTCCCATCCCCAAGTATGACAACAGGACCGTCAGACATACTTCGGAGAAGGCGGTCAGTTTCTTTGCCGGATTAGAGGCACAGGAAGCGGCGGCCACGGTTCCCGTTCCCGCCCCTGCTGAGGCTCCGGAAGAGACCAAGACCGTACGTACCCTCAACTGGGCCGAACTTGCGGTCAGTGAGGCCAATGCAGCTGAGCAGAAGGAAGCACTCAAAGAGGGAAGAGAGTCCGAAAAGGCTATCGAGAATCCCAGGGACAGGATCAACAGGGAAGTCATTGAGCTTGCGGAATCCGGTCTGGATGATGTGGAGATAGCAAGACGCCTTAAGATGGGAGTTGGAGAAGTCGGTCTGATTTTGGGACTTCGTAACAGGTGATGACATATGAGTAAGAAACATAAGTTTTATATGAGAGGACTCGGTTTCGGAGTTATCATCTGTGCTCTGATACTTACCGTATCAAGGATGAACACTCCTGCCGCCATATCCGATGAAGAGATAATCTCCAGGGCCAGGGCTCTCGGAATGATAGAAGCGGATTCCATCAGCCTTCGCGAGGCATCTTCGCTTAATACGGATGATGACGGCAATACAGCTCCCGTGGACGATGAAAACGGTGAAAACGGAAGCACGGCCGCAGATGTCGAAAACAATTCAATAGATGCAGCTGAAGGAAATCCCGGTACAGATACAGACGGGGCAGAAATAACTGACGGCACAAATACGGATGCTTCG
>CAMNEB010000005.1 GCA_946536155.1 uncultured Lachnospiraceae bacterium | reverse complement strand
CCTCAGTTTACTCAGACGCCTCAGAACCCCGGTCAGCCCCCTGTCTGATAAATGCAGCCGAGTGAGGTCCTATGACGCAGCCCGTATCTGTTACGGAGCACTCACCGAATTTATAAATGATATCGGAAAGTCCCTCTGCGGATGTCATTTCGTATTTTTCATCCGCAGGGTTGATGATCACAAATATTTTTTCACCGTCAAAACTCCTTGTGTAGGCAAGGGGTTTTTCTTTTGCGCCGTTCAGGATAAATTCAATATCCCCGAGATTATTCAGGGCCTTATGGCTCTGCCTTACGGCGATCAGTCTCTTCACTTCGCTGCGGAGCGAGGCTTCATCCTCAGTCTGGGATGCCGCATCGGGACGATCTTCGGACGGATCGATAGGGATATAGAGTCTATCGGAAGGAGCAGATGAAAAGCCTGCATTCTCAGACGTATCCCACTGCATGGGCGAACGGGATCCTGTCCTTCCGTATCCCCCTTCAACAGAAGCAAGGCCTTCAACATAGTTCATGCCGATCTCATCGCCGTAATAGATATAAGGTGCGCCGGGCATTGAAAGAAGAAATGCGAATGCGAGTCTTCTGTTATCTCCCTTTATATGACGAGCCAGCCTGTCCATATCGTGATTCCCCGATGGAATGCAGATAAGCCCCTTTCTCTCCGAGCGTTCATAATTCTCGATATATTTTGCGACAAATTCCGATGCATCACCGTTTCCCGCAAAGAAAGGCTTTTCGCATCTGAAGAGGTCGTTATAATGCGAAGGACCGAAATGAAGGAGGAAATCCATATGAAATCCTCCCGCAAGGCTCTTGTCGGGTTCACCCCACTCAGAGACCATTGCCGCTTCCGGATATTCCTCATCAAGGAATGCGCGTATGTTCTGCCACAGAGCTATGGTCCCCTTCTGATCCTCATCATTTTTTACAAGGGATCCGGCCATATCGACCCTGAAGCCGTCACAGCCCTTTGAGAGCCAGAACCGCATTATATCCTTGAGAGCTTCTATGGTCGCCTGCGGTCCCGGTGCATCCATGGCCTGCTGCCAGGGTTTCTCCGGTCTGTAGAATCCGTAATTGAGGGCCGGCTGATGGGTAAAGAAATTGACTATGCAGCTGCCGTCACGTTCCGAAAGTCCGCGTATTGTGGAGAATCCTTCAGGTTCCTCCCAGACGCTGTCCGTCCAGACATATCTGTCGGTATATTCATTCCTCGCAGCCTTCATGCTCTCTTTGAACCATGGGTGATCCCATGAGGTATGGCCCGGGACAAGGTCCAGAAGTATATGTATTCCCTGCTTATGAGCCTCCTCAAACAGGCGCACCATATCATCATTTGTCCCGTATCTGGGAGCGATCCTGCAGTAATCGGACACATCATATCCCGCATCTCCAAAAGGTGATTCAAAGCAGGGATTGATCCAGATGGCATTACAGCCCAGTTCTCTGATATAGGAAAGCTTCTCCGTCATTCCGTTTATATTGCCTATACCGTCCCCATCGGTATCTTTAAAGGACTGAGGGTATATCTCATAGAAAACTGCGGCATCAAGCCACTCGGGTCTTTTGCTCATATCGTCCTCCGTTTATGCAGTAAAATAACATTTCAGACGGTCTTTACATCGGCCTTTACGATCCGCCATCTTTAGAGAACGAATCCTCAAGGTATATAAAATCCCTGTCACTCCTGTCCGGTTCATAGAATACGGGAACGGACCTTCCGGCAAATTTCTCATAAAGCCTCTCACGCATTTTCTCAAGTTCCGGTTCTATACCGTCTTCATAATCTCCGTAATGCTCGGCAACGGCCGTGAGTTCTCTTTTTTCTCCGCTGTCCGTGCTGTAGACCACGTGAACATCACACAGGGGCTGGTCTTTATCATCAAAGAGGATGACATCATCAATCCTGCCGGATGAAAGACTGTATGAGCAAAGTATTCTGAGCCTGGAGACCAGGTATATCACGGGGAGCACATCAAGGAGGCAGAAGAGAAAAAGCCACCTGTTAAAAATTCCCATGATCAGGCCGGGAAGCAGCAAAATAAGCGCTGTGATGAGACAGCGCTTTACGGTCCTTAGGATAACTTTTTTTCTGTAAACTTTAAGATCCATAATATCTGTAACTGCGTCATAAGCATATCAGAACGCAATCGAAAGATTTGAGGTAACGAGTCCGTCGGAGGAACTGAACCTTCTGTGTGACATACACATAGTATGATAACCGTAAATCCTAAAGTTTACAATCATCAGGGCATTTCAGGTGAAGGGAATGTAACGATCCAGGACCGGCACGGACCTGCTGAGTATGCTCCCGCTGTCTTTAAGGCAGCTTATGGCTTCTGATATATTCAAGAGCATAGCTCAGCTCATAATCCGAATCCGGGGCATACAGCTGTTCTACCGCATCAAGGTCCAGGGGTATCCGTTCATCCAGCTCCAGTGAACTGATCCTGTCAGGGCCTGCATCCAGATATATTTTTCCGTTTTCATCCAGCGTACCGATTATCGGGTACTGCACCCTGATACTTCCTCCGCTGAGCAGGCACTCGCCTCCCATGGTCTGCGCAGAACCCCATGTGGTGGTGATACCCATCATCGTTACATTCGGGCATCTCGACATGAAGCTTGCAAAGATATCCCCGCAGCTTCCGCATCCGGCATTGACCAGAACAATGACCGGAAGATCCGAATATCTCCCGTCAGGCTCTGTTGTCCAGATCCAGCTACTGCTCTTTACCAGCTCACCGTCTTTGAAATATCCGCCGTAAAGAGTCATTCCTTCGTTCGTAAAAAGAGTGACTATCTCCTCATACACGACATCTATGCCACCGTCATTGTCGCGAAGATCCAGGATAAGTGTTTCCATTCCCTGACTTTTAAGCTCTTCAATCCTGGATATCACAAGCTCCTTAACCTCCGGATATCTGTCCGTAAGTACTGCTTTGACATCGGAAAGAGCATCGAAGGATTCCTCCGGAATGCAAAGATATCCCACGCCGTCTTCGAGCATTCTTGCAGTGGCAAATCCGAAACAGTGCTTGCCTGTAATGGGACCGGCTGCCTCCCTTAATCTGTTCTGATAGCTTCCCATGCTGCCCACGGCAACAGTCCTCTCTGTGCCTTCATCATCGATGAATCCGACGGTGACCGTCTCGCCGCCCTGACCTGCAAGGAATATGGGCCTTGCTATGTCTTCATTGGACTCAATGGGATATGCGGTTATGCCTCTTACCCCGGGCTGTATGCATTTTACATTATCTATGGCAGTATCAATATCTGTTCCGTTCCAGCTTGTGATGACCGTGCCGTTATGGATCCCGGCGCTGAAGCTTTCCGACGATCCGTCCGCAAGTATGGCGATCACGGAACCGTCGTCAAGGCGCAGCATGGAAAAGCCGTGATCATATCCGACGATCCGGTCTACAGCTTCGTTCCCCAGTGCGGCATCATTGTATCTGAGGCGCAGATGTCCGTCATGGAATTCATAACACAGCTCCGCAACAGCCTGCGCAAAGGCAGCCTCATCCCCGTCTTCCTCAGCACGGGCAGCCATGGGGATATATACCTCCCTCAGCATGTCAAAATCGATCTCTTTATGTTCTCTTGAGATATAGTTGCCTTCAAGCTCGTCAATAAGTGCCGCCATGGATCTCTCATAGCCATAGTGGCTGAAATTTCCGTAGTGCATCTGATATGAATTCACGAGAATGGCTGTCATGGCAAAGACGGAGACAATGACAGCGACTTCACCGCATAAGAAAAATACTCTCTTTCTTTTTTCGCCGCGCATCAGCATAACAGTCCCGATGCAATAGACAAGTGCCGTTATAAGGTATGGGCAGTACCTGGATATTCCGGTACCGGGGTCTCCCTTCGTATGATTCAGCGCATAAAAACAGGCAAAATTCAGCACAGGAACGATCGCAGCGGCAATATACGCCTTTTTGTGCTCCGGTTTCACCGCCATGGTAAAGATGATGAGGGCAGGCAGCCAGAGAAGGGAAAACAGGCATATGTATACGGTATTACGGTCAATAAGGCTTAACATCTCACAAATTCTTAATATGATCACCATTTCCTGACTCCTTTTTATTCCTGGATCAGCACGTAGGGGGCAACCTTCTTCATCCTGCCGGAAAGGATGAAACTGAAGAAAAAGACCAGCAGACACACGGCAAGGCTTGATAACAGTATCAGCACCGGCTTCATGATAAGCTTCGACTGCATGATGCCGAAGCTCCCAAACACTGCCTCGAAAAGAGGATTGATCAGGATGTGGCCCATCACCGCTCCCGCAAGGGATGCCGCTATGCCGGTGGGAAGCAGCGAAATTGAGAGCTGGAGTCTGAGCTGGTTCCCGGTAAAACCGACGGATTTAAGTATACCGAATTCTTTTTCCCTCTTTATGAAAACGGTCTTGAGCAGAAGCCTTATGACCACCATGACAACTATTATGTTTATTATGACTATTATAAGCACCACAAGTCCGACCGCATAGACAGGGACATTATCGCTGCTCCTGGTATCCCGGAAATGATTCTCGCTCTTAATATATCCCGAACCGAGAAGCGACTCCGCACGTGCAATGAACCTGTCCACGGATTCCGCATCGGGATCTTCGATCCTGACTCTAAGATAGGTATAACCGGTATCAATGCCGAGTCTTTCGGCTCCTCCTTCCGTCAGGTAAATCCTCTCACCCATTCCGTATACAGCCTGCTGCAGACCTGTAACAAGGAATCTCTCAGTCCTGTCGCCAACCTTTACCTCGACTTCATCGCCGACGCCCACGCCGGCTTTTTCTGCAGTGATGCTTCCGAGGACAGCTTCGTTGTCCTCCCTGACCATAACACCTTCGTATACTCCGCAGTTTACATATTCGGGTCTGTTTGAATATAAAAGGTTTGAATCATAACCTCCCACGTAAGCTGCGGCATCTATACCCGAAAGTCCGTAGACCTCCGTGACCTCATCCATGGAGCCTATGATATCCAGGATCTTACGGAACTCTTCGTCATCATCGTACTCAATATAAATATATGCATCGGGAGAATCTCCCTGGAGCATAGTCTGGAAATCAGTCATATCGATCCTGGTGTTGTAGAAGAGCACAAAGGAAAAAACAGTCATAAAGGAAACCGCTGCAAGGATCCCGAATACTATCAGATTCTGCCCCATGTTCTGAAGGGAGCTCTTAAGTCCCATGAGTATATTCAGATTGCCCTTTGTCTCGGAAAGAGGGATATGATTTTTCCTGAAAGAATTCGATGCAAGACCGAATCTCAGAGCTGTCGCGGGATGGAGTTTTTTGATCTTGACCGTCGCCAGATAAACGACTGCCGGAATGATCAGGACAAATGCCGCGATCAGGGAAAATGACAGTTCGGGATAGAATTTCTTTTCCCATACCATTCCGGAGATCTGGCGGATCACTTTCTCTTCCGCAACAGGAAACAGCACATAGGCGATCCCTGTCCCCGTCACGGCCCCGATGATCCCAAGTCCCAGAAATTCAAGGCTCAGAGCGGATCTGATATTCGAGACGGTATATCCGACAGCCCTTAAAGCCCCGATATTCCTGATATCCCTGTCTATATTGTTGTTAACGGTGAAGATCATCATGATAAGACAGATGAACATAATGATGACTGCCAGGGATATCATAAAGGCCGATATCACATGCAAAACACTGATATATCCGGCCTTGGCCAGTGATGCGGAATATCCGTGAGTGGGAATACCTTCGGCATTCAGGGTGTCATTTATCTTCATGACTCCTTCGTTTAATGAAACACCGTCCGCGAATGTATAGTTCATGAAATTCCGGTTTGCAAATTCCGTTCCGGCTTCTTCGAGTTCATCCGCTCTTGCCATTAACAGCCCGTAGGTGTCATCATCCACCACCACAGAAAGATATGAATAGGGATTGCCGGCCATAAAATCCTCATATATCCCGGCTACGGTCAGGTCATACTCTCCGAAGTTTTCGGAGTAAAGATGCATCACATCTCCAATCCCGATGCCGTAATAGTATGCTGTATAGACGTTCAGATATATGAAATTTCCGCTTATGGCGTCATCCTTCCGGACAAAGAAAAACTTCTCAAAGGAATTGTATCTTTGGGCGTCAAAATACATTACGTCACTGAGATCCTTCTCCTTATCAGATCCGTTAAGCGTGAATTTCACATCATCGGGAAGTATGATATCGATGATATGAAAGCTGTCAACCTCCGGCATATCTTCCATGATCCCGCGTACCGTATCGCTGTCTCCGTAGAAAAAAGAAACTCCGTCCCCCGCGTCCATCTCCTCCGTTATCCTGTCGTAGCGCCTGTCATATCCGCCCAGGAAAAGGCTGATCTCAAGTATCGCGGACGAGATGATCATTATCAGCACAAATGCAAAGAGCACGCCGCGGTCCTTATGTATATTGCTCTTAATAAGCTTTATCATACTTCACCTCACCATCCCATCTCTTCAAGGAACTTTCTGATCTTCTCGTGACGTTCTTTGTCTTCGCTCACATACTTTCCCAGCCTCAGTTCACCTGTCACTCCCCCGTCCTTCAGATATATGATCCTGTCGGCTCTTCTGGCGGACTTGACATCATGTGTGACCATCAGGATGGTCTGGCCGCTGTTATTGATATCCGTCAGCACATCCAGGACTGCCTTTACTCCCGCTGAATTCAGAGCACCTGTGGGCTCATCCGCAAAAACCACATCCGGATCGTTTATCAGTGCCCTCACCACCGCTCCTCTCTGAGCCTCACCTCCGGAGAGCTGTGCGGGAAATTTCTTTGTCATATCCTCCGATATACCCACTCTTTCAAAAAGATCCAGCGCCTTCTTCTTCAGTTCCTTCTGCTTCTGCCCGGTGAGCATGCCTGCGGAGATGGCATTGTCCATGATGCTCATGCTGTCCACAAGATGGATCTGCTGGAAGACAAATCCGCAATGCTTTCTCCTGAATATCGCAAGCCTGTCATCATTTAATCCGGTGATCTCCTCACCCGCATATACGATCCTGCCGAGGGTGGGCTTGTCCATTCCGGAAAGGGCGTAGAGAAGCGTTGACTTTCCCGCACCCGAGGATCCCATGATGACCGTGAAATCCCCTTTGTAGATCTCCAGATCCAGATTCTTTATTACATGCTGCTGTTTTCCGCCCACGGAAAAGCTCTTTGACAGTTTCTCGGTCTTTATGATGACTTCGCTCATTTTTGCCTCCGGTAAATTCGAAAATAAAAAAGGATCATACCTGCTTTGTATGATCCCAATATAGCCAATATGAATCTTTAATTCTTTGCCTGTTTTTTAAATCTCTTTAAAAAGATTTAATCCTGATAAGACCGGTCATGCGATCCTGATCCTGAGAGCCACCTTAAGGCCCTTTCCGTCATTGCTGCAGGCAAGTCCCCCGCCCATCTTCTCCATGAGATACTTCGAGATGTAAAGGCCAAGGCCGGAGCCTTCCCGTCCGCCGGAGTTGGATCCTCTTTTAAACTTTTCGGTGATGAGTTCCAGTTCCTCTTCAGGCACACCGCCGCCCAGATCCGAAATCTCCAGCACATAATACTTTCCGGATCCTTCATCTGTGCCGGTGTTCTCAAAATGTGTGTTTATGCTTATCTCCGTTCCCGCGTACTTGTAGGAATTGTAGATAATGTTGGTGACTACCTGACTCATGCGAAGCTCATCTCCCGAAAGCACCGCATCCTCCAAGTGAAGCCTGTTTACTTTATGGAGATGGTCCGCCTCCCTGATCATCTTCTCGAGATCTGCGGAGGTAAACTCTTCATCTTTTACCTCAAGCTGTTCCAGTTCTTCCATTGTCGCATGGAAGAGATTGGATATAAGTCTGTCTATCTGATCCGCCTTGCCGCTTATGGACCTGGCGGTTTCCTTCTCAAGGTCCGTCGATGCGGACAGCTCCATCACATCAGCCATGGCTTTGATCGAGGCAACCGGTGTCTTGATATCGTGTGACAGCTCAGCGACCAGTTCTTTTCTGCTCCTGACAGCAGCCTCCTCACGTTCACGGGATGCCTTCAGTTCCTCCCTCATGATATCAAAGGCTTCCGTAAATTCGCCGAATATATGACCCCTGTCCATCTCAAGGGGTGTATCCAGATTGCCGGATGCGATGCGCAGTGCAAAGCTCTTCATCTTAGAAAAAGGCCTTATTACATTGCGGTCAATATAAAGCCGGTATGCACTTATCAGGACCAGCACGATCAGAAGAAGTCCCGCCAGAGTACAGGCATTCTTCATATCATCTTCCCTGACGGCTTCCTCCGTCGGATTATGTATCAGAAGAGTTCCGACGGTAACGCCATCTACAGTGATATCCCTGATAACATCATAATGCGAGGTGGCGGCAGAAACGGACTGCGCCATATCACTTCTGGTCATGATCAGTACCTTCCCGTCACTGTCTATCACGGTATAATCAAATCCGTCCTCAGCGGGGACCGTCCCGCTTCTGTATCCGGAGATATCCTCCCAGCTGCTCTCTATGGCGATCAGTCTCCTGTTAACCTTCGTGGCATCAAGAGTAAATCCGCTCTCTCCGCGTCCGTTTGCGGCCATGATGCAGATGAAGGCACTTACCAATATGAAGATCACAGTATAGATGTAAAAATATCTCTTCTTCATACTATCCCGGCTCAGGGTTCAAAGATAAAACCGACTCCCCACACAGTTTTGATGACCTCAGGCTTTCCGGGGTCGTCTTCTATTTTTTCACGCAGATGTCTTATGTGAACATTGAGGGTAACGTCACCGACAAACTGGGTGTCCCATATCTTTTCAAAGAATTCATCCTTGGAGATGACGCGTCCGGGATTGGCGGTCATATACGCAAGAAGCTTGTACTCCATGGCTTTGAGAGGATATTCCTCACCGCCCTTTATGATCACGGCTTTCTTCGGGTTGAAGAAAGTGTTTCCGAGCTTCACCCCGCCATCCTGCGGGATCTGTTTTTCCGGTCTGTCCCCGTAACGCCCCAGCTCAGCCTTAACCTTGGCTAAGAGCACGCCCAGGGAGTAGGGCTTGCATATGTAATCGTCGCCGCCAAGGCTTAAGCCCAGCAGCATATCGTCCTCCGCAGACCTTGCACTGATGAAGAAGATGGGAATGTCCATGGTCTGCCTGATGGTGCGGCAGAGTTCGAAGCCCGAGTCGCCTCCGAGGTTGATGTCAAGCAGGATCAGCGAGCAGGTATTGTCTTCAAAAAACTCAAGAGCGGAGGCCGCATCCAGTCTGTATGCGGTCTCCACTCCCGACATATTAAAATATTTTGCCGTGTAGCAGGCAAGTTCGGTTTCATCATCCACTACAAGAACGCTGTAATGCATATCATACTCCCATGCTGCTGTCAGTGCTGTACCTATGTCCAACCATACCACAGTTCAATAACAGCCGCATCCTGTTTTTTCCGGACCGCCTGTGCCGGATTTACGGTATCCCATATGCTGCCCCCGTTAATCTTCCGTATATTCCATCAGGTCTCCGGGCTGGCACTCCAGGACTTTGCATATCGCATCCAGAGTTTCAAAGCGGATACCCTTCATCTTCCCCGTCTTAAGATTGGAGAGATTCACATTGGTCATCCCGACTCTTTCTGCCAGATCGTTAAGAGAAATCTTCCTATCCGCCATCATGCGGTCAAGTCTGATTATGATCATATCCACCCTCCCCTCATGCAATACTGTCCATGTCTTCCTGAAGCTTTACACCGTAATCAAACACCTGTGCCAGTGTCATGATGGCAAAAGCTACGACAAACATAAAGAAGCTGTTTATTGTAAAGGTGGATGAATAGTACATGAATCTGAAAAACGACATGATCATCCTTACCAGGCCCGGAACTATGGCAAGAGCAAACTGCAGTGTACCGATGATCCTGATAAAGCGGACATTCCTGTGTGTGAAGGGTGAGCTGCCCCCGGAAATCTCAGCTGCTATCCTGCTGACGATAAATATCATAGCCCCTATAAGGAGCACACTGGAAAGAGTCGAAGCCTCATCCATAAGGAAGCAGTATTTCAGATCCGGATTGCCGTTCTCGTCCCTGAGATCGTATCTGTTGATATCAACATCACACTGATCCTCACCATCCCTGTACAGCCTGTAGACCATCTGGCTTCCCATGCCGCCTGAAGAGCTTTCGACAGCCCCTCCCATAGCTGCCTCATATCGGATCTCATAAGAATCCGGATCCGAGAGCAGCGTCTTTCCGAAACCTATCACCTGAAAGATCAGGAGCATGATGATCGTGTATGAAAAAATTTCCGTAAATCTGAAGTAACCGGGTTTTTTGCTCTTTTTATTTTCCATAATATTCTCCTTAGCCTCATTTAAAGCATTAGTTTAAATATTTAAATCTATTTCTGCCGGCAAAAAGAATATAACATGGAATTAAAAGTAATGCAACAACTTTTTAAAGTTTTACTTTAAATTTTAAAAGTGATCGTTTGAAGTGACGGGGAGACAGGCTGCAACCTTAAGTCTATGATATAATGAATTCCGGAAAGGCAAAAATCTGTTTCCCCGGAGGATGATCATGTACGTCTATATCGCCTACAGAAATCTCAGAGAACACTACTCTCAGAACGCCGGATTCGGCGGAAAGCCATACAATAATGATTACAGCTTATCATCCATAAATGACGGCGTTTATTATCTTCTCTGTAAAAACGGTGCATATTATGCCGTTTCCAAGGAAGCCGGAGAAAAGTTCATTGAAGAAGTTTTCAGCAAGTGCACCGGAGAGAATCCGGGATTTTTCCCTTTGGAACCGTCTCTTAACGGCAAAGACACCGCCGCGGTCGTCGAGGCGGCACGTGAGGTCAGTCTCGGAAGCCGTTCTATGACACGGAACTATTATTACGATATGGATGATGAAGTTCTCTATGGGATGCTGGAGGAACTCATGGCATCATGCGGAGAGCCTCTGGATGAGGTAGCGCTCATGAATTACCGCTATCCCAATCCCGCTATCCCGGATGGTGATTTTGAACTTAAAATGATCTATCACGGTATCTACTGCAAACCCGAAACCGTACCCGCCGGGGTCATCCGGACATTCTTCCCGGATACGGAGAGCAGCTTCATCAAAATAAACAGTTCGAGTGCATTTCTTGAGCTCAGATCGGGTGATACGGAAATGCATTATAAAGTTCCGGATGAGCTCATTCCGGACATCAAAGACAAAGTAAGACAGCTCTGCGCAGATCCCAAAGATGCTTATATAGAGCACGGAGATCCCGAGGGCTATATAAGGTTCGGCAAAAAAGACGACAGGATCTTCACCGATCCGGATAAAACCCTGGAGCTGATCAAAGAGATCGCTTCCAAAAGCATTTTCGAAAAATCCGAAGAAGTCGATAAGAAAACCTACTACACAGTCCGCAGGAACACCGCAGCCCGCATTTGCAAAACATGCGGAGCAGATGTCACCGGCAAGAACTACTGTACCGAATGCGGCACCAAAGCTGAATAGGAAATCCGGGGCCGGATCTTTCACTCTATCAGGTCGAGGATCTTCTTTTCCATATATGGTGTCAGCCATTCCCTGTATCCTTCAAGGGTGGGGTGGATGGGATCTGCCATATACCTGTCATATACTTCGCGGTCTATGGCATTGAATTTCCTGTCACTCCACATATCGATCACAGGAACCTGCCATTTCACGGATATCTTTTTCAAAAGCTTTACCATCTTACCGTATTGGCGGGAATCATATCTCGGACTTGTATAGAACATCACATAACATCCCCATTTTCTGCGGGCATAGGCAATGATATATTCTATTGCTCCCGCAACAGTCTTTGTATCAAATGATCCGATATCATCAGATTCCCCCACTTCGCCTGCCGGCTTATTCAAAGTGGCGTCATTTGTGGAGAGCTGACACACCAGCAGATCGGCTTCATCCGCCTTTATATTCTTCATCCTCGAGACATATGAATCCGGTCCCTCATCTGCAAGGGTCGTTCCGGATACCGCCTCCTTGATCATCTCCCAGCCGGTCCGTTCACAGATCATATCCGCAAAAGAGATCCCTCCGGAAGCTTCTCCGTATGTTACCGATGACCCCAGGAAAATGACCTTTCGTTTCCTGCATATGATATGCATTTTCCTGATGTAATTAACATCGGGCTTAAGGCAGTCCTCTATTTCATCAAAATGTTCATCAATGATCGGATACGGTCCCCACTCATAACTTCCCAGAAGATCGATGGCATCCTCTTTGACATCCGTGTCATTATCCTTCGATACGATGATCTGCTGAAGCATCTCTACGAGTTCGTCCCTGATCGCCGAGATATCCTGTCCGTAATAGGGATCCATAAAATAATCAAGACAAAAGAGCATGCTCCTCTTTCTGTCCATATCGTTTCCCATCAGGATCTTTCTTACGCCTTCAATCCCTGCACGGACGATAGCCCTGTCTTCATCCGTGTATGTTACGACTCTGTTCTTATCCATATCGTTTCCCGTCAGGATCTTTCTTACGCCTTCAATCCCTGCACGGACGATAGTCCTGTCTTCATCCGTGTATGTTAAAACTCTGTTCTTATCCATTTTTCAGTTCCTTACAAATCCTTCATCGGATTCGGGAAGCTCCTCCGAAACATACCTCTCAACCTTCATATGCAGGTCGTATTTTTCACGAAGCTCCATTATGGTCTTCATCATGGCTGATGCATGATGGACATCGATGGCTTCCTGGTCCTCCCAGGCGTCGATGAGAAGGACAGTCTCGGGATCGTTCATAGGAAAGAAATACTCATATCTGACATTTCCCTTTTCGGCGCGGATCTTTTCCGCGGTTCCGCTGCTCTCCATCTCCTGTGCAAATCTGCGGGCGCTTCCGTTTGTTCCTGTATAATACAGATTCACCGTGATCATAGTCTTATCCTCCTTACATGATTTTATCAGACTGTATCCATTGTGACCATCCGGAGTTTCCGCAAAAAAGACAGTGGGACGGTTCCGCCGTTCCGAGATACGAAGGACCGTGGGGGAACGGTCCATTCATATGACGGGACGGCGGGACTGTCCCACTGTCCTATAAAGGAATATCGGACACATGACAGGTGAAACGTCCCCCATTCACGAAAACGCGACGGGCGAAACGTCCCCGTGTCACAGGGTAGCGGCCATCATATCGGTGACGAGTTTCCGGATATCTTCCTCGGATGCGTGTGCACCGCATGTTACGGGATCTTCCATAAAGCTTCTTACAACAAGCTCCGCATCACAGGTCTTGGCAGCTTCAAGGATCCTCTCGTGATTTCTTATATGAGGCATGACGAGCTCTTTTACATTTTCCGGCATCTCGCCGGCATAGATGGGTCTGATGGAATCCCTGCCGAAGAGAGCATTGGTCTCGACTACCGCCTCAGCGGGAAGATTGGGGATCTGGAGTGCGGTATTGGGGATGTTCACATTGCTGACGATCCTGGTAAGTCCGCAAAGAGCCTTTATCAGAAGTATTCCTTCCTCACCGGTCGGAAGGAGTTCTATCTGCTCCTCTCCTCTCACCAATCTGCCCGATTTAGCCAGTCTGTTCTTAAGATCTTCTTTTCTCCACTTAACGCTGGTCAGATCGAATCCCCAGCTTCTCACGGTCTCAGGGTCCTTAAGATAGGTATCCCCGGGCATGAACTCCGCAAGATGTCTGTCACCTGCTGCGGCGATCAGACCGTATCTGTTGAACAGATCCATCTTGACTCTGTGCTTGCATGCAAAGCATGCATTTGCCCAGTTCGCATCTCTCTCGTCGAGGCCCTCTTCAAAATGCTCCGCAATGAATTCCCTGTAGATGGGAAACAGATCGATACCCTTGTAGGATGCATAATCAAACCATGTAAAATGATTGATGCCCATGACGTTTACTTCAATTTCATGTCTGTCGATCTTTTCGATGCCCAGCTTTTCGGCAACTATCTGTGCAAGGATCTTCTCTGTTCCGAATACTTCATGGCAGCATCCGAAGGCTTTGATCTTCGGGAATGCGTCATACATTGCCTTTACGCAGAGCGACATGGGGTTCGTATAATTGATGACCCATGCATCGGGACAGTACTTTTCTATTTCTTTTGCATATTCAAAAAAGATGGGAAGTGTTCTGAGAGCCCTTATCATTCCGCCGGGTCCCGCAGTATCACCGACCGACTGGTAAATGCCCAGTCTCTCGGGCATGTGCACATCCACCTCCATCTCGTCGAAGGTCTTGGGAAGAATGGATATTACTACAAAATCAGCTCCCGTGAGGGCTTCCTCTACGGTATCCGCGACCACATAGTCCCATTTGCCGACAGCTTCTTTCCTGTCCTTTATGGAGTTTCCGATGATCTCGTTGGCCTTCGCTGCTTCCTTATCGATATCGTATAATCTGATGGTTCCGGACATCTGTTTCTCAAGTGACAGATCCGTCATAAAAGTCCATGCCCAGCCTCTCGAGCCTCCGCCGATATAAGCGATCTTTACATCTTCAACAAAATTGTCAGTGTATCTCATTTTTCTCCTCGTCTCTTTATAAGTCCGTAACTTTTAATACATTTCCGTTCATGTCGGTAACGATACTTACGTTCTTATGAGTATCAAAGATCTTTTTACCGTTTATATATGCAGAGCTGCCATCATGACCGGTACATATCCTGTAACTGTCACTGCCGAGCAGCTGCTCATATTCCGATGAAGTCCCCTGCAGGCATCCCCAGATCAGATTGTGAGCCTTTCTCCTGACGCCGTGCATTGCCGCAGTATATTCCATGACTGCGAGCATCGCCGGGCCGTATCCGTCCCGTCCGCCGCTTTCGGCTCCAAGGGAAGGCTGTCCCGAAAAAGGGTCATATTGCTGGACAAACCTGCAATCTGTTCCGATGGCCTCAAACAGTTTTCTCCCGAGATACGGTATGAGGCTTCCGTATCCGTAGTTCTCAAGGGCACTTATGGCTCTCTGGTAAGTGAGTGCCTCACACTGTCCGCTCCAGTTGTTTGAAGGCTCGTTCCTGAAAAGAGGATCGCTCACGGAAACCGAAGGGAGCGGCATATATGTCCAGAATTCCTTCTCATTCAGAAGATGTGTCTCGACAAACTTTGCTGCCATATCCCTGTCTATACTGCCCCAGTACATTGCTCTCAGGGTGTTATGGCATATGACCTTCCGGGGCACATGTCTGTTATCCCTGTCAAAGCATATCCTGGCATCGGGATCCCATAGATATTCCCTGATCTTCGCCCTGACAGATCCCGCTTTTGACGCCCATGCATCTCCGGTATCTTCCAGACCTTTTATATATGCGATACGCGAAAGGGTCTTTCTGCAGGAATAGGAATAACTCATTACATCCAGTGAAGCCATGGGGACCACCGAGCAGCCCTCCGGAGGATATTCCTCAGACCATCCGTCCGGCGCATCGCCGTACCTCAGTGCATTGTCTTCACCCGTATCATATTTACACCAGGATTCCAGACATCCGTCGTTATCGGAGTCCCTGTTCTTCCACAGATAATCGTCAAACTTTTCAAGACACTCATACAGTCTGCCTAAGTAATCATCACCCGGATTCACAAGGAAATACATATCCAGCGCAGGTTCCGGAAAGCAGAACCCCTGAAACTTGTTGAACTGGGGAGTCACTGACCCGTCTATCACCGCGATGCTGCCCGGGATCCTGCCGTCATCTCTCTGATATTCCATAAACAGAAGCTGGTTGTTAAGGGCAGTCTCGATATTTTTCTTCGCATACATACGGCCGCCCATGGGCTGCGTCTCAAGCCAGATCTTCTCGTACCCGGCTCCCTCGACCAGGACATTTCTTCCGCCGAAGGATGCGATGTTCTGCTCACACTTTATCAAAGCTTCGTTAAAAAGCCTGTCTGTCAGTTCATCGCCGGATTTGAAATGCACATCGGAAAAAGTGATCACGTTTTGTCCTCTACCGTAAAAAATGAAAAATCTGCCGAATGCCCGGATCCGGTCAGATCGTGTACATACATACCGATCTGTGTGCCGGTAAAACCTCTGCAATGCTCATCGGACAGGATCTCCGCATCGCCCACGGTCTTCAGTCTCATAAGGCCTGCGCCGCTTCCGTATTCGAAATATATATCTTTTCCGCCGGACAAAACAATGGATAATTGGGTTCCGTCATCTCCCGGACTCACCACGGCCGTTTCAAGTGTTTCAACGACACCGCTGTCACTTTTTATGAGCTTAAGGCAGGGCGCACCGTCTTCCGACGTCTGGACGAACATATAGAAGTTCAGCGCATCATACACGATGACAAGCCCTGCTGCCTGCTCAGGGGAGGAAGATGAAAAAAGGAGTTTTGTTCTCGCTCTGCAATCGATTTCCCGGAGTCTGAAAGAAAGAAGAGAAACCCGGAAGTAGGAGTTTAAGGATTCTCTTCCCACGATCCTCAGAGCATGTCCTCCCGATTTATCATTCACCACCTCGGCAAATTCGCTGTAGCTCCGCCTCGGTGAGGAATAAACTTTACGGATCCCGTTCCCGGAAAAATCATCGTAAAAACCTTCTGTCTTTTTCTGTGAACAGTCATACTGAAGTTCGGTTCCCGCAGTTCTTCCGCCGCGCTTAAGGTACGGCCAACCGTCCTTCCAGACCAGCTCTTCTATCGCAGTTTCGCGTCCGAGTACAGAGCTTTTTCCCGATACGGGTCTTGAGCACAAAAACACGATAAACGATCTGCCGGTCTTATCAAAGACGATATCTCCGTGACCGCACTTCTGCAGCGGGCTGTCGGGGAAAGATGTCAGTACCGGATTATCGGGATGGACCTCATAAGGCCCGTAGAGATCCCTTGATCTCGCAACACTGACGCAGTGGGCATATCCGGTACCGCCCTCTGCCGTTATCAGATAATAATATTCACCGAATCTGTAGATATGAGGTCCTTCGGTACAGCCGATGCCTGACCCTTTAAATACCGTGACCGCATCGCCCGAAGGCCTCAAGGTGACCGGATCCAGTTCCTGGACAGTTATGCCCCCGAATCCGTTCAGCATCCCAACAAGATATTTTCTTCCGTCCTCATCATGGAAAAGCGAAGGATCGAATCCTTTGCTGTTCAGATAGACAGGTTCGGACCAGGGACCGAGTATATCATCAGCATAAATGAGATAATTGTGAGTATTGTAAAAATACTTCTTGGTCTTTACATCCGTATAGACAAGATAAAATCTTGAGCCGTCGTATGTAAGATCGCATGCCCACACTCCGCATGAAGGAGCATTTCCGGTGAGATCTATAAGGGAGGAGGAATCGAGTATCCCTCCCATGTCCTCCCAGTCAGCCAGGTTCACAGAGTGATACAGCCTGGCTCCGGGCCACCATTCAAAGGTGGAGTTGACGATATAGTAATCATCTCCCGCCCTTACTATCGACGGGTCCGGATTAAAGCCTCTTATTACGGGATTACTGATCATGTTTATCCTTTCAGTCCGCTTGTTCCGATTCCTTCAACAAGATACTTGTTGAAGAACAGGAAGATAAAGAATACCGGCAAAAGCGATAAGGTCGACATTGCGAACATTGCACCGTAGTCCGTTGTGGAAGCCGCATCGGCAAACATCTTGATGGCGAGGGATACGGTATAACTCTTGGGCTTGCTCAGGTAGAGAAGAGGTCCCATGTAATCGTCCCATTTCCAGTAGAACTGTATGATGACCGTTGTAACGATGGCGGGCTTGAGAAGAGGAAGGATGATGTGGGTATAGATGGAATACTTGCTGCATCCGTCGATCGTAGCCGCTTCATCAAGCTCTCTCGGTATGCCTGACATGAACTGCATCATCTGGTAGATGAAGAATGCCTGTCCGCAGAAATAAGGAAGTATAAGGGGAACATAGCTGTTTGCGAGTCCCAGGTTATACCATATGAGGAACGAAGGTATCATGATGACCTGGCCCGGAAGCATCATCGTGGCAAGCATGGCTGTGAACCAGATCTTACGTCCGCGGTATTTGATCCTCGAAAGTGAATATGCTACCAGTGACGAACTCACAACGGTTCCGAATGTGGCTATCGCCGTTATGAAAAATGAATTGGCAAAAAAACGTGCAAATGTGATCTTGGAGAATCCCTTCCATCCCGTTGCGTAATTGCTGAGCTTAAGCTCGTCGGGAATAAGGGAAAGGGAACCTCTGAGTATTTCGGAATTGTCCTTGAAGGATCCGCTTATCATCCAAAGAACAGGATATATCATGACAAATCCGAAAGCAACGACAAGAGTATGATATATGATCTTTATCAGTATTTTCTTTGTCTTCATATAACTGCCCTCTTAATCTCCGGATTCCGTGAAAACCCAGCTCTTTGATGTCTTGAAGATGACCAGTGTGATGAGGCACATTACTATGAGCATGAACCAGCTCATCGCACACGCGTATCCCATATGGTTATATTTAAAGGCCTGATTGTAGACATACAGTGCGTACATCATCGTTCCGTTATCGGGTCCGCCGGCGGTGATGACGAATGCCTGTGTAAATGCCATAAAGGCCTGGATGGTCTGCATTACAAGGTTGTACAGGATGATGGGTGAAAGGCAGGGAAGCGTGATGTTGACAAATGACTGTACCATATTCGCTCCGTCGATCCTTGCCGCTTCATAATAGGTCGGGGATATCTCTTTAAGTCCCGCAGCGAAGATGATCATGGAAGATCCGAACTGCCATACGCTCATCAGCACGAGGGGATAAAGAGCCAGCTTCTGGTCACCGAACCAGTTGATGGGATCGAGTCCCATTTCTCCCATGATCGAATTGAGAAGTCCCTTTCTCGCAAAAAGCTGTTTCCAGACAAGTGCTACGGCTATGCTTCCTCCCACGAGCGAGGGGACATAGTAAAGGGATCTGTACAGTACCTGAAGTCTCGTCTTTCTCGTGAGAAGATATGCTACGAGAAGTGCAAATACCAGCTTCAAAGGTACGGAGATAAATACATATTTAAGGGTTATCCTGAGTGATTTCAGGAACACCTCATCCGTAAGAAGCTGCTTGAAGTTAGCGCCTCCCACAAATTCCATTGTCTTGCTGCCCAGGGAGAAATCCGTGAAAGCATAGCGCAGCGAAGTAAGAATGGGGATCAGCGAAAAACAGATGAACCCGAATATGAACGGAAAAGCAAAGACATATCCGACCATCTCATTGCTGTTCATTATTTTTTTTACTCTGGATTTAACAACCTCGGTTTGCAAAATATATCTCCGTTTCGTAAAAAATAGGGTGTTCAGGGTATAGAATGGGCACACCCCCGGACGAGAGTGTGCCCGCTGCAGGGAAGGATTATTTGAATAATGCTTCGGCGTCTTCGTATGTCTTTTCGGCTGCTTCTGCTGCAGTGATCTCACCGGAAACAACCTGCTGGATGTAGTTTCTGTAGTTATCAACTACCTCATCCTGGCCGTTGGGGCTCAGAACGTTTACCTTGTCGGGAGTTGCGAAGGTTCCGACGAGGGTAACGTAATCGTACATTATCTGCTGTCCCTCGGTAAGATTGGATTCAAGAGCTGCTCTTACGGAGTCGGCTACGGGAATTCCTCTCTCTCCCTTGAGGATCTGGTTGCACTCTACGCTGGTCTGGAACCATGCGATGAACTTTGCCGCCTCAGCCTTGTACTGGCTGTCCTGTGATACGCAGAGCATCTGTGAGGACTGGATAACGGAACCTGCAGGGCCGTCAGCCTTTACTCTGGGGATGGTTGCGAGTGCAAGGGTTCTTCCCTCTCCTGCGCAGATATCATAGATGGTAGGGAACTGGTTGACCGCAACCCATGTCATGGCAGCTTCGCCGGTGACAAGGAAGTCATTCTCGATGTTGGTGATCTCCATCTCGGCACCTGCATCGGGCGATGCTCCGGCATTTATGAGATCCGCTCTCATCTGGATGTAGGGAGTGAGCATCTGAGCATCACTGAATCCCATTCCGGTGAGGTCGAGATTAAAGAAACTGTACTGTCCTACATTTCCCTGCTGTCCGATGTAGGTGGAGCATCCTGCGATGAACTCGGAGCTTGCAAGTCCGGAAGATCCGAAGTGGCCGGTTGCTTTGCTTATCTTGAGAGCGGCATCCTTGTAATCATCCCATGTCCAGTTGTCGGTGGGAAGGGGAACGCCTGCTTCCTTGAACATGTCTACATCGTAAGCGATTCCGTAGGTGTTGAGTCCGTTTGAAAGCCCGATCTGGTTTCCTTCGGTATCCTGTGTGATCTTGAGGTATGCCTCGGGGATATCGGAAACATCGATGGTACCGTTATCGATGAACTCGTTCATGTAGTAGATCTTGTCGATATACTCGGGGAAGTTTCCGCCGAGCTGGAAGATATCCCAAACCTGATCGGATGCGACCAGTGTCTTAAGCTTGGTGAAGTAGCTCTCGAAATCGTAGAACTCATACTCAATGGTGACATTGGGATTCTGCTGTTCGTAAAGTTCGATGGCAGCGACAGTGATGTCATGTCTTGTCTGTGATCCCCACCACGCCATTCTGAGTGTCACGGGCTCGGAAGGATCCGCATTCGATACAGTGGTCTGTACGGAATCCGTACCGCCCTGTGATGTGTTTCCGGAATCCTCAGCCGAAGCCGCTCCGCAACCGCAAACTCCCAGCAGAAGGGATGCGGTCAAAAATGATGCAAGTAGTTTTTTTACCATAGATTCTCCTTTCATACCCTTTCGGGGAAAAACAATTCCGTTTGTTTCCGCAATTGCTATGAAAAGATTTTATGAAAACAGAAAAGTGTAAAATACCAAATTTTTATATGGTTTTAAAAAAAACTACAGATTTTTTGTTCTGACGTTTTTTACAGTGTGACACCGTTTTTGAAGATCGCCATGTCATGAAAACCGGCTTCTTCGGATCTGACTTTTTTACCCTCGGCCACGGAGATGACCAGATCAAACAGTGCTCCCGCCTCGCTTTCGAAAGTGTGTCCTTCCTCCGTTAAGACTCCCGCATCAAAATCGATCCATGTTTTTTTATGTCTCGCGAGAGGGGTGTTGCTGGATATCTTGACGGTGGGAACGGGTGATGCGAAAGGTGTTCCCCTTCCCGTCGTAAAGAGGACGATCTGTGCTCCGGCCGCGGCGAGCGCGGTTGCGGCAACAAGGTCGTTGCCCGGCGCAGACAGAAGATTCAGTCCGCTCTCCGATACCTTATCTCCGTATGAGAGGACGCCGCTCACCTGCGAGCTTCCCGATTTCTGGGTGCATCCCAGGGACTTGTCCTCAAGCGTTGATATGCCGCCCTTTTTGTTTCCGGGTGAAGGATTCTCATATATGGTCTGTCCGTTCGATCTGTAATAATCCTTGAAATCATTTATCATATCGACGGTCTTATCAAACAGCTCTTTATTCCTGCATCTGTTCATGAGTCCGGTCTCTGCGCCGAACATTTCGGGAACTTCGGTAAGTATCGTGGTGCCTCCGTATGAGATCAGCCTGTCGGAAAACCGCCCAACAAGAGGATTTGCGGTTATTCCGGACAGTCCGTCCGATCCGCCGCACTTTAATCCCACTATGAGCTTTGATATGGGAACATCCTGCCTTTCGGTCTGCGATGCATTCTCTATCAATTCTCTCACTATGGCGCATCCGTCTTCTATCTCATCCTCGGATTCCTGACAGATTAGAAAACGGATCCTTGATGCATCATAGTCTCCGAGCATGGGCTTTATCACGTCCAGGTTGCTGTTCTCACAGCCGAGTGAAAGAACGAGCACTCCTCCGGCATTCGGATGGGTGATGAGATCGCACAGTATCCGTCTTGTATTTTCCTGATCGTCTCCCATCTGGGAACAGCCGTAGGGATGACTGAACGCACATACGTCACCTACGGTGCCCTTCAGATACTTCTTTGACATATTCGCTATGGCAGCGGCTGTGCTGCCTACGCATCCCACGGTAGGTATGATCCAGATATCGTTCCTGATACCGACACTTCCGTCATTTCTTACAAAGCCTTTGAACGTCCCGCTTTTTACGGGCATATCGGGCGCGGGCACCGGTTCGTATGTATACTCCGGATCATCTCCGAGTCCGGTCTTTATGTTATGGACATGCACTCTCTCGCCGGCCGCAATGTCTTGGGATGCGATTCCTATGGGAGATCCGTATTTGACGATCTCCCCGCCCGCAGGGATATCCTCAAGAGCTGCCTTGTGTCCCGCCGGTATATCTTCAAGTATCCTGATGACTCCTCTGCCTTCGCCCGCGGAGATCTCCGTTCCCGCGGCAAGGTCCTTAAGTGCCACGGCCACATTGTCGGATTTGTTTATTATCAGATAATCCTGCATAGTCAGATCCTCTTCATAGCTTCTCTCATGCCGTTTTTACGTATGCTCTCAAGATCTTCGCAAACCTGATCGTAAAGACCCGGTATTTCGTTAAGATCACTTCCGTGGAAATCCACTCTTCCGAGATATGCCTTAACAAGTTCCGGGATCTCCCTTTCTGAATTTTCCGCAAAGAATTTCAGGACCGCTGCATCGTCCCTTATGTCGTAGACGTCTCCGCCCCTGTGACCCTTAAGTGCTCCGCCTGAGATCTCCGTGCCCTTATAGAACTCGATGAGAGCGGCCACAGAAAATGTCAGATGTGAAGGGAGTTTTCCGAACTTCCTGACATATTCGGCAAGTGAAGGAAGACAGCGTGCCCTCCACTTTGAGACTGAGTTTAGGGAGATGGCAAGAAGCGAGTGATCCACATAGGGATTGTTGAAACGGTTGACCACTTCGGATGCAAATGCCTTCAGTTCATCTTCTGGAAGGGTGAGGGTGGGGATGACCTCATCATAGATCGTTTTGAGCATGAAATCCCTGATATCATCGTCCTGCATTGAGTCACGCACGATATCTTTTCCCATCAGGTAAGCCATGAGGACAAATGAGGTATGCGCTCCGTTCAGTATCCTTACCTTTCTCTGCTTGTAGGGATGATGGTCTTTCGTAAAGATGACGGGAAGCCCGGCACCGGGAAGATTGAATTCTTTTTCTATGTCCCTGTCAGACTCGATGACCCAGAGTCCGAAGGGTTCTCCGGTGACCATAAGGCGGTCCTCATACCCCAGCTCTTCCCACTCTTTTTCCTCGGAAGCCCGGGGATATCCGGTGACTATCCTGTCCACGAGAGTCTGTGTAAATACGCAGCTTTCCTCTACCCACTTTCTGAATCCTTCGGGAAGATCCCAGTTTTCGATCTGCTTAAGGACGCATTCCTTTAAATGTTTCCCGTTATCGTCTATCAGCTCAACGGGCAGCATGACAAGTCCCTTATCCTCCGCGCCGTTAAAGGTTTCGTACCTGTGATATAAAAACTGTGTCAGTTTTCCGGGGAAGCTCCCTGGAGGCTTAAGATCAAAACTGTCATCCGCGTCATAAACGATCCCGGCTTCCGTTGTATTTGAGATCACGAATCTCAGAGTGTCAGTCTCTGCAAGGGATATGTATTTGTCATACTCCGACGAAGTATCGACGGCATCCGCAACACTGCTCACCACTCTGTTTGTCTTGAAAGGGCTGCCGTCCACATTGCCCCGCAGGGATACGGTGTACAGACAGTCCTGTCTGTGAAAATTATCAAGGCTTCCGAACGGGATTGGTTTTACGATGACGATGTTTCCGTCAAATGTTCCGCGTTCATTTGCGATATCGATCATGTAATCGGCAAAGGCTCTGAGAAAATTTCCCTCGCCGAACTGCACTACCCTGATGGGGCGTGTCTTTCTGCCTGTTTTTAAAACTTCGGACATTTCCATAGATCAAAAGCCTCCTTTGTTAAAAAAATAAAAAAATTAACTTCTTCTCAACGAACAAATTTTATGTTATTTATATTTGTGTAAACGCTTACATTTGTCAACAGGAAATTTTTCCGACGGGGCTGAATATATGTATACCGAATACGATAATATGGGGATTTTCGTTGAAAAACAGGTACGTAATCCCAACTTCATAATGACTTATGAACACACTCACGATTACATCGAGATATTCTATCTCAAGACCGGTCAATGTAATTACACAGTGGATAACAGAAAGTATCATCTTTCATCCGGAGAAGTGTTCATCGTCCCCGCGGGGATGAGTCATTGCACCGGATATGAGGGAAAGGTCAGATGCGAAAGGATCATCATCTGCATCAAGCCCGAACTCATACCGGAGCCCTTCAGACAGGAGCATCCCAGGATAAACGATATCCTGAACAAAAGCGGCAAGATCGTCCTCAGCAGGGATGGAAGGGCCAAGATTGAGAAATACATCAATCTCATGCTGACGGAGAACGATCTTCCGGACGATTACTCATCGGAGATGCTGCGCTGGCAGACAATACTCCTTTTCCTGACCTTCATGCGCAACGGAATATTCGTCTATGAATCCGTACAGCAGGAAAAGGGAATTCCCGAGGATATCGAACAGACCATCCATTACATCGCCATGAACTATCAGAGTATGCTCACTCTCGAAGACGTGGCTTACAAGATAGGTCTCAGCTCCACATATCTGTCAAAAAAATTCAAAAAAGTCACAGGCAGATCATTTGTCGAATACATTACATATATCAGACTCAGACAGGCGCAGAGAATGCTCCTGACAACGGATAATTCCATTACGGAAATAGCTACTGACTGCGGTTTTAACAGCAGCAATTATTTCAAAGACTGCTTCAGAAAACTGTACGGTACCTCGCCGAAAAATTTCCGCATGATGATGAAAGAAAGCAATATACACGGCGAGCTGATGCTCGAGGAAGACGAGGTTAAAAAAACAAATGGATAATAAACTTTACAGCAAACTCTCCGCTATAACGGTAGAGGAATCACGGATCCTATCCGGGAACCCGGCCATCAACAAAAAGCTCTATATGTCCGGCATGGACAGCATAGTAGATTCCGCAAAGCTCTTAAGCGAGGGCCGCATCATCACCTGCCGCCCTCACACCAGGTTCATTCATTTTCCCGCACACAGGCATAATTACATCGAGATGGTCTATATGTACTCCGGAGAAACCCATCATGTCGTGGACGGAAATCATATATTCCTAAAACAGGGAGAGCTTTTATTCCTGAGCGAAAAAGCAAGTCATGAGATATATCCCGCGGGAGTAAACGACATTGCCGTCAATTTCATAATCCTTCCGGAGTTTTTCACCAGACCGCTGGACATGATCGGTGACGATCCCTCTCCTCTCCATGATTTCCTGGTGAAAGGTCTCTTAGGCAACGAGATAGCTCCGTCATACCTGCATTTCAAAGCGTCCGACATACTGGCCGTGCAGAACCTGGCTGAAAACCTCATATGGGCGATTGAAACTGACAAGTCCAGCATGAGGGCCGTAAACAACATCACTATGGGAGAACTCTTTCTTTCCCTGCTCGGGTATTGCACATTTCAGGATATCAAGAGCGGAAACAAAGACCAGGAGCTGATGATAGCCGTTCTCAACTACATAGATGAAAATTACCGTTACGGATCCCTCGCGAAACTTGCGTCAAAACTCAAATACCGCTCATGCTGGCTCTCAAAGGAGATCAGAAGGATAAGCGGCGGTGAGACTTTCTCTGATCTCATGATGGCCAAAAGACTGGACAAGGCGTGCTTTCTTTTGAAAAACACGACCATGAAAGTGATCGACATCTCCTATTTTGTGGGTTACGAAAATGTCAGCTATTTTCACCGTATATTCAATCACCGTTACGGGATGAGCCCGAGGGATTACCGTCTTTCCGAATGAACTTTTCGTTCAGCGTAACGCCGAACTCACCGGCGAGCTTTATCAGATCTTCATCCGTGATTGTCTGTATCATGGGAGAATTCACAGACATCACCTTGACCAGTATCTCCGCAGATTTTTCCGCGGTGTGCATGAGTCCGAAGGTGGTGTCGAAATCCGGGCCCGATGCGAACATTCCGTGATGAGCCCATACAGCAAGATCGTACTCTTTCATTTTTTCCATGGTCGCTTCGGCTATATCCCTTCCGCCGGGGACCATCCACTTCACTACTCCCACACCGTCAGGAAATACCACAGGACACTCCGTAGCCATCTCCCAGAGCTTATGGGTAAAGACGCTATCCTCAAGCGGCAGCACGAAAGTAAGAGCGATGATATTGGTCGTATGCGCATGGTAGATCACTCTGTGTGCGCCGTTTGTCACTTTTTTCTTAACCTCGTGGTTCATCAGATGGGTGGGAAGTTCCGATGTGGGACGAGAGCCCTTAAGTCCCCATACGGTCTTGTATCTTTCGCCGGTCTCATCGATCTTTATGATCCCAATGGTCTCTTCGGGGTTTGTCTTTACGTTACTGAAAAATCTGCCGCTTCCGGTGACTAGAAAATACTCACCGGAAAGCAGAGGGACGCAGGTGCCGATATCCCTCCACTCTCCGTCCGAAAGCATATCTTTTATCTCCGCTATCTCCTCTTCCTTTATGCGGTAGCTGAGATTTCCTCCGTTTCTTTCGTGCCAGCCCATATTGAAGCCGGCCTCACACATGTTCATAAATCCTTTTACAAATCCCGTATCAAGTACATTCATCTTTTTCATCTCCTTAACGATAAAACTTCTTTTTCATATTTCAGCACATCTCCGTACCAGTCCGCATCGGATCTTACCGAGCATCTGTCAAGGTACTCATCCCATACGGCTCCGAAGGGGTAGGTCTTAAACTCTTCGCGCTCTGCCATGAGTCTGCCGAATTCTCCTTTTTCCTGAAGAGCTTTAAGTCTGTCATTGGGCATGAGCATCGCATTTAAAAGTGCTTTCTGCCAGCTCCTGAATCCGACAGTCCAGGCACCGATCCTGTTGATGGAAGCATCGAAGAAATCAAGTGCCATATAGACTCTGCCCAGTGCATTGTTCCTTACTATCTCAAGCGCCATCTCTTTTGTCTCATCATCAAACAGGACAACATGATCCGAATCCCATCTGACGGGTCTTGTGATATGCAGTGCGATCTCGTCAAAGAACGCAAGGAGTGCGGGGATCTTGTCAGAGACGACCTCCGTGGGATGGTAATGTCCGTTGTCCATAAGAGGCAGTACTCCCTTATGTGATGCCGCAAAGCTGAGAGTAAATTCGGACGAACCTGCGGTATAGGATTCAACGCCTATTCCGAAGACCTTGGATTCGACGCAGGGCTTGACCATGGACGGATCGTATTTTTCCGAGAGGATCTGCTCAAGCGAATCCCTGTATCTGAGCCTGGGGATCAGCCTGTCTGCGGGGATATCCTTGAAGCCGTCCCCTATCCAGAAATTGAGGACACAGGGCTCACCGAGCTGCTCCGCAAAATACTGTGCGATCCTGACGGATGCCTTTCCGTGATCTATCCAGAAATTCCTGACGGAATCATCGGGGCTTGTAAGTGTCAGGCCGTCCTTTACCATCTCGTGGCCGAAGAAGGTGGGGTTGAAATCAAGGCCGGTTCCGGTTTCTTTTGCAAAATCCACCCATGCCTTAAAATCCTCCGGAAGGATCTCGTTTCTGTTCCTGTGCTGCCCTTTGTCAAATACGGCATAGCTGGAATGTACATTTATCTTCTTTTTTCCGGGAGTAAGCTCCAGGACCTTTTTGATATCCGCAAAAAGCTCCTCGGGATCTCTGGCTGCGCCCGGATAATTTCCCGTCGTCTGTATCCCTCCGCTTAAGGGCGAGTCCGAATCGAATCCGTGCACATCATCTCCCTGCCAGCAGTGGAGCGATACGGGGATATCAGCAAGTTCATCCATCGCCTTTTCGGTATCGACTCCCACCGATGCATACTTTTCTTTTGCAAGCAAATACATTTCTCTGTTGTTCATACATACTCCTTTACCACAAATGATCTTTTGACTGTTTCTCTTGCCTCTTTAAGCGAGGGGATCTCTCCGGATGCCAGCATGACCGCCAGCATGTTTCCTATGGCCGTACACTCGGAAGGACCTGCCAGGACTTTTTTGCCGCTGCACTTTGCCGTAAGGGCGTTCAGGAAATCCGCATTCGATCCGCCGCCCACGATGTTTATCTCATCAAACTCTGTACCGAGTATCATCTCGATCTCTTTTAAACCTTCAGAATAAAAGCGGGCCAGCGACCTGTAGACCATAGACGCCGCATCAAACACATCCTTCGCGGCTCTCTGCCCGGTCTCCTCCAGATAGCTTCCGATCTCCCGGAGCATATTTTCCGGGGAAAGGAATCTTTCATCATTCACATCGATGAGGCCTTCCGTATCACGTCCTGATGCAAGGCCTGCGAATTCTCCGAAGGACATGTCCGGCGCTTCTTCCGCCTTAAGCCTCTGTATCATCCAAAGGCCCGTTATATTTTTCAAATATCTGTATCTGTGACCGTATCCGCCTTCGTTTGTCAGATTGCTCTTCATGCTGCTTTCCGACACCTCCGGTCTTTCAAGTTCAGTTCCGATGAGCGACCAGGTGCCTGAGCTGATATATGCAAACCTCTTATCGCACGATCCCGGTACGGCCAGTATTGCGGATGCGGTATCGTGGGATGTGGTCATGCATACATCCGGGGCATATCCTATGATCTTTTCGATCTCAGGCAAGACCTTTCCCAGGAATGTTCCCGGCTCCGATATCGGAGTAAAGATCCTTAAGGGAAGGCCCAGCTTTTCTATCAGCTCTATATCCCAGCTGCAGCTCTCCGCATTCAAAAGCCCGGTTGTCGAGGCATTCGTATATTCCGTACTCTTCTTCCCTGTAAGAAGATAATTAAAATAGTCGGGAAGGAGCAGCATGGTCTGCGCTTTTTCAAGCACTCCCGGATCGTCTCTTAAGAGTGAGCACAGCTGGAATATCGTATTGAACTTCTGCTTCTGGATACCGGTACGTCTGTAAAGCTCATCCTGTGATATGATTTTTTCCACGGCTTCCGGGATTCCGTCCGTGCGTGAGTCCCTGTAGCAGAAAGCATCCGTGATCCTCTCACCGTTTTTATCAAGGAGCACATGATCCACTCCCCAGGTATCTATGGAGACGGTCGACGGAACGCTCCCCTCCCGGGCACATTTCTTCATCCCTTCAAGTATGTGCCTAAACAGGGCATCCACATCCCAGATCAGACTTCCGTTCCTGTTTACGGGGCAGTTTTCGAAGCGGTATATCTCCCTCGTGATGAGCTTTCCGTCCTCAAGATATCCGAGGATATGCCTTCCGCTTGAAGCCCCTATGTCCACCGCAAGGTGGAATATTTTTTCTTTTACGGTCAAAAAAACACCTCCCATCTCTGACCGGATTCTAATTCCACATCAGATGATAAGAGGTGTGTTTTTAAAAAAACAAGTACCTGATTTTACAAAAAAGTGTCCTCTGTTGCAAATGACGATTGGGTCGTCACTGTGCTCTGAGTTCTGCTCCCATGCGCTTGTTCAGCTGTTTCATCACTGAATTTGCGGCATTTTCGATCTCTTCGGAGGTAAGAGTCTTTTCCTTCGAGCCTATGGTAAGGCGGATGGTGACTGACTTCTTGCCGGCAGGGATCTGTTTTCCGCGGTATTCATCGACAAAGGATGCGTTCTTGATGATACCGGACTCTTTCTTTACTATGACTTCCTTGATCTCTTCCCAGGTTGCGGAGGAATCAAAGAGCATTGAGATATCGTAATCGGTCTCGGGATACTCCGCAAGGTGGGTGAATCTGTTGGTACGTGAGATCAGAGGCTTAAGGAGAGTAGTGTCGATCTCAAAGAGCATCACGGAAAGATTCTTGATGCCGCATTCCATGGATACCTTCTTGTCGAGAAGTCCCATGTCACCGACCTTAACGTCTCCGACATAAATATTCTGCCATACCACATTGTCGGCCCAGACAGGCTTTGTCTCCTTACGGAAGGTGAAGCCCTCCATATGTGTATAGCGGGGCATGAACTCAAGTACGCCCTTGACCTCGCGGAAGAGGTCATTGAGCTTGCGCGTTCCCGTTGCAAATGCAGCAGCGATGTTCCTTCTCTGCTTGGGAAGCTTCTCGCTCTCATCATAGGGTGAGGTGTAATCCTCATCAAAGAATACCTGTGCCTCTTCAAAGATCGAGAAATCATCGAAGTAGCGCTCGTTCTTCACAACGGCTTCGCAGAGGTTGGGAAGAAGGGTGCTGCGCAGGTAACTGAGATCGGGAGCGGGAGGAGTCGAGAGTCTGAGCACTCCCTTTGTGTCTCCTATCACGGCATTTACGAATACATCGTTCATCCAGGGATAGGTATATACTTCCTGCATTCCGCAGCGGATCGCAAGATATTCCTTGATATTCCTTACAAGAGAGATATCCTTCTGGTTAATAGCATGATCAAAGCTTGTGTTGAAGGATGTTGCTTCGAAATTGTCATAGCCGTACATTCTTGCAACCTCTTCCATGACGTCATCCTTGATGGAGATGTCGCCGGTGGAACGCCAGGTGGGAGCGATGACATGCATGCTGTCGCCTTCTATGGCAACATCAAATCCGAGGATCTCGAGCTTCGAACGGATCTCGTCATGTGTAAGATCCTTGCCCAGTCTCTTTGCGAGCCAGGTAAGGTTTACATCTATCTCTGCGCGCTGAAGCTTCTTTTCATACTTATCGCAGTAACCCGTGATCTTAAGTCCGGGATAGAGTTCCTTAAAATACCTGATGGAAAGGGCGAGTGCCTGATCGCATCTTTCGGGATCCACCGCCTTCTCATAACGGGAAGATGCTTCCGTACGGTTATCGTAACGGAGTGCGGTCCTTCTGATACCTGTGGACTCAAAGTTTGCAACCTCTAAGATGACTCTTTCGGTCTTGGGAAGGATCGAATCCTTTGCACCGCCCATTACGCCTGCAAGAGCAACGGCGCCTTCACCGTCTGCTATTACAAGATCGTCTTCACAGAGTTCAAGATCCTTGCCGTTTAAAAGAAGGAGCTTTTCATTCTTCTCTGCTCTTCTTACTCTGATATGATCCTTGATATTGTCCGCATCAAAAGCATGTGTGGGGTTGCCCGTTGCGAGCATGACGTAATTGGTGATATCCACAAGTGCATTGATGGGGCGCATGCCGACTCTCCAGATACGGCTCTGCATCTCAAAGGGTGAGGGCTTTACTTCGACGCCTTCCATCTCCACTCCGATATAACGGGGGCAGCGGTCGGTATCTATTATCTCAACCTTGAAATCGGAAGGTGCATCGATCTGCGCAGGCTCGAACTTCTT
Source organism: uncultured Lachnospiraceae bacterium (assembly GCA_946536155.1). Lineage (GTDB taxonomy): Bacteria > Bacillota > Clostridia > Lachnospirales > Lachnospiraceae > AC2028. The sequence goes on along the minus strand of CAMNEB010000005.1, from coordinate 11,006 downwards.
CAGGGGAAGCTTATAGAGAGCTGCGATCTCACGTGCGATGCCGTAATGTCCCCAGAGGTCGGGGCGGTTGGTCATCGACTTGTTATCGATCTCGAGGAGCACATCATCAAGGCCGAGGGCCTCTGCGATGGGAGTTCCTGCGGGTACATCAAATGCGGAGAGATCGAGTATTTCTGCTTCCTGAGATGAAGGGAAGAGGTCCCCTAAGCCGATCTCATCGGAAGCACAGATCATGCCGTAGGACTCAACGCCCCTTAGCTTGGACTTTTTGATGACCACGGGCTCACCCTCGCCGTGCCAGCGGACAACGGCACCGGGAACCGAAACCGCAACACGCATGCCTGCTTCAAGATTGATGCCGCCGCATACGATGGTCTTGTCCTCTCCGTCTCCTATATCGACAGTGCATACTCTCAGCTTGTCCGCATCGGGATGGGGATTAACCTCTTTTATGACACCGACGACCATGTTCTCAAAACGCTTGCCTATATACTCGACGTCTTCAACCTCAACGGTATCCATAGTCAGGTCATATGCCAGTTTCTTAAGATCCGTATCATCGGGAAGACTTACATAATCTTTTATCCATGATAATGAAAGTTTCATCTTAGCCTCCTTATCTGAACTGTGACAGGAATCTGAGATCCGCACTGTGGAACAGACGGACATCATCCACGCCGTAACGCATCATGACAAGTCTGTCGAGACCGATGTTCACATAGAATCCTGTGTACTCATCGGGGTCGAGACCTGCTGCCCTGAGCACGTTGGGATGAGGAGATCCGCCGGGCATTACTTCGATCCAGCCCACATGCTTGCAAACGCTGCAGCCTTTTCCGCCGCAGACCTGGCACTGCATATCGATCTCAAATCCGGGCTCGACGAAGGGGAAGAAACCGGAACGCATACGGACGGGAACTTCGGTTCCGAACACCTTACTCAGAATGCTCTGTATCAGGACCTTACCGGAGGTAAAAGTGATATCTTTGTCGACGATGAGCGCTTCATACTGGAAGAAAGCTCTCTCGTGGTGGGCATCCGTTGTCTCGTTACGGTACACTCTTCCGGGATAAACGAATCGGTAAGGCGGCTTATGTGTCTGCATATAACGCACGCTTCCGCCGGTAAGATGAGGTCTTAAGCAGAGCTTTTCATTGGTAGCACCGCTGTCATGTCCCTCCAGCCAGTATGTATCCATGCTCTCACGGGCGGGATGATTGGGAGGGAAATTGAGCTTGTCGAATGCATAGAGCTCACTTGTTATATCGTCCTCCTGGAATACTTCAAATCCCATGGAACGGAATGCGTCATTTAAGTCGTAGCACATCTGGGTGATGGGATGAAGTCCGCCGTTTGCGGGCATTGTTCCGGGTACGGTGCAGTCAAAATCGGGAGATACCTCGGATGCCTTGAGCTTGAGCTCGGTCTTCTTTTCCTCGATCAGCTCGGTCACCTTGGCCTTGGCCTGATTGAGGATCTTGCCCATTTCGGGTCTGAGGGACACCTCGACCGTAGGCAGTTCTTTGAGAAGAAGTGCCAGTGCTCCCTGCTTGCCGAGGAAATCACTGCGCACCTTCTGCAGCTCGCTCTCGGCAGTAGCTTCCATTATCTTTGCTTTTGCCTCCGATAAAATCTGTTCAATCTTATCTTTCATAACGACTCCTTTCATCAGTCATTTTTTAAGACCAATACTGTAGGTTTTGGCAATAAAAAAAGTCCCCTGTCAAAAACAAGGGACGATTGATAACCGCGGTACCACCCTATTTCACAAGCCTTACGGCCATGCACTCTGCGTGTAATATGTTTGCTACACGATCATCCGGTTTAACGCTCAGGCTTTTCGCCGGAAGGCTCCGGTACTGAAATTTCCGTAAGACTTGTGTGAAGTGCTTTCAGCCGGTGACACTCCATCTCTGTATTTCACTGCCTCTTACGTACTCACGTACGTTCATCACCTAACAGTACTACTTTATTGATTGTATCCCGATTTGTCAAATACTTTTTTGCTCTTCCTCCTGTCTGGGGAGACGGATATCGGTGGATGGGCGGAATATCATTACATATAAGCACCTGCCTGGACATTCCACATTCCGGCATATTTGCCGCCGCGCTTTAAGAGTTCGTCATGTGTTCCCTCTTCGACAACACGGCCGTTTTCAAGCATTATTATGCGGTCTGCGATCCTTGTGGTGGAGAGACGGTGTGAGATGAATATGACCGTCTTGTCCCTGGTCGCGGTCAGCATCGCATGGTTGAGCTGGTACTCCGCGATAGGGTCAAGTGCACTGGAAGGCTCGTCTAAGATCATAAGACCGGCATTCTGGTAGAAGACTCTGGAGATCGCAAGCTTCTGAGCCTCGCCTCCCGAGAGGTTGATGCCGTCGTCCCTTGTCTCCGTGGTAAGGAATGTATCAAGCCCCTCCTCCATACGGTCCACTCTCTTAATGAGTCCGCCGTCAGTCAGTGCTTTCCTGATGCGGTCTTCCTCATCGCCCTTAAGGTTATCCATAACGACGTTTTCGGCGACGGTTCCCGCAAATATCTTAAAGTCCTGGAAGACAACTCCGATGGATCTTCTGAAGGCTGCGACATTGTATGCTTTTATGTCGTGGCCGTTCATCTCGATACATCCGCTGTCCGGATCGTAGAGTCTCATGAGGAGCTTTACGAAGGTAGTCTTTCCCGCACCGTTATATCCGACAAGTGCGATCTTTTCTCCGGGTTTTATATTTATGTTTATATCCCTGAGCAGACCGTTTCCGGATTTGTCATAGGCAAAGGAGAGGTCCTTTACGGCAACATCCTTGGCCGCATCGTCCGGCATGATGTTTTCCTCCGATACGATCTTCGTTTTATATTCAAGGAAGTTGCGGATCTTCTGCACGTAAAGGCTCGATTCGCATGCGAAGGGATAAGTGTCGGTAAATATCCTCAGACTCCTCTTCATCCTTCCGAAGGAGTTGTACAGGATCGCAACGCTTGAAAAAGAAAGCGTTCCCAGCACCGTTGCCTTGAGCACAAGGTATGATATGTATATGACATCGCAGAAGAAATCGTTTCCGATATAGTTTGCGACATAACTGAGGAGGAAATGCTTCTTCGCATTCTTTTTCTCGATATCTGTTATCTCTTCATTTGCCTTGTCAAACTCTTTGCAGAGGATATCGCTCACATCGGGATTAAGGCGCATCTCCTTGGCACAGTCAGGCAGATAGAACACTCTCTTTACATACTCGCGCTTTCTCTCGTAAGGATTCCTGGCGATCCTGATCTTGTAGGAAAGCTTGTTATACGCCTGGATGAACAGGAAGGTGGTGAGGAACGATCCGATGGCAAACAGGATCGATATTCCGTCCTTCTTCATAAAGTAGATGCCGGTGGTGATGAAGGTCGCAAGTCCCGCGAACAGATTTGAAAGGAACTGTATGCATCTTTCTATCTGCTTGTCCACCTCGGCGATCGCAAGCACCATCTCGTTGTAATAATCAGGATTGTCATAGCATTCAAGATCAAGCTCCCCGGCCTTATCGTAGAGCATCAGCTTGATCTTTCTGCTGACCTTGGGCATTTCCTTTGCCCTGACATAATCTCCGACCCAGACTGTAAAGACCATTCCTATGGAGATACATATGAAAAGGATGATGATCACCGCGGCAACTTTTCTGAACGGATAATGAAACTCGGCAGCCTCCAGCACGTAGCCTATGCCTACGGTGTGCTCGAAAAATATGGAGACCTGGTTTCTCACCGCATCCAGCACCGGGAATATGACAAATGCCGGGGATGCGGAAAAGCACAGCTTTATCAGGAAGAGGTTGTTTGAGATGACCTGCTTCAGTGACTGTTTTGTATTGTCTTTACCTTCTTTTTTCTTATCAGGCATTACTCAGCCCCCCCTCTTCATCTTCTATAGCAAGATAGTTGTTGGCCTGACGGCGGTACATCTTGGCATATTTTCCGTCACGGGCCATAAGTTCTTCATGGGATCCCTCTTCGATGATCCTGCCCTTTTCCAGCATGAACACCTTATCGCAGTGCTTTACGCTGGAAAGCCTGTGGGAAATGAACAGAAGCGTATGGTCGCTTCCCTCTTTGGCGATGTTATTGAAGAGTTCGAATTCCGCAATTGGATCGAGAGCGCTGGAAGGCTCATCGAATATCTTGACAGGTGCGGGCTTTGCGAAGGTTCTTGAGACCGCCAGCTTCTGGCTCTCACCTCCGGAAAAGACAGCTCCGTTTTCATCAAACTCTTTGGTCATCACGGTGTCCGTGCCCTTCTCAAGCTTTCCGATCCTCTCATATACACCGGACTTTTTCAGAGCATCCGAAACAATGGTATCCTCATCATCGTAATGACGTCCCATCAGCACATTGTCCTTAACGGACATTCCCATGATCGCAAAATCCTGGAAGGTCGTTGCAAACAGTTCCCTGTATGCATGAAGGTTGTACTCCCTGATATCCCTTCCGTTAAGCCTTATCACTCCGCTTGTGGGATCGTAGAGTCTTAAGAGGAGCTTTATGATGGTCGTCTTGCCCGCACCGTTATGTCCGACAAGAGCCGCGACCTCGCCTTTTTTTATCGTAAAGGAAAGATCCTTTATCGTCTCTTCATCCGTATATGAAAAAGATACGCCGTCAAACTCAAGGACATCAAAGCCCTCAGGGATATCTCCGTCGTAATCCTCGGGGATGGTCTCCTTATAATCCAGAAAGCCTCTGAGATTATCGATGAAGACGCCGTCCTTCATGAAGTTGACGATATCGTCAAAGAGTCCGATGAGTATCCATGTCATGGACACCATCATACTGGTCATGATGGTAAGGTCCGCAAGCGAGATGGATCCGGTGACCAGATTCCTGTAGATGGCATAGAAAAGGACTCCTTCAAATATCACGGAAAAAGTAAATGTGATCTTCCAGAAATTGACGAAAGCATTGGGAAATGCGTACTTTGATGCGGCTTTTACGTTATTGTCCGTAGCATCGGAGTACTGTTTTTTCAGAAGATTATATACTCCGAAGAGGCGCATCTCCTTGGCATAATCGGGAAGGTACATGGCGCGGCTCACATAGTTCATCATCTTGTTGCCGGGCACCTGTTCCTTGTAGCGCTTAAGTTCAAATTTGTTCTTGATGCTGCCGAACACAAAATTTCCCACCAGGGGACAGATGATGAATATGACAGCAAACTTATCGATGGAGAACATCAGATAAAAAACAAATCCCGTTGCGACGGTACCAAAGATCATTCCCCAGAAACGGCGCATGATATCCGATATCCTCAGATCCGCTCCGTCCATCGCCATGGTGTATCTGTTATAGAAGTCCGCATCCTCATAGCAGCGCAGCTCCACATTTTTTGCCTTGTCAAAGAGCATGTGGTAGAGCTTGCCGTAGAGGCGTGTGAGCTCGATGGGGAGTGTTACGTTATCAAAATAGTGCTGATACAGATTCATCGAGGCAACGATAACGCCGCACACTCCTATATAGCCGAGGATCTTCCTGTAGTCCTCTCCTCTGTCGAGGCTGTCGACTATTTTTTTCATAAATACCGATGAAAAGAAAACCCACTGGAAGTACCCGAGGATCGCGATGAAAATGATGTTGAAAAAAATGGGTTTGGAGAATCCGGCTCCGAGCCCCAGAGCATAGAACGCATTATCCAGCGTCCGTTTTAGAGATAATTTCTTATCCTTTTCCATATTCCCTCCTCAGTGTATAAAAAAATCCTCATCAAACCGTTACAGTCTGATGAGGATAGTTAGCAGATAAAAACGTATCAGACCATGATCCGTATGTCTTCCTCATCACAGACAATATAAGAATAACCATGGTATACACACATGGGCTGATGCTTATATTCTCTTGTCGCCTGGGAATTAAGTACGATCATGTAAATCACGCTTTCGAAATATTAGTCGTTAGTATACGGGAGACTCCCTGATGTGTCAACAGAAAATTTTACACCTCATCTGCACCGGCATATTTTTATAGTTCTCTTATTATGGCGGCATCCCGGATGAAAAGGTGGTACAATGGTCATGTACTTTTTACGGAGGTGCATATATGGCTATTAAGATAATAGGCGACAGCTGCTGTGATTTTACGAAACTCGAAATGCGAAAAGGAAATATTGTTCGGGTACCCATGTCCGTGATAATCGGAGGCGTTGAGTACAGGGATGACGGAAGAAAGACACAGGAAGAATGGATTCGCATGATCAAAGACGATCCCGGATATCCCAAATCGGCATGCCCATCTCCCGATGATTTCTACAATGCATATGATGAGAATTGTGACAACTATGTCGTAACTCTCTCATCAAAGCTCAGCGGAGTATACAACAGCGCAATGGTCGCGAAGGAAATGTTCGAAGAAGAACACGAGGGCGTGCGCATTCATGTATTCGATTCAAAGAGCGCCGCAGCCGGCGAGCATGTTCTCTGCGAGAAGATCTTAGAATGTGAAGCCGCGGGATGCTCCTTCGAAGAAACAGTTGAAAAGGTTGAGGCATACCGCGACGAGGTTTTCACCATATTTGTTCTCGACGATCTCGAGACATTCAAGAGAAACGGAAGGCTTAAAGGCATCAAGGCCGTGGTCGCAACTACTATGAAGGTAAAGCCGGTACTCGTCGGTGAAGACGGTGAGATAAAGCAGATTGACCAGGCGATCGGAATGAACAGAGCCATAAACAGGATGCTCTATCATATCGAAAAAGCAGGCATCGATCCCTCGAGGAAAGTCAGGATCACTCAGTGTGACAGCAAGGAGCTGTGCCTTAAGATAGCAAAGATACTCACCGAGAGATTCGGATTCACCGACGTTAAAATATTAAACGCCGGAGGGATCTCCACTTCATACGAAAATCCCGGCGGCGTCGTGATAGCGATGTAAGTTGTACGGAATCGTGATCGAGATGTAAAAACAAAACAGAATATGCAGCTTTTATGTGCTGCTCTTCGGAAGCATTATGGAGAGAGTAAAGACAGAGTCTTTGCTCTCTTCTTTTATCATTCCGTTGTACTTCTCAACGGTATTCATTATGTTGATGGAACCATAGCCGTGAAGATCCTTATCCTTCTTGGAGGTCCTTCTGCTTCCCGGTTCAAAGACCCTGAGCCTGTCCCTTTTCCCATCATCATCCTGATATGTATTGGAAAGCCTGATGTTAAAGAACTGTCCGGCCTGTTTGAGCTCGAACCGTATCCATTTCCCGCTGCCTTCAGGCATTCTCTCGCAGGCTTCGATGGCATTGTCAATAGCATTGGCAAATACGGTGCAGACATCCACGGGTTTCATTCCGAGGCCTCCCGCACATGTGCCGTCAAGCGTAAATCCGATCCCGGATGCCTCCATTCGCGTAACCTTCATTCCTATGAGGCAGTCCAGCATCTCGTCTCCGGTGACATACTTAGGTGACATGCCACGGACATTTCCAAGCAGCTCATCAAGATAGTTTTCCGCTTCTTCTTTTTTCTCATCTTTCAGAAGAGCCGATACCATTGACAGATTGTTGATGATATCGTGGCGGAATCTTCTGGTCTCCTCCTGGTTCTTCTTGTATTGTCCGATATAATCAAGCTCCGAAGAGATATATTCCTCCTGTATGGCATTTTTCTGGATCTCATTTTTCCTGGATACTATGACAAGTATCAGGAAAGGAACGCCTATCGCAAGGATCGGGAACATGATCCCTATCAGCTGTCCCATTGCTGTTATCAGTTCAGATTCATTTTTTTCATCGAAAAAATTAGAGACAATACCTACTATCAGAGCAAACTCCCAGACAATAAAAAGCAATCTGTATCCCACCCTGATATACATATGATTATGCCTTCTGTAAATTCTGAAATAAACATATAAAACAGATGAAAAACAGATTAAGAAATAGATTATCCAGAAAAGACGGTTTGATTCATTGACCATTATGTTGATCATGTCTTCGAAGGAATCATGAATATTATCGGATAAAAAAGCGATCACGACCATGATCATGAGCTGTATATACAATTCAAAGGCAAATATGCCTATTACAGTCTCAATACCGTTAAGTATCCTGCGTTTTGAACATGAGGATATTCCCGTAAAAAAAGCAGCAATAACAAGTATATGAGAAAGCGGATTGGAATCCGGCATTCCCGCTTCGGTTCCGGGAATGATCATATCCGGATGGAGATGCCCCATCACCACATAATAGACCGTAGAAGAAGCTGATATCAAAATGCAGCACAATGCAGTGATCATAGGGATCATAACGGTAGATTTTTTTATTGTGATCTTTTTTCCGAAAAAGCAGAGAAAGAAAAGCTGCATGCCGATCGCCATCGTACCCTCGCAGATACATGAGAGCCATACTACGATCTGGTTAGTAATGTCCGAAGGTAAGAATTCACCATAAGTCATACATGTTCATCCTTAAAAAGCATTATTCTCAAGATACATATAAAGAGCATCCTTAAGCTCTGAAGCAGCGCTCCTGCTGACGGGAACCGATATATCCCCCTCCATGAAGACTTCGCCCTTTCCCAGCTTTTTGACCTTGGAAAGGGATACAAGATAGCTTCTGTGGACCTTGAAGAAACCGTCCTTTTTGAGCTGCTTTTCATAATCAGAAAGATTATATCTGACAAGATAGCTGTTATCCGCAGTGTAGATCATAACGTACTGGTTCTGTGCTTCCAGATAGATTATATCCTTCACATCTATGAATAATTCTTCACCATCGGTTTTGATCCTGATCTGCCGCCTGTCGGACATCCTGTCCGAGATAAACTTAAGGACTTCCTTCAGTTTATCTTCGTTGACCGGCTTGGTGAGATACCTGAGGGCATTGACCTCGTACCCTTCAAGGGCATATTCCACGTGCCCTGTGAGGAAGATGATGAAGACGCTGTCGCTTATTTCTCTGAGTTTTCTGGCAAGAGTTATGCCGTCCATCTGAGGCATCTCAATATCAAGAAAAACCGCATCATACGGTTTTTCTTCGAACCTGTGTATCAGGTCCCTTCCGTCGGAAAAGCTGTCCACGATGACGTCAAGGCTTCCGTACAGTTTATCGATATGACTCTGTATATCCGATCTGAATCTTTCCTCATCATCGCAGACAGCTATTCTCATTTTTCACCTCATCATCCGACTTTCCGGGATCATTTCGTCCATTCCGGCGAGCGTTCCAAAACCAAAACTATTTTACAATTTTTGATCCCTGTTTACAATTCCGCAGAACAAGGGGACATTTCGTCTGTCGCATGGGACACGGGGCAGTTTCGTTTGTCATGTTTCCCGTACCGGTCACGGGATCAGCCTACGACTTCACCATGTCCTTCAGGCTGTACATATTCTGCACATGCAGGTGCGGTCTTTCTGCGGAAGAATACCGCAAGAACAACTGCTCCAAGGATCGCAAGGACTGCAAAAACAATGCCGGGGAGATCTATATTTTCAAATATGATACCGGTAAAGTTGAAGATAAAATGCATTATCATTCCGGGTATGATGGAGCCGAGCTTAAGATCCGCACAGGCAATTATGACCCCAAGAACAAAAGCATAACAGATCCAGAGAAGATTGCCGTGGACCAGACCGAACGCAATGGAACTGAGAATCACAGCCGCCCATACAGGCATTACCTTCTTAAGATTTCCGAGTACCACACCTCTGAAAAGAACCTCTTCTGCGATTGCAGGTGCAAGGACTACTCCGAAGAGCTGGCCTATAAATCCGGTATTACTGATGCCGGATGAAGCATCCGAATATGATTCAAGTATCCATTCGGGGATAGGGAGGACATTAAGGACACCGTTGATCAAAAATGTAAGACCAGCTCCGGCGAAGATCGCAATAAGTGCGGTTTTTACATTTATCTTATTGATCCCGAGTTCTCTGCGCGCAGCGGCTCTTATCTCTTTACGCCCGGTATCCGAACCTTCCTTCTTTGCAGCAGATCTTCTGTTGATACATACGATACCGAATATTATCAGTACCGATATAGAAGCAGAGATAAAACTCACGATACCGAGATTTGCCTGGGTTATCTCCTCGCATTTTTCATAATAGAGATTTATCGTTTCCTCAGCCCTCGTATCCATACCCTGAGCCGCAAGTTCAGACATGACCTTAATATCCGCAGGGATATTGATGACCATGTTCACAAGGAACTGTATTGCAAAGTACATTGCTATTATCAGCGCACATTTAACGATACATCCGATCACTTTTTTCATTTTTTATTTCCTCCATAAAAAAATTTTACATAATAAACAAGAATAAATACTATCAGTGATATATTCATTACGATTGCGAGCACCGTACCGGGATCCCCGAGGCCTTTCTGAAGACAGGTTGTCAGAAGAGGATTTGAAGCCAGACATATGAGCACCAGCATAATTCCGGGATTATTTGATCTGCTGTAATCCTTATCAATGACCTCTCCATTCCAGATGGCTTTGTCATACTTCAGATTTCTGATCTCGCTATGCACCAGGAGCTTTACCGTTTTATCGAGTTCCTCACTCACCAGATCATCCATCGGATTCAGTATCCTGGTCTTAAGATTCAAAAGCATTTCCGTGCGTTCGAGGATGTACAGGCCAACGAGTCTTTTTTTGAAAAATACGGCGTACACCTTTCCTCTGTTTTTTATCGTCTCACCGCATTCTAGTTTCAGCAGATCTCTGTTGGCCCCGAAGCCGTAAGCCCTGTCCGAAAAAACTTTGTCCAGATCCCTTGCCCTGATATCATAAATGCTTCCGCCTTTTACATATGCTGCTGATAGCATGTCATCACTTCCTTTCATGTCCGTTCTTGCTTTCGACATGATCGTTATAACAAAACCCTTAAAAGCCATGTTCAAAGTTGTTGTCAATTGCATTAACTTTGTCGCGAACTGCATTTGAAAAGTGAAACATCCCCCAAGGCGCAGGAAACACGGAGACACATCGTTTGCCACAACTTTATGCGGGCAATCGGGTCCTGCCGCTTGCATGAAAATGCTTCCTTTG
>CAMNEB010000004.1 GCA_946536155.1 uncultured Lachnospiraceae bacterium | reverse complement strand
CAAGATGAAGCGCCATGGTAAGTTCCACAACGCCGAGATTGGCACCCAGATGTCCGCCCGTCTTGCTGACATTATTTATCAGAAATTCGCGGATCTCGGATGCGAGTTCATTTAATTCTTCATCCGGCACATTTTTTATATCGCCGGTATTGTTTATAGAGTCAAGGATCATTTTAATTTCGTCTTCCGAGGAGCGACATCAAAAGCTCCACCATAAAATCATGTTTTCCGGGAAGTCCCTCAAGAAGCTCCAGCGCCTCTTCGGTAAGTCTTCTCTCATCTGCCTCGGACTGCTCCAGTCCGTGAAGGGTCACATAGGTCCTCTTTTCATCCTTCTCATCGGAACCGGTATTCTTGCCGAGTTCCGCGGGATCGCCTATCACATCGAGGCAGTCATCCCTTATCTGGAAAGCAACACCTATGTTGTATCCGATCCTCTCGAGTCTCTCTATCTGTCTCTTTCCCGCACCCGCAAGAGCTCCGCCTATCATGAACGCAGCCTGGATGAGTGCCGCAGTCTTATGCTCGTGGATGAATAAAAGCTCCTCTTCCGTCAGGGTCATGTTGTTAAGTGATGCCTCAACATCAAGGCACTGTCCGCCGACCATTCCGTTTATTCCGGCTTTATCCGCAAGTATGCGGAGTGCCTTGGCACAGGACTGATATCTTGAATATGCGGTCTCGGGGCTCGTATCAAAAAGACTTTCTTCCTTTTCGATCAGATCGAAACTCTTAAGCGCCGTCTCATAGGCATAATTGAGAAGACCGTCCCCCGCCAGAAGCCCCATTGCATCACCGTACTTTTTCCAGGTGGTCTCCCGGCCTCTTCTCAGGGTGTCATTGTCGAGCGAAGGCAGATCGTCATGCACCAGTGAATATGTATGGATCATCTCGATCGCAGCCATAAAGGGCTCGACGACTTCATCCTGTCCCCTGAACATGCGGTATGTCTCCTGCATGATGAGAGGGCGGAGTCTTTTACCGCCTGCCGTCACTGAATAATTCATAGCCTCGATGACGGTATGCTGATGCCTGTCCTCGGGGTCGGGAAGATACTTGAGTACTATCGTCTCAACCAGCTCCGTCTGTCTCTTAAGTTCGCTCAAAAAATCATTTTCCACTTCAGACACCTTACTGCAGATCTTCCGCGCTCATATCGGCGCTGAGCATCTGCACTTCCTTTTCTACCCTGTCGATCTGATCGTTGCATTTTTTGATCAGATCCATTCCTTTTTTATAATTCTCGAAAGCTTCCTCAAGGGGGAGATCCTCCGACTGGAGTTTATCCGTCACCTCTTTAAGGAGCTCGAAATTTTCCTCAAGTGTCAGTTCCTTTTCCTTATCGGCTGTCTTTGCTGCCATTTTTCCTCCGTGGGGGACGTTTCCTTACGTCCTTATATCCCGGACGAAAGCTTCTATCTCTCCGTCCGTTACTCTTATGTTCAGTTCATCACCGGCCTTTATACCCGATACGCTCCTGACATTTCTGCCGTCCTTATCGGAAACGTATGAAAAGCCGCTCTTAAGCCTTCCGACAGGGGACAGTCCTTCAAGAAGTCCCACATATATATCCTTTTCGGAGACGGCCTTTTTAAGAGCCGCATCCATATATGCAGGGATTCTCAGGGAATACTTTTCAAGCAAAGATCTCCTGCCTGCGATCATAGGCTCCATGGACCTTCGGACGATGACTTCATGATCCGCCAGGCTTTTTCTTGTCCCGGAAAGAGAAAAGAGCATCGCACTCTTTAACATCTCCCGGTGTTTCTCAAGATCCTTCTTCTTCCTCTCAAGCCTGCTTTTCGGAGAATTGTATCTTACATCCGAAGAAAGCTGCTTAAGCTCTGAGCGCCTGTCCTTTAACTGCCTGTTCATAGCAGCCGTCAGGTCACCCGGTGCTCCGTCAAGATATTCAAGGATCTTCCCGGTATTCTCAGTCAGAAACAGCGCCGCACCCGTGGGAGTGGATTCGTGGTGATCCGCGATATCGTCCGTAAGTGATGCATCCCTGTCATGACCTATGGCGGATACTATCGGGGTGGCACAGTCAAATACCGCCTGAGCCACGATCCTTTCGTTAAAGGTCCATAGCGAATCCTTGGACCCTCCGCCTCTTGTCAGAAGTATCACATCGGGGCCTATGGCATCCATGAGCTTTATGGCCCTCACCACGTCCTCCGCGGCACCGTCACCCTCGAGCTTTGCAGGTGCAACGATTATATTGACATAGGGGTCGTTTCTCTTTGCATTGGTCACCACATCCCCTATGGCGGCACCCGTTCCCGAAGTGATGAGTCCTATGGTCCTGGGAAAGAGCGGGATAGGCTTTTTATACATCTCATCGAACATCCCCAGCTCTTCGAATTCTCTCCGGAGTTCAAGGAGTGCCCTGAGCCTTGCCCCCTCACCTGCTTCCGATACTCTCTCAAATACAAAAGAAAGTCCGAACTGCCGATGGTAATTCAGACTGCCTCCGAGTATCACATGAGCCCCTTCGCTTATGATCTGCCTGTATTCATAAGTGCATCTGCTCGCGAACATCATGCACTTTATGACGGCGGATTCATCCTTTAAGTCAAAATAGATGTGGCCGCTTCTGTTGGGCCCCAGGTAACCGACTATCTCGCCTTCGATCTCTATATTGCACAGGGTATTGCTCAGCCTGAGGACATTATTCAGATTACGCACAAGCTCGGATACCTTATATGCCATATCAGGTATTTTCCTTGACCTTGGTAAGGATCGCGTTTACAAATGCTCCGCCGGTATTGTCTCCGTAGGTCTTGGCGATCTCAACGGCCTCGTTCATCGCAACGCCCTCGGGGATATCGTCATCGTAGAGCATCTCATATATCCCAAGCCTTAAGGCAGCGAGCTCGCATTTGCCCATACGGCTTCTGGTCCAGCCCACAGCATTTTTGTCTATGGCTGCGTCTATCTCGGAAAGTCTGGACAGAACGCCCTTAAATTTGGCGATTATATATTCCAGATCCTCTGCGGGATATTCCTCTTCTGCCGCGAATTCTTCGAAGGATGCTATCTGTTCGTCCAACTCATCGCCGGGATAAAACTCAATGCGGAACACAAGTCCGAAGACTTTGTTCCGCAGTTCATGTCTTGTCATGTTCTTTTTATCGGTATTGCTCACTTCAGATCTCTACTCCGCTAACTCTGATATTTACATCCGTGCAGGTAAGTCCGGTCATGGTCTCGACCGATGACTTGACCTTGGACTGTACAGCCTGGCATGTTGCAGGAATGGGATACCCGAACCTGGTCGAGATGATCATGGATATCTTGACGTTAGTTCCGACGATATCGGCCTTGATAAGGGATTTTGCCTTGCTCTTCTCGGAAAGTCCCTCAACTCCTTCGATCTCGCTCGCCGCAAGTGCCGCGATCTCCGCAACCACCGCATCGGCTATAAAAACATGTCCATTTCCCTCGGATGTTCCGAGTGAGATCCCGGACTTCTCTGTTGTATTCTTAGGTGCCTTGACCTTTTTCTCCTTTGTAACAGCCATTACAGGTCTCCTTTCAAAAACCTTAAGTCCGGCGGTCTGCCGAACCTTCCGCAATCTTATTTCCATACAGAAACATTATATCATACATCCGGAGGATTTACCAATCGGCGCGCCCCCGGGCTTTGCTCAGTTCTTTGAAAAATCCGTCAGGATAAGTCCTTTGTTACGGTCCACGGTCATCTGTGCGCTCCACTCATTGACAAAGAGAAGGAGCGGATTGCCCTTCATGTCCCTGACCTTCTTCATATCCGAGGTTCCGGTCAGACGGTCAAGATCGAAATCACCGGGATTTCCGATCCAGCGGATGTGCTCGTAAGGAAGGGAATCCATCCTGACCTCAACATTGTACTCATTCTCCATGCGGTATTTGAAAACATCGAACTGGAGAACGCCCACAACGCCCACGATGACATCTTCCATGGTTCCGGAAAGCTCGGTAAATATCTGGATCGCACCTTCCTGCGCGATCTGGGTTGCGCCCTTTACGAACTGCTTTCTCTTCATGGTATCCATAAGATGGACCCTGCAGAAATGCTCGGGTGCAAAGGTGGGGATGCCGTCGAATTTAATGTTCATTGAAGGAGCACAGACCGTATCTCCTATGGAGAAGATACCGGGATCGAATACACCGATTATGTCTCCGCCGTATGCTTCCAACAGGATCTTCCTCTCATCAGCCATGATCTGCTGGGGCTGTGAAAGTCTCATGGTCTTGCCGGTGGACATGAGCTTTACTTCCTTATCTGCATCGAATTTACCGGAAACGATACGCATGAAGGCAACTCTGTCGCGGTGTGCCTTATTCATATTTGCCTGGATTTTGAAAACGAAAGCGGAGAAATCATTCTCTGCGGGTTCTATGACGATCCTCTCTCCCGCACCGTTTTCTGCCTCCCTTGCAAGAGGAGGGGTTGTCATGTCGAGGAAATGTCTGAGGAATATCTCAACACCGAAGTTGGTAAGAGCGGAGCCGAAGCATACAGGTGTAAGCTCTCCTCTTCTTACCGCATCAAGATCAAAGTCCGCACCTGCTCCGTCAAGAAGCTCCATCTCGCCCAGGAGCTTGTCAGATGCCTCGTCGCCGATGAGCGCTCTCATTGCGGATTCATCGGATACGGAGACCGCTTCGGAATGGCCTTCTTTGGTACCCTTCTCGGTATCTGAATAGGTGATGACCGTCCTGCTGTTTCTGTCATAAACTCCCTGAAAGCTTTTTCCGGAGCCTATGGGCCAGTTGACGGGACAGGTTGCGATGCCGAGTTCCTTCTCGATATCATCGAGAAGGTCGAAGGTATCCATTGCGTCTCTGTCGAGTTTGTTTATGAATGTGAAGATTGGGATGTGGCGCATGACGCAGACCTTAAAGAGCTTTCTGGTCTGTGCCTCAACGCCTTTTGAACCGTCTATGACCATGACTGCGGAATCGGCAGCCATAAGGGTCCTGTAGGTATCCTCCGAGAAATCCTGGTGACCGGGAGTATCGAGGATATTGATGCAGAATCCGTCATATTCGAACTGAAGAACGGAAGATGTAACGGAGATACCACGCTGTTTCTCTATTTCCATCCAGTCGGATACTGCATGTCTCGCTGTTGCTTTTCCCTTTACGGAACCCGCCAGATTTATGGCACCTCCGTAGAGCAGAAATTTTTCGGTAAGTGTTGTTTTTCCGGCATCCGGGTGGGAAATTATCGCAAAAGTCCTGCGGCGGCCGATTTCGGTAGTGATATTTCCGGAACTCATTTTCAAAGATCTCCTGTACTAAAAAAATATATATCAAAGGACAAAATACATATTTATGCCCATACGAACCAGATGAAAAGATAACCCGTCATTACGGCGGTGAGAGTAAAGGGGATGCCTATCTTCATAAAGTCGCCGAAGGATACCTCGTAGCCTTCCTTTCTCAGCATACCGACTCCGGCGATATTTGCGGATGCACCGATGGGGGTAAGATTTCCTCCGAGGGTCGCACCTACCAGCAGTCCGAAGTACAAAAAGTAAGGTTCCACGCCGAGTGTGGTCGCAACCGTTCCGAGAATGGGAAGCATTGTGGCAACATAGGGAATGTTGTCTATAAAAGCGGAGATCAGAACAGATCCCCAGACAACGATGGTATAAAGCAGGAATTTGTTGCTTCCGCCGGCTTTTGCGATCAGCGAAGCAAGATCACCTATGACACCGACATTGGTTATTCCGCCGATGACACAGAACAGTCCGATGAGAAGGAGCACCATATCGATATCCAGGCTCTTGATGGAATGTTTGATGCCTGCGGTATTCTTCCTGAAGATAAGCTCACCGATGATGGTGACGGCCGCACCGGTAAGGCAGATGTATCCGTTGATGTTGTCGGGAGTGCCGGGGATGAATGATGCGATGATCAGTGCCAGCACATAGGA
The DNA here is from genome assembly GCA_946536155.1 of uncultured Lachnospiraceae bacterium. GTDB lineage: Bacteria > Bacillota > Clostridia > Lachnospirales > Lachnospiraceae > AC2028. The sequence goes on along the minus strand of CAMNEB010000004.1, from coordinate 39,704 downwards.
GATCATCATTACGGTGGGGAAGAAATCATTTATCTTTGTTCTCTCGCCAGATGTAACGGGAGCTTTTTCCTTACGGAACATCATGATCATGATGGGGATGGTAAAGAATGCACCCAGCTCCGTTGCGAAGAACATTCCGGCTTTTCCGTGCATGACGAAGAAGTCCGCAAAATTCATATTTGCCGCACCGGCAAGCATTATCGATGTGGTATCACCCACAAGAGTTGCGGCTCCCTGAAGATTGGAGGATACCGCGATACAAATGATCATGCCGACAGGCTTGACATTAAGTTTCTTGCATATGACCATTGCGACGGGCGCGACCATGAGGACCGTAGCAACATTATCAATGAATGCCGAGATGATACCGGAGAATACCGACATGAGCACCGTGACCCATAAAATATTGGGTGCGACTCTCAGCAGAGATTCGGCGATGACATTGGGCATTTTGGATTCGATGAAGAAATCCACGATGATCATAGTACCGGTGATCATCATTATGACATTCCAGTTTACGACCCTCGGGATATCGGACAGCTCAAGGATCGGCATGTCACCTATGGGCAGGAGCGTAATGACCAGGAACAAAACCGCGGTCGAAAGTGCGGTGATCGCTCTTCTCTTTGGAAATGCGATCATAAGAACATACATGACTATAAAAAGTACGATTGCTGTGATCTTCAATTTTTCATAATCTCCTTCCGGCAGCCGCCGGTCTGTTTTATTTTTTCGATCTTCCGAAATAATCCTTCATCGCCCTGAAGCTCTCCGGTGAAAGATCATGCTCGATCCTGCACGCATCCTTTGCGGCGATCGATTCATCGACTCCCATCCTGATCAGCCACTCGGTAAGAAGTGTATGTCTTTCATACACTCTTTTTGCTATTGCAAGTCCGGACTCCGTAAGAGAAAGAAATCCTTCCTCGGAAACCGAGATATGTCCTTTTTCACGAAGAGATTTCATCGCAACGCTGACCGAAGATTTTTTGAAGCCCATCTCATTTGCAATATCGACGCTGCGGACCACGGGTTTCTTTTCCCTGAGCATCAGTATACATTCAAGATAATCCTCGGCAGATTCGTTCAATCTGAGTGCCATATCATTCCTCCGTCAAAAATATATGCATTAAACAAACAACTTACATAATAACTACTTATCCCCGTATCCGTCAAAGGGATTTCCTGCCTGGGACAATCTGAGCATCGCCCTGGCCAGCGAAGCCCTGCTCATCTCATACTCCTGGATGCTCTGGTCCTGGCGGAGCTGCTCCATCGCTCTCCTTAAGGCTTCCTGCGCTCTCGTGGTATCTATATCCTCCGGTGCTTCCACCGAATCCACAAGGACGATGACCCCATCTCTCGTGATATTGACAAGCCCGAGGCCGCTCACTCCGAGCTTCATCACCTCGTTATGATTCTCGTCGTAATACCTGAAACGGAGGACTCCCTCCTTAAGGGCCATTACTACAGGTTCATGATCGGCAAGTATCTGGTAAGAACCGTCAAATGCGGGGATACTCAGAGAAATGACATCTCCGTCATAAAACGTCTTATCCGTTGCCAGGATTTTCAGATGATAGGTCTTGCTCATAAAGTCAGAGTGTCTCCGCTTTTTTGATCACATCGTCAACGGTTCCCACATTAAAGAACGCGTTTTCCGGATAATCGTCGAATTCGCCCGAAAGGATCGCATCAAAGCCTTTGATGGTTTCCTTTAGCGGTACATATACGCCCTTTACTCCGGTGAAATTCTCCGCTACATGGAAGGGCTGCGACAGGAATTTCTGGATCTTCCTGGCCCTGTATACCGTGAGCTTATCATCCTCTGACAGCTCATCCATACCGAGTATCGCGATTATATCCTGAAGTTCCTTGTAGTTCTGAAGGGTTGCCTGGACGCTCCTTGCCACCCTGTAATGATCCGCTCCGACAATGTCCTCTTCGAGTATCCTGGATGTGGATTCGAGAGGATCCACCGCAGGATAGATACCCATTTCAACGATCTTTCTCGAAAGGACCGTCGTCGCATCGAGATGCGCGAAGGTGGTCGCAGGTGCGGGATCGGTAAGGTCATCCGCAGGGACATATACTGCCTGTACGGAGGTGATGCTCCCGTCTCTTGTGGAGGCTATCCTCTCCTGCAGTTCGCCCAGCTCCGTTGCAAGTGTCGGCTGATAACCGACGGCGGAAGGCATACGTCCCAGCAGAGCCGAAACTTCGCTTCCCGCCTGAACGAATCTGAATATGTTATCGATGAATAAAAGAACGTCCTTGCGCTTTACATCCCTGAAATACTCAGCCATGGTAAGGCCGGTCTGGGCTACCCTCATTCTTGCTCCGGGGGGCTCGTTCATCTGACCGAACACCAGAGCCGTTCTTCCGAGGACTCCGGAATCCGCCATCTCCCTCCAGAGATCGTTACCCTCTCTGGATCTTTCTCCGACACCGGTAAATATGGAGTATCCGCCGTGTTCCATGGCGACATTTGTTATCAGCTCCTGGATGAGGACGGTCTTGCCTACGCCTGCTCCCCCGAACAGTCCGATCTTGCCTCCCTTCGAATAAGGCGCCAGAAGATCGATGACTTTTATTCCGGTCTCAAGTATCTCAACAACCGGGCTCTGTCTCTCAAATGAGGGAGGATCCCTGTGAATGGACCATTTCTCCGTATTTTCTATCTGACCCTTGCCGTCAAGGGTCTGGCCCAGGACATTGAAGAGTCTTCCCAGCGTCAGTTCCCCGACAGGCACCTTGATGGGTTCGCCGGTCGCCGTGACCTCCATATGCTTGGAAAGCCCTTCGGACGGAGCCAGCATGATGCATCTGACGGTTCTGTCATCAAGAAGCTGTGCCACTTCCATGACTCTTTCCTCGGAGTCGACGGTAACCTTGAGTGCATCGCTTATAAAGGGCTTTACCTGGGAATCAAATTCCACATCCACCACGGGACCCATTACGCTGACGATGGTTCCCGTTCCTTTGTTAGTTATGTTCTTCATTCGTCGTTACCCTCCGGGCTTTTGCTTTTTTCTGGGCTTTTGCCCCGGATGCCACTTCTATGATCTCCTGTGTGATCATAGCCTGTCTTTCTCTGTTGTACTGAACGGAAAGATTCCTGATCATCTCTCCCGCATTCCTGTCCGCGGAATCCATAGCCAGCATCCTGTCGTTCTGCTCGCTGCAGTATGAATCGACCAGTGCGCTGTATATATATCCCGTGAGGACGTCGGGCACGATTATGTCCATTACAACGGATGCGGACGGTGAAAAATTAAGATCGTCATCATACGATTCAGGAATGCGCGACCTGCCGTCTATCTCATCCGGAACTATGGGGAGCAGATGCATCACCCTTGCTTCCGAAGAAAGCTGGTCCTTCATCCCGGTAAAAACTATGGAGACATCATCGACTCTTCCCGAGAGAAAATCGTCTATCATCTTGTCGCATATGAGCCTTGCCCTGTGAAGGGTCGGGTTCTGTGCCGTGTATTTAAACTGCCCTTCAAGGTGAACCTTGCGGCTGGCATAATACTGTCTCCCCGCTTCGCCCACAACATAGAGGACCGTCTTGAAATCCCTGTTCAGGAATGTCTCGTCCGTCAGTTTGACCACGTTGTGATTGTAGGACCCGCAAAGTCCCTTGTCCGCAGTGATCACGATGACCGCATGGGTCCTCTCCGCGCCTTTTTTCTCCGGCCTCTTATCCGTGTATTTGTGCTTCAGATGGTCTGCGGAATGGGTTATGCTGACCAGCATCTCATGCATGGCTTCAAAGTACGGATTATTGAGCTCCGCATCGCTCTTAGCCTTCCTGAGCTTTGTCGAGGAGATCATATACATGGCATTTGTGATTTTCATGGTATCCCTGACGCTTCTGATGCGTCCCGAGATCTCTCTTAATCCGGCCATCCGCTTTACCTGATGCTCATAAATTCAGCCAGATGATCCTCCGCACGTTTGACGAGGAAATACTTCTCGTCATCACTGAGCGTACCCATCATCTCGATATCGTTTACTATGCTCTTCTCTTCTTCCTTTATCTTCTCAAGATAAATATCCAGAAAATCCCTCAGCTGCTCCACCGGGATCGAATCTATGACGCCCGAATTGACAACGGTCAGCATTATGACCTGGTCCACCATGGACCTGGGATGACCGTTCTTCTGCTTCAGGAGTTCCATCAGAAGCCTTCCGTGACGGAGCTGGTTTCTGGTGGCATCGTCAAGATCCGATGAAAACTGTGTAAAGACCTCCATCTCACGATACTGGGCAAGGTCAATCCTGACAGATCCCGATGCCTTCTTCATGGCTTTGGTCTGTGCCGCACCGCCGACTCTGGATACGGAAAGACCGACATTTACCGCGGGTCTTACACCCAGGAAGAACAGGTCGCTCTCAAGATAGATCTGTCCGTCGGTGATGGAAATGACATTTGTGGGGATGTATGCCGAAACGTCTCCGGCCTGTGTCTCGATGATGGGAAGCGCGGTGATGGAACCGCCTCCTTCCTCATCGGAGAGTCTTGCACTCCTCTCAAGCAGTCTTGAATGGAGGTAAAAGACATCGCCGGGATAAGCTTCACGTCCGGGGCTTCGCTCAAGCAGCAGCGACAGTGATCTGTATGCCACGGCATGCTTTGAGAGATCATCATATACTATGAGGACATCCTCTCCCTTATGCATGAAAAACTCGGCAACCGAGGTTCCCGAATAAGGTGCGATATACTGAAGGGGTGCGGGATCCGATGCGGTCGATGAGATCACAACGGTATAATCCATGGCCCCCGCTTTTCTGAGCGTCGACACAAGCTGTGCGATGGTGGATGCCTTCTGTCCGATACCCACATATACACACTTAACTCCCTTGCCCTTCTGATTGATGATGGTATCAAGGGCAATGGAGGTCTTTCCCGTCTGACGGTCGCCTATTATGAGTTCCCTCTGGCCTCTGCCGATGGGGAACATTGAATCGATTGAAAGTATTCCCGTCTCAAGCGGAGTATCGACGGGCTGTCTGGATATGATGGAGGGTGCGGGATTCTCAACGGGCCTGAAGCCTTCCGCTTCAAAATCCCTGCCTCCGTCTATGGGCTCACCCAGTGAATTCAGGACTCTTCCGAGAAGTGCATCCCCCACGGGCACGCCGGCTCTCATTCCGGTCCTTGCCACCTCGTCCCAGACCCTTATCTCGGTATCCTTGCCGAAGAGGATGACACCGCAGTCCTCCCTGCGGATATCCATGACCATCCCCTTTATACCGCTGGAAAAAATAAGTATCTCGCCGTATTCTGCTCTTTCGAGTCCCTTTACCCTGGCGATACCGTCACCTGCGGAGACCACATATCCGGATCTTCTGAATCTTGCGGTAAGCCTGAATTCGTCTGCTGTAGTCTTGAGGATCGATATTACATCCTCATCGGCTCCCACCTTTCGTCTTATGGCCTGGAGCTTTTCGTTGAACTGTCCCAGACGTCCTCTGGTGCTCCAGTTATAGACCTCATTCCCGCACTTTAATATAAAACCGCCGCCGAGAGATTCATCGGCCTCAACCGAAAAATTAATATCGTCGGCGCTTCTTTCGTCGTTTACATATTTGCTGAGTACAAAATTCCAGATACCCTGAAGCTGCTCTGCGGAGGGCGGAGTCACATAGTACAGGACAACCTGGAATCCGGGTTTTTTAGCCATTACCCTGCTCCCCCTTATTTAGCCTGCTCAAGGAATCTGTCATAGAGCTCTTTGTCCATCTCTTCGCTCTGATCGGCAGTAACGATCCTCTCCGCTGCCTTGGCGACCATATCCGTGATCTCCTGATTTGCCCTGCGGAGCCTGATCTGTCTCTCTTCTTCTGCCTCTTTGCGCGCCTGATCGATGATCTTGCCGGATTCTTTCCTGGCCTGCTCCATCAGCCTCTCATATTCACCCGCAGCCTGGTTCTTGGCCTCGGTGAAACGGCGCTCCTTCTCGGATTCGATATCATTTATCGAATCTTCGTATTTTTTCCTGCTCTCCATGGCCTCTGCCGTCATTTTGTCGGCCTCATCGTATTTCTCCTCCACATCCTGTCTGCGCTTGTCGAGGATCTTATGGACGGGCTTTATCAGAAACAGCTTAACCACCGCAAAGAGAAGAAGTACATTTATGATGGTAAACAAAAGATTTATATCAAATCTGAGCATCACTCACCTCATCCCAAAAACAGGATTATAAGCACTCCTATAACGAACGAATAGATCGCCGTTGCCTCTGCAAGAGCTCCTCCGAGAATGAGGAGTTTCATGATCTTGCTGTCCGCTTCGGGCTGACGTGCACAGGCATCACATGCCTTAGCGGTCGCTATTCCGAGGCTGACTCCCGCTCCCACGCACCCAAGTGCCGCGATACTTGCTCCCAATGCTACCATTTCCATACCTCCTGTGTACTGTGATCGTTTTATTCAAGTGCTTCTTTTATATACATTCCTGTAAGAAATACAAATACATAAGCCTGAAGGAATCCGTCGAAGATATCAAAATACAGTGAAAATACCGCAGGCACGACGGCAGGTACTATTGCCTTCAAAAGCTCCATGATGACAAATGCGCCCAGAACGTTTCCGAAGAGTCGCATGCACAGCGAAAGCGGCTTGATGCCGAGCTCGAGGATATTGATGGGCGTTACCAGAGCCACGGGTTTTGTGAAGCTCTTCAGCCATCCACCGATGTTCTTCTTCCTGATGGCCGCGGCCTGCACCAGTATGATGCTCATTATCGCAAGAGCCGCCGTGACGTTCATATCCTTGGTGGGGGGCTTGAATCCGAACAGTCCGATACAGTTGGAAAAACCGATGTATATCAGAACGGAAAAAAGGTATGGCACATATCTTTCACCCTCTTCACCCACCATTCCGAGTACAAGGTTCTCGCCCTTCTCCACAAGAAACTCAGCCAGGGCCTGTCTTCTGGAGATATTCCTGACTTTCATTCCCGCTGTCAGGATGTTGCACACTATAAAGACGACTCCGATGACCACCCAGCTGACGACAACGGATTCGGATATCCCGATCGTCCTGCCCATTATCTCAACCGAGAAGGCATCTTCCGTCTGCAATTGTTCAAGTATCTCTTCTGCTATGCGTTCCATAGGTTATACCCCGGCGGCTTTTTTCTTTTTCGATCCACCTGTCCACGCTCTCGATGAATTCGGAAAAACCCGAATGCATCTCATTTACGGCATTGCCTTCTGTCTCCTTTGCAAGACCGTTTATGACCTGTTTGAGGAACTGTTTCTCCCCTTCCGCCATCTCCTCATATCCGTCAAGCATCTGCCTCAGATTCCTGATGGGATTTAAGCTGATGGACACAAGATCGTCCTCATCGCAGGCATCCGCCACTTTGAAGATTATGTCGATGAAGTGGCTCCTCTCTTCGGTATCCAGCTCCCCTATCCACTTTGAGACCGATCCGTTCACTATCTGGGCGCTCTTATCGAGAGCGGGCCTTGGTTCAAATGCGGTATCCCTGACCACCCAGGTATAGGGATCGTGCTGGAGGACTCCGAGAGCAGAGCTCCTGATCACATGATAGATGTCATCCGTCTCGAAGATCATGCCTATGAGAGAGCTCTGTGGAACATACTTAAGGATTCTGTCCCTTATGAGCGGATAACCCGTCCTTACGCGTATATCCTCTCTGATGGCGGGACTGTCAAAACAATATATGTTTATTATACGCTCTTTTATCAGATCTGGCACTAAAGAAGATGCATATACGGCAAGCAGGCCGCCCTTTGAATGGCCGCCCACATAAAAGCTTCCGCTCAGGCTTCCCGATACCTTTTCAAGATACCTTACCGCCTCTTCCTCGCCGGGTATCCGGTCTAAGATCGAAAGGTTAAAATCCTCTTTCCATCCGACCATGTTCTCATCCGTTCCCCTGTATGCCACAAACGAAGGGCCCGAGGGAAAAGAGAACGTGACAGCGGAAAACTGTATATCCCTCTTTCTGTCGACGATGTTCATATAGCCGCCGAGAGAAAGGTCCGAAAACCTCCTGCCGAGGGACATCAGTTCAAAGAGCTTTCTGTTGTTTTTTTCGTATCTGAGATCTGAAAAAAGAGAATCGAAATCCGGGGAAGATATGATCCTGTCAAGAGCGGTCATGTGCAGATCGTCAGGGTCCTTCTCCCGGAAAAAATGATCGAATTTAAGATATGAGAACTGGGACAGGATCAGTGCATCGACTTCTCCGAAGGGAAGGCACGCAAAGTCGTCGTCTCCGTGTTTTTCAAGGTATTCAAGTATGGTATCAGGCACTTCATTCCTCCGATCGATATTGAAAAAAACACCTGTATCCGTTACTATCTTAATAAACTGCAATCCGAGGTACAAATATGGATAATAAGTGGACTCCGAAAAGAATATGTGCGCTCCTTGTGGTCATCCTCCTGGTGATGATGTATCTGGTCACGCTTTTCGTTGCGGTCATCTGGCCCGGCAACAGTGCGAAGCTCTTCGCAATGTGCCTGCTTGTGACCGTCATCGTTCCCATTGTAGCATATATATATCTGTGGCTCTACGGCACATTGACGGGAAAACGCACCATTGCAAGCTCTCCCGAAGTTGAAGGCGAAGAGGAAGCAAGAAAAGCACTGTCCGAAATGAATGCCGAAGGAGATGCGGAAAGTTCAGGCTCTGACTCCGAGACTCCTTAATCCTGCGCAGGCGCTTTCTTTATCGGTAAAGACGATTGCTTCAAATCCGCACTCTTTTGCTGCGGTGACATTTGCTTCGGTATCATCTAAGAAAACGCACTCTGCGGGCTCTAAGTCAAATCTCTCACATAAAAGCTCATATATCCTGTGATCGGGCTTTATGATCTTAACGGTGCAGCTTAAGATCCCGCCATCGCAGAAACTGATGAACCCCAGAGCCTTACTGCACTCTCTTGCCGCTTTTTCGGAAAAATTCGAAAGATAATATACCCTGTAGCCTTCTTCCTTAAGGCTCTTTATCCAGGGGATCGCATAGTCTCTTCCGGTAACCATACCGTGGGTATCGGAAAAGGCTTTTATTATGTTATCAGCTATCTCAGGCGCTTCCTTTGCCATGAGTCCCAAGATCTCGTCATGGCTCATGCCTCCCCTGTCGAACTCTTTCCAGTAGGGGCCTTCCACTGTCGCTTTTCCGATACGGGCGACCATCTCATCGTCAAATCCCTTATCCTTCAAAAACCCCTGCCACCTGAAATCGGTCAGTACATTTCCTATATCGAAAACAATATTTTTTATCATAATATCTTAAAACCGGAACCTCCGAAGAGATTCCGGTATCCTTTATTGCTTATTTCTGAAGTGCTGACTTACGGTAGATGATATCATCTCTCGAAGGTCCGTTGGATATCATGGTGATGGGATATCCGATCTCTTTTTCAATGAACTCAACGTACTCTTTGCACTCTGCGGGAAGATCATCATAGTTCTTGATGCCTCTGATATCGGTCTTCCAGCCCTTGAATGTCTTGAGAACGGGCTTAGCCTTTTCGAGCTTGCAGGTGACAGGGAAGTCTTTGGTCTCCTTTCCGTCTATCTCGTAAGCCACGCATACGGGGATCTCATCGAGGTACTTGAGTATATCGAGGACTGTAAAGGCAACCTCTGTGGTGCCCTGAAGTCTGCATCCGTATCTGGAAGCGACACAGTCAAACCAGCCGACTCTTCTGGGACGTCCGGTGGTAGCTCCGTACTCTCCGCCGTCTCCGCCGTGCTTTCTGAGCTCTTCTGCCTCATCTCCGAATATCTCGGAAACGAATGCTCCGGCTCCTACTGCCGATGAATAAGCCTTGCATACGGTGACGATCCTCTTGATCTCGTAAGGAGGGATACCTGCGCCGATAGCGCCGTAGGAAGCGAGGGTCGAGGAGGATGTTACCATGGGATAGATTCCGTGATCGGGATCCTTCATCGTTCCCAGCTGACCCTCGAGAAGGATCTTCTTGCCTGCCTTGAGCGCTTCATCAAGGAAAAGAGAAACATCACATACATAAGGTGCGATCATATCCCTGTATTTTCTGAGAGTTGCGAGGGTCTCCTCAACGGAGATCTCAGGCTCATGATAAAGCTCTCTTAAGAGAACATTCTTCTGAACGAGGACTCTGGGAACCTTCTCCTCAAGAAGCTCATCGTCAAACAGCTCGCTTACCTGGAATCCGATCTTTGCATACTTGTCGGAATAAAAAGGAGCGATGCCGGACTTGGTGGATCCGAAGGATTTTCCTGCCAGTCTCTTCTCTTCGCATACATCGAAAAGAATGTGATAAGGCATTACCACCTGTGCACGGTCCGAAACGAGGATATGGGGCTTGGGAACTCCCTTTGCCACGAGTCCTTCAATCTCTTCTATCAAAAGAGGTATGTTAAGTGCCACACCGTTTCCGATGATGGATGTCGTATGGGAATAGAACACTCCGGAGGGAAGTGTATGAAGAGCAAATTTGCCATAGTTGTTGACTATTGTATGTCCTGCATTTGCTCCGCCCTGAAATCTGATGACTATATCGGAATCAGCGGCAAGCATATCCGTCATCTTGCCCTTTCCTTCGTCACCCCAGTTGGCACCAACGATAGCTGAAACCATTAGATTATCCGCCTTTCATATTATAGACATGCGAAACCGTTTCGCATTTTAGCCTGTAACATTATAAATGAACACTTTATTTTAGTAAAGTGAAAAATACGGATCAGACATTGATCTCTGCATTAAGTCCGAGAACATCCTTATTCGCATCGAGAACAGGCTTGACAACATCCCTGAGATAAACCTCGGTCTGTCTGGGAGCTCTTCCCACATAATTTGCGGGCTTAAGGGACTTTTTAAGGTCCTCGAGGCTCATGTTGAAGTCGGGATCCGCAGCGATCATCTCAAGAAGATCGTTATCCCTGCCCTCTTCCTTGACATGTCTTCCGGCCTCCATGGAAAGAGTCCTGATCTTCTCATGAAGTTCCTGTCTGTTTCCGCCGTTCTTGACGGCATCCATCATGATATTCTCGGTAGCCATGAAGGGGATCTCAGCCATGAACTGCTTCTCGATGACCTTGGGATAAACCTTCATTCCGCCTCTTGCGGTGATGTTCATGCAAAGATCGAGTATTCCGTCCGTCGCAAGGAATCCCTCGGGAACGGAAAGTCTCTTATTGGCAGAATCGTCAAGCGTCCTCTCAAACCACTGTACGCTCGAAGTGATGGCGGGATTGAGTGCATCCACCATGACGTATCTGGAAAGAGATGCTATTCTCTCGGATCTCATGGGATTTCTCTTGTAAGCCATTGCGGAAGATCCGATCTGGCTCTTCTCGAAAGGCTCCTCGACCTGCTTGAGATGCTGGAGAAGTCTGATATCGTTGCTCATCTTGTGTGCGGATGCCGCGATGCCTGCAAGGACATTGATGACTCTGGTGTCGACCTTGCGGGAATAGGTCTGTCCGGATACGGGATATACCGAATCAAATCCCATCTTTGCCGCGATCATGGGATCGATCTTGTCGATGGTCTCATCATCTCCGTTAAACAGCTCCTTGAAGGATGCCTGTGTTCCGGTGGTCCCCTTGGAACCGAGGAGTTTGAGAGATCCGGATACATAATCAAGATCTTCAAGATCCATCATGAACTCATTGAGCCAGAGAGTCGCTCTCTTGCCTACGGTAGTGGGCTGTGCGGGCTGGAAATGAGTGAATGCCAGAGTGGGAAGATCCTTGTATTCATCAGCAAATGCCGCAAGATTGGCGATCACGTTGAGAAGCTTCTTACGGATAAGTACCAGAGCTTCCTTCATGATAATGATGTCGGTATTGTCTCCGACATAGCAGCTGGTAGCGCCGAGATGGATGATGCCTGCTGCCTTGGGGCACTGCTGTCCGTATGCATAAACATGGCTCATTACATCGTGGCGTACGATCTTCTCTCTCTCCACAGCGACATCATAATTGATATCCTCTGCGTGGCTCTTAAGTTCGTCGATCATCTCCTGAGTGATGACCGGCTTGCCGTTCTCCGAAAGACCGAGTTCCATTTCGGTCTCAGCAAGAGCTATCCAAAGCTTTCTCCAGGTACGAAACTTCTTGTCCTGTGAGAAAATATACTGCATTTCCTTACTTGCATATCTCTCTGAAAGAGGGCTTGTATAACGATCTGTAGACATATAAAACACCTTTCCGTAAAAAACAGATGATCAAAGTTCCTTGCCGGTGAGAAGACGATATCCCTCAAGATATTTCTCGATGGTCTTGTCCACGATATCCTGGGGAAGAGTCCAGTTGTGCTCTCCGTCATGAGCCTTGAGCCAGTCACGTGCGAACTGCTTGTCGAATGAAGGCTGGCTCTTGCCTGCTTCGTATCCTTCAAGGGGCCAGAATCTGGAGCTGTCGGGAGTGAGCATCTCATCCGCAAGGACGACATTGCCGTTCTCGTCAAGTCCGAACTCAAACTTGGTATCTGCGATTATGATGCCTCTGGTAAGAGCATAATCCGCACACTTCTTATAGAGGGCAAGAGTGAGCTCCTTAAGTCTGGAAGCATACTCTTCTCCCTTTCCGGGATAATATTTCTCGAGGTGTTCGATGGACTTCTCATAAGAGATGTTCTCATCGTGATCTCCGATCTCAGCCTTTGTTGAGGGAGTATAGATGGGCTCAGGGAGCTTCTGGCTCTCAACGAGTCCTTCGGGAAGCTTTATTCCGCATACGGTGCCGTCCTTCTTATAAGAAGCCCAGCCGCTTCCTGTTATATAGCCTCTGACTATGCACTCGAGAGGGAGCATCTCAAGCTTCTTGCACATCATGGAATTGCCGACAAATCCGGGCTGTCTGAAAAACTCAGGCATCTTGTCGTTATCGGTGGTTATCATATGGTTGGGTACAAGATCCGAAGTATAGTCAAACCAGAACTTTGACATCTGGGTGAGGACCTTTCCCTTCCCGGTAACGATGTTGCCGAGGATCACGTCGAAACAGCTGATCCTGTCTGTAGCTACCATGATGAGAGAATCTCCGTTATCGTAGATCTCCCTTACCTTCCCCTCTTTTACCGGCTTAAATTCTTCCATTTTTTCACCTCTGAAATAAAATTAGTTTAAGAGCAATACGTGCACTACTATACTATTTTCCTTTACCACTTGCAATCATCGGGTTCGAATTTTTCGGTCATCTCAAGGATCTCCGATGCATACATGGGATAAGCCTTGGCAACGGCCGTTATCTCATCCTTGGCGGACCTTGCGAGATTCTCATTATAATCGATCTGCTCCCTTAAGGACTGCCTTCTGAGGATATATCCATGTCTGAGCTCCACCATCTCCCTCTTGTCAAGAAGTGCGGGGATCTGGTCGACCCACCTGGTGGGGAACGAAACCCTGCTCTTTGAAAGGAGCCTTACAAGATCGGTCCTGGCATCCTCGGCCTCTGCAGATCTTTCGTTGAACTTCCTCCGGTCCTCCGCTTCCTGCTGATACATGTTCCAGAGCTGCTCAAGCTCTTTGCCGTTATTGCATTCGTATTTTATATAGAGATACGAAAGGAGATTCCTGTTGTTGACATATCTGATCTTGACGGTGTTCTGGAGCTGAATGAGCTTTCCCATGCTGCCTGCGGATTTGTCCAGCTCATGGGATGCATCGATGTATTTGACGCACACCACCGTCAGTGCTATTGCGGCACATGCTATGGCGAGGAAATATCCTATATAGACGTTCATCTTAAAAGCAAACTGCATCACCGCGAGGATCAAAACAAGGAGCAGAGCCGATACGGAAAAGATGACGGCCATACCGCGCATATTGTCCATGATCTCGCCCAGCTCATCCCTTCTGAAGGCAAGTGCCTTTCTCTCCCCGTCTAACCTGCGCAGATCCTTCTTGATCAGGACCGCCATGCGCTCGTTGTCCTTGATCTTGGATATTCCTCCCGGGATCTCGTTCTCCCTTCTGCGGAGCGAGGCAAACTGCTCATCCGTGAGCGGCGACTTCCTGGTCCTGAAGCTCTCAAGCTCCTGTTCATACGCCTGGAGCTTTGCGGCAATACGGTCTATCTCCGCCCTGCGCCCCGAAGGGAGCGCCTCTATCTCCTCCATATCCTTGAGATAGCTTGTGACGGTATCATATTCGCTCCTTAAGAGGTCTATCTCCCTGCTGCCTTCCGAAACCTGTTCGAGGCACTCGGCGATATACCTGGTGCGCTGTATCTGGTCATGAAAATCAATACCTTCCCGGTCGTAGATGATGTCTTCATTATCTTCTTCCGGAAAGGATGTTTTTTTTCTGTGTGAAAATCTGAAAAGATCCGATAAAAAGCCCATTTAGTTCACCGGCAGTCCGCTTCTGTATTTATTCTTCAGCATCTCGAGTATATGCTCGTTATCGGCAGATACATTGGATCCTCCGAGTTCCGCTCTGGTATTCTTCATGATCTGGTGGAGCATGCCCTCACCGCCGACCTCATATTCTTTTCCGAGGGAATCCATCATCTGGTCGATCTTGATGGAGTCGGGACCGAGTTCGTGATGCATCCCTATGTATCTGACAAATTCGGGGCCCCTCATGGAAAGTCTGAGAGCAGCGATATAGCAGGTTCTGTGCTCCGGTGTATCGTCACATTCATATGCCTTTCTGAAGGCCTCTGCGGCGAGTGTGTACTTCATCATCCCTGCATAGGAAAAGCCGAGATTATTGTAGATATTACCCATGACGGAAAGAACGGCCTCCGATCTTTCCTCACCCTTTTCGTTCCACTTATCTATTATGTTGCGGTATGCATGGACGGCCTGTTCGTAATTGCCGGACTCTGCCAGGGAATCGGCCTGTTTTTTCTGCCTCTCCATGGTGGACATCCCGGCACCCATGGTGAGCTTTCTGCATATCTCTATGATGGCGGCCTTGTCGAAAAGACCGGTGTATTCAAGGATATATCTGCAGAATTCCCCGAGACCCTTTCTCCTGTTCATGATGTTCAGAAGAGAATCGGCAAGTTCCCTGAGGGACAGATCCCTGTAGATCCACTCTATGAGAGATTTATTCATTATCTGCTCATCGATCAGAACCGCATTCTCCCTGAAGGCAACGCAAAGCTCCTCTATGCAGTATACCGGGATCTCAATGCCCGGTATCACATAGGGTACCTGAGAGTATATTCCGATGCTGAGTGATATTCTTGATGACATTACGGAAGTTTTATCTCCTCTTCCCATTTATTTGCCCCGGTAGTCGTAAAGGCTCCGAGTCCCATATCTTCTATGGTCACGTTCAGGATACCTGCTTCGGACATCCATGTGCACAGCTTCATCCTGGTAAGATCTCCGCTGTATCCCTCGAGACTTATGATCACATCCGAATTGCCTCCTCCGGTTATCGAAGAGACAGAAAGCGTGACTTCATTCCCTCCGGATATGTAGAACTCAAAGGAATTCTCCGCTTCATACCAGCAGGTTCCCGCATCAAGAAGCGCGTAATACACTTCCCTGCCCTGGCTTAAGAGCCTCATGCCGATATTGCTCGAGAGCTTATCTTCGCCGAGGAATATGAAGCCGGGGCCTTTTTCATCCGCTTTCTTTTTCTTATCCGCGTTCTCGGAAAAACCGCCCTTTGCAAGGAGTGCATATACCGCACCCTTGGAAAAGAGATTGGTCCCTCCGAACACCTTGCCCTTAGAGCACATGAACTTAAGTGCGTTGGGCAGCGAATTCTCCGTAAAGGCCTCACCTACCAGGTAATATGAATAATCATGACCGAAGGATGCCGCGCCCTGGACAGCTTTGAGCAGCATGCTGTCAAGATCGTCCGGAAGTGTTCCCCTGCCTGAGGGAAGTTCGTAATACTGGCTCTCGGCATGGACCACCTGGGGAATGGTGAGCTTGTTGACGGGGAGCCTGGTCATTGAAAGTATATGGCCGTCTATTGTGAACAGGACCGGATCGGAATAGATGCATTCCTCACCCCTGTCTGCCACATAGTGGTAAAAGCTCTCCGAATGATTTACAAAATATATCCTGTCCGTTTTGATATGGAGGCTCTTCAGCGAATCCCTTATAAGATCCATGGCAGCCCCGCTCACTTCGGGCATTGTGAACATGACCGCTTCCATCCTGTCAAAAGAACCGACATTCTGCAGCAGTCCGAATGCTCTCTTCAGAAAAAGAGTAAGGAGACTCTCTGCGCTGTAGACAAGACCGTCTATCTGGGCATCCTCACCCGCAAGGGCTCTTGCGAACAGATCGGCCACCAGAGTGCTCTCTCCCGCTTCCGACGACGCATAGGCTTCCCTTCCGAAAAACCACTGGCCCGCACCGTGCTTTTTTGCAAGCGCCATGGGAATGACGTACTCCTCAGACCCGGATACGAGGGAAACGGTCCTGATATCTCCGTGGTCGGAAAGATAACTGATACCACATGAGGCATCACTTATATCAAAGCCCACAATATACCTTTTTCCGGAACTACCGAAGCCCCCGGGAAGTTTCAACATATCACTCCAGCCTGAACAGTTTCTTGTTCAGATACTCCTTTTTATAATATTCGTCGTACAGTTTATCAAATGTCTCATAATCGCTCATGGCATTGCTCATGATCATATCAGAGATGAGTCCGAACCTTGAACCCAGTGCCGCACCGGGAATGTCGTTCTTCCTGAGTACGCCGCTCGTCTTGAGCTCGGAGCCGGAATGTGTCTCCTCGGTGATGTAATACTGTATGCTCTCACCATAGAAAAGAACAAACTCCTTGAAGCATACGCCGCCGCATACTTCCCTCATCCTCTCTTCCTTGTATTTGCACTGATCCGAATCGTCCTCCGCATAGGTATAGTGGATGACTGCCGTATTTCCCTCGGATGCCCTGTAATCGATGACAGTCCTGTCACACATGACATCCATGACTTCAAGCAGCTTCATCCTCAGTTCACCTTCGGGGAAGGAATCCTCGGAGAGGAAATTCTGGAAGAAACCAAGGTGTATCCTGTCCTTCATAAGTTCAGAGAGTATGTCTATGATCCGCTTTCTGATATCATCATCCATCTCTCTGGGATTCTCGGAATAATACTTAAGATATGCAAGTCCCGCTTCCTTGGGAAGCTCTTCGCCCAGCTTGTCGAGTTCTGCGAATACTCCGGGGGATACTAACTTCTCATGTACGAAATAGTCATAGCAGGACTGGAGCAGGAATGCTCTGACCACATCGGGATCCGGATCCATGGTGAGATAATCGTCGAAGATATCGTTCCTCTCGCCCACAAAAGCTCCGCTGTAGAGCATCTGGATCAGCATCCTCTCTTCGATCTCTCTTCTGTCGACTCCGTAGCCTCCCGCCATCTTCCAGATATTCCGGAGGTCCTTGCACTGGCCCTGATAATAGGATGCAAGATAAGTCAGGATCAGTCCGTCCTTTTTGCCGAGGCTCAGGCAGTAGATGGAACATGCGGTGAGGATCGGATCCTCGCCTTCTGTCTTGGAGATCATCCTGTCGAGGAAGGTCTGCATATATCTGGGATCCGCAAAATAGGGACCGCAGGTCTGTATCATATCGTAGATGGGCTGATAATCGGATGACATGAGCATCAGCCTCATGACTTCGCATCTGTCGTCGGGGGACATGCTCAGGGGATCCGCCCTCTTAAGGCCCGTCATGAGCGAGACCCTGTCTCCCTTATTGGCATGATAATCCAGGAGCTTGAGCAGATATCTGTCCGCAACGGGTCTTTCGAGTTCTTCGGATGCAGACAGATTCTGATATCTGAGAACATTGCTCTCATCCACTCCCTCATCGCCCTTTCCGGTGGTGAGGATATTCATGTTGAACCTGTCATTGTCATATACGCAGTCCGAGACAGCCTTCAGATATTTTCCGGGAAGCATGAGCTTTTCAAGAGTATAATCCGCACTCTTTACATATCTGTTTCCCGCGGCATCCTCAAGGGCGATGATATAATCGCTGCCGTATACGGATACCCAGCCGTTGCCGTTTGTGAGCCTGTACTCACGGGGACGCTTGAAGCCTCTCTGATATACATATGCCTTGATATACTTCGCATCAGAAGACTGAAGCCATACTGAGAAGAGCATATCGGCAAAGATCCTCGCATTGTTCCTGTCTAAGGACGCAGGCGAAAGGACCTCATAGTAAACGGATGCCAGATGCCTTGAGATCATTCCCTTGCCTATCTGCTCAAGGGAGAAGGCCTCCATCCTGGGTCTGTAGACCTCGGGAAGATTGCCCAGCTCTCTCTTATGCTTAAGGACATAATGATAAAGGCTTGCGGTATGGACCGCATCCAGCGTATCGGACATGGAGAAATACTTGATGACATTTATGGGGATGTCCTCAAAGTCATCCTCGTCCAGGCTCGATACATAGTACTCATAAAGATTGGTGAGCTTCACATCTTCGATCACCGCCCTCTTGTACCATACGGCGGATTCGGCATCCCTTCTGAAGCTCCTGATGAGCTGTGAACATATCTCCTCAAGAACGCGGTTGTCGGGATTGACCTTATAGATGAGCTCGAGGTTCTTGAGCAGGAGCGGTATCGCAGACCTGCTCCTTCCGGAGATGTAGAGAAGGTTCTCTTTTATCTCATCTCCGAGACTGCCTCTCTTCAAACCGAACAGCATCGTCTGTAGAGTATATCTGTCGGGCTCTGTTGATATCGAAGGATTCTCCTTGAGGAGCAGCACTCCCTCGCCGTAGATCGCAGGGCTGTTGCAGCCTTCCTCACAGAGATCTGACATGGCATCCCACATCGCTGCGGCATCGCCGTTGTCCTCATAACGGACCTTGGCATAGAGCCATCTGACTCTCCAGTCCGTGCGGAATCTCTTTGACATCTCCTCAAGATGTGCGCGTGCTTTCCTGGATACGGATCTGTCGGATGACTTGATCCTCAGATAATCCAGATAAGCCACATCAAGGATATAGGATGCGGAGTTGGAGGCTCTTCCCGCTTCGTTCTTCTGGAGGCACTCCGCCGCATATCTGCAGGTCAGTTCAAATTCCTCATCCCTGCCCTGGAGCATGAGAAGATGAGCCTGCATGAGTTTAGCCGTTATATCATATTCATCGAGGGTCAGCATCTGGTCGATGAACCGGTTCATCTCGGTAATGAATCCCTCGGTATCCGTCTCACAGAGCATGTTCTTAAGATAACCTTCCGTCACCTTTACGAACATCGTCTTCCTGACTCTCTCGATGCCCGCGCTCTTATCCCTGCCTTCAACGTTCAGCATCACGGGGATCTCGAGCTGGGTATAGACATTCGAAAGGATGATCTTGCCCGGATGGATCCCGGGTGCACATCCCGATGTATCGATGAAAAGCTTGAGGGAACAGACATTTCCGGGAAAGTCCTCAGCCTCTAAGACCTTGGTCTCGGTGAACATGAACGATCCTTCGCATCTGACTCCGAGATGTGTATATCCCCAGCCGTCCTTGAAGATCTCTACATTTACTTCCTTAAGTCCGCTCTCCTTCTTTCCGGAAGTGATGGCTATGCCCCTCTCACTGCCCTTAAAGGAATACTTCACCCTGGACTTCTTGCCCGAGAAGATGAGGAATTCCTCTACGTTGAGTTCATTCCCGGGAAGGCTTGAAAGTGCCTTATAGGCGAGCTTGGTCTGGGTGTCCGTATCTGCTATGACATAGGAAAAATTCTTCGAGTAGAAAAGGGAGACAGCTTCGTTCCAGTCTGACCTTGCAAGATTCGTAAAATGAAAAAGATTCCTGATCTGTCCAATGGACGATCCGGGAACGGGTCTTACGATGTTAATGGTAAAGGGGATATAGTATTCACCCATATTTGAGATCACGGAAAAGACCCCTTTGACGGTGTCTCCCTCGCTGCAGTATTCTTCTTTGAGTCTGTAGGTGATCTCGGAATCCGATCCCGTGATAGTATCGGATATAAGAACCATTCTCAGGTCTGAGGAGAGAACCTTCCCCTCCGGAACGATACCTGACGGTGAATAGATGTGAAACAGCCCCTCGTATCCCTCCCCTGCGGGAATATCCATTTCGATCCTCGATACGGAGAAATCAAGAGACAGATCTTCTGATGTGTAATTGCCCTGAATTATCCTCGAAAGAACCCGGCGCATTTACCCCTCTCCCCGAAAGTGCACAGTATGGGTACCCGCACACTTACCAGGTGAAAATGTACGAACAGACATTTTCACCGGATCACAGGCAAATACCGACGCTGCTTTTTTACAAAAAAGTATTCTTTTCTATGCGCAAAATTATATCAAAAAACGGGGATTTAGTAAACAAAAAGCCCCGAAGAAAACGCTTCTCCGGGGCCCGTAAACATCTTATTATTTTTCTTCGGTGAGCATCATCAGGATATCGTTGCTCCTTGCGATGAACTTGGCCATATCATCGGCCGAAAGAGGCGCCTGCTGGATCTTGGCAAGATCGTAGAGCTGTTCGCAGATGGTCTCTGTATTCTTGCCGTCCTCATGCTCCGTAACATACTTTACAAGAGGATGTCCCGCATTGAGGATGAGTGTTTCGCCTTCGCTTCCGAAATCGCCCATATCCATGCCTCTTGCAGCATACATCTTCATCATATCCTGCATTCTCCTGGTCTCCTCGGAGAGAGTGAGCATGGAGGCAACCTTCTTGTTCTTGAGCTTCTCGACCTTGATGGTGATCTTGTCCTTCTTGAGGACCTTCTTCATGATGCCTTCGATCTTGGTCTTGAGAGCCTCGAGTTCCTCTTCGGTCTTCTTGCTGGTCTTGCTCTTCATCGCATCGATCACGTCTGCATCGATACGCTTGAATCTGATGCCCTCATTCTTGCTCTCAAGCTGCTGTATGAAGGGCATATCGATATTGTGGGTGAGGATCACGGCATCCATTCCGGCAGACTTGAACATGGAGATATACTGGCTCTGCTGCTGTTTGTCGGTGACGTAGTAGATGGTCTTTTCCTTCTTCTCATCCTCGGAAGGAGCTTCGTCTCCTGCATTATCCTTTTCGGATCCGCCGTCACCGGCCTCCGCCTGCTCACCGGCATCCTTTCCTTCCTCTTCCTCATCATCGATGGGCTTGGTCTCAAGGCACTCGGGAAGGGTGAGGTATTTGCCGTCTATATTCTCAAAGAGGATATAATCGTTCATCTTGGTGCAGAACTTATCATCCTTGAGGCATCCGAACTTGATGAAGGGAGCGATGTCGTTCCAGTACTTCTCATAATCTTCCTTGGCGGTCTTGCACATTCCGGAAAGCTTCTCCGCAACCTTCTTGGAGATGTACTCGGAGATCTTGGTAACAAAGCCGTCGTTCTGAAGAGCGCTTCTTGAAACATTGAGAGGAAGATCCGGGCAGTCGATGACACCCTTTAAGAGCATCAGGAACTCGGGGATGACCTCCTTGATATTGTCTGCGATGAACACCTGATTGTTGTAAAGCTTGATGGTTCCCTCAAGTGAGTCATACTCCATATTGATCTTGGGGAAATACAGGATGCCCTTCATGTTGAAGGGATAATCCATGTTCAGATGTATCCAGAAAAGAGGCTCCTTGTAGTCCATGAAGACCTTGCGGTAGAACTCAAGATACTCTTCTCTTGTGCATTCCGAAGGATTCCTGGTCCAAAGGGGAGCAGTCTCATTGAGGAGCTCGGGACGCTTTTTGATCTTGAGTCTCTCCTTGCCGGTGACTTCCTCAGTACCGTCCTCATTCTTCTTGACAGTGGGATGGATCTCCTCGACCACCACATCGTCATCTCTCTTATCCTCAAGGTCGATGGTCTCCGTAGAGTCGTCATCCTTCTTGGAAAGATAGATCTCCGTGGGCATAAATCCGCAGTATTTCCTGAGCACCTCTCTTGCCTTGTACTCATTGCAGAACTCAAGGCAGTCCTCGTTAATGAAAAGAGTGATGGTGGTTCCGACCTGTGTCCTGTCACCGTCCGCGATACTGTAGGTGGTGCTTCCGTCGCACTCCCAGTGAACGGGCTTTGCACCCTCTTTGTATGAAAGAGTGTCGATATGGACTTCATCGGATACCATGAATGCCGAGTAAAAACCGAGTCCGAAGTGTCCTATTATCTGGTCCGAATTACTCTTATCCTTGTATTTCTCGATGAAATCGGTAGCACCGGAAAATGCTATCTTGGTGATGTATTCCTCAACCTCATCGGCGGTCATTCCGAGTCCGTTATCGCTTATCTTAACAGTCTTCTCTGCGGGATCGAGTACGACGTCGATCCTTCCCTTATAGCCTTCGGGGAGTTCATACTCTCCCATCATATCAAGCTTTTTGAGCTTGGTAACCGCATCGCATCCGTTGGAGACCAGCTCACGATAAAAGATATCATGATCCGAATACATCCACTTTTTGATTATCGGGAATATGTTTTCGCTGTCTATGGACAGATTTCCCTTTCTTTCGTTCATTATGATCGCCTCCTTAGAGCTTGAACTTTCAAACAAAACTATCTTAGGTCCGCGGAAGACTAAAGTCAAGAAAAAATTAGCACTCAGTTAAACTGAGTGCTAATAATCATGTTTTTTCCGTATTATTTTTTGCTTTGATAAGGCTTTTACGCCGGGTCATTCATCCTTCATATCGGACAGATAAAGATCGTTTATCATATCCAGATGGGCGACCATAGTGGTCGCTTCCATGCCGTAAGCCTTGGAGCATTTGTGAGACACCCTGGAATGCTCCTCCTGGGTATCATCCATCTCCACGGTCATCTTGACCGCACCTATCTCCAGTTCCCTGTCCAGATGGGCGATCACCTCATTGATAAACTCGTCCGTGGCTTCCCTCTTGGGATATTCTATTCCTCTGTATTTATCATCTTTCATATTTTTCTCCGGATAAAAAACATCACTCTGCCTGGGAAAAATCCTCTTCGACGTTTGCCGCCCTCAGGAGCGACCTGATGGAATTCCTGTCCAGGTTTATCTGTTCTCCGAAGGGATTGATGCTCACGCCCCTTACGTCATTTGTGGCAAGTGCATAATCAAGGAGCCAGATGATGCCGGTCTCTAAAAGCTCATGCTCATATCCGAGATTCTTCTGCTCGGCGGAGGTAAATGCAGGGATCCATACGCCGTCCGATGCCCCCACAAGGCTGATGGAGATGGGCCTTGATCCGTCCACGTTCTTCTCGCCCGCAACATCGTCGAATGTGGCTCCCTTTTTAAGGATCTTCACTGAAGTATAGACGGTGTCGTTTCTGCTTATGAACTCCACGAGTTCCCGTCTCAGTTTGAGATCGTTATCTTCGTTTTTGTTAAAGATATAGGAATTTACCGCTTCTTCAAGTCTTGCACATCCTTCGTTAAGAGCCATTTTGCACCTCCGCAGTATTTTTAACTCTACGACCAGACATCACTCGTATCTGAAATCGGCAGAATCATTTTTGAAATTCGGGTTAAAGCAGGGATCGTATCCCTTCATCGAAGGATGGAGCTCATATAGCCTCTCCATCTCCGCAATCCTTCTCCTGGTCTTCTCGCTGTCTTCCGCATCCAGGCCGCGGCTTACGGACTCGTAATGGGTGAGGGCCACGTCGGGTCTCAGCACATTTCTGTATCCGTGCTCAAGGAGTGAGAAACATAATGCAACATCATTGTATGCGATGGTAAGGCTTTCCTCGAATCCTCCCACTTCCCTGAAACGGTCCGCGGAAACCATGAGAGCGGCTCCCGTTACAACGCTGAAGTTATACGGAAGGAGGTTCCTGCCCCCGCAAAGGACTATGCCGTCATCCGGAACGCCGTAGAAGGCATGTCCGGGACCTGCCGCGGTATTTACGACGCCGCAGTGCTGTATCGAGGTTCCCTTGGGATAATAAAGCTTGCATCCGACGGCACCTATGCCCGGAAGGAGAGCATGTCCGGCCATTGTCGAAAGCCATCCGTCTCCCGCGACCTTGATATCATCGTTTAAAAACAGGATGAGATTTCCCTTTGCATGGGAAGCTCCTATATTGCACATCCTGGAAAAATTAAACTTCAGGGGCTCGTAAATATACGTATCGCCGTATCCTTCGAGAAGTTCACGGTAGCTTTCCCTGTTTTTGTCATTCGAGCCGTTGTCGACGACTATGACCTCATACTTAACGCCCGCAGGGACCTCATGAATGCTGTCGATGCAGCGCTTCAGCACCTTGAAATTATCCTTGGAAGGAATGACTATGCTGACGAGATCCTCATCCGATGTCTCGTATACCGGGAAGCACTGTACGACCTCCTTTAAGGGACACCATACGATGTGACCTTTCTGTCCTCTTCTTTCAAGGGCTTCTTTTTTCAGATTCTCGCTGGCTGCCTTGAGATACTCCTTGGCTCCCATATCAAGCGCCGTGGAACCCTGTATCTCTCTCCAGTGATAGAGGATCTGGGGCACATGTCCTATCCTGTCCGTAAGTTCGGAGATACGCATCACAAGATCGTAATCCTGTGCTCCGTCAAATCTCTTATCAAATCCTCCGACTCTGTCCACCATGGACTTTCTCAGAACACAGAGATGACAGGTATACATTATGGACATGAAGGAATCGGGTGACCAGTCGGGTTTGAACTTTGCATCATGGCGGTAGGTTCCGTCCTCGCTCAGCATATCCTCATCGGAATAGACCATATCCGCATCGGGATGCTCGTTCAGATACCTGACCATCTCAAGGAGCGAATAAGGCTCGAGAAGATCGTCATCATCCACCAGGGCTATGAATTCGCCCTTTGCGATGGAAATGGCGGAATTGGTATTCTCTGATATCCTTCCGTTTTCCGTTCTGTAGTGAACATGGAAATTATCATATTTCTGCTCATA
Organism: uncultured Lachnospiraceae bacterium; assembly: GCA_946536155.1. GTDB lineage: Bacteria > Bacillota > Clostridia > Lachnospirales > Lachnospiraceae > AC2028. Next base: position 14,905 of record CAMNEB010000004.1, on the reverse strand, counting down.
CTCGGACAGAGTCTTCCTGACGGATTCAAGGCTTGAATTATCGTCCGATACACAGACCTCGAAATTCTTATAGGTCTGAGCCATACAGGAATCGAGACAGGGTCTCAAGAATCTGTCCTCGATGTTGTAAACGGGGATAACGATGGAGATAAGAGGCCTGTACTCAAGGTTGTCGGGATGGGGAATGAGCGCTTCCCTCTCTCTTACCAGATCGTTATAGTCAACCGGCTTTACTCCGTAGAAAAGAGTCCTTGACCAGGATTCCCTTATGCTCTTTCCGGAACGCAGCTGGGAAATGAAAAACTTGAGTCTGACAAAACAGATCTTAAGGACCGTCTTAAGGCCTTTCTGTCTGACTTTGGTTATAAATAATCGGATCATTCTTTCTTCCTAGATTACAAATCCTACTTTTTTGTAGACCTTGCGGAGCGTCTTTTCGGCAACCCTGGATGCTCTCTCTGCGCCGTCCTTGTAGACGGATTCGAGATATGCCTTATCCTTCATTATCCTGGAAGCCTCTTCCCTGATGGGACGGAGTGCGTCGATAACGGTCTCTCCGACAGCAGGCTTGAACACGCCGTATCCCTTGCCTTCGAATTCTTTTTCAATCTCCTCGAAGGTCTTGCCGGTAACGGTCGAATAGATATTCATGAGGTTGGATACGCCGGGCTTATTCTCCTTGTCGAATCTTACACACTTCTCGGTATCTGAATCCGTGACCGCACGCTTGAACTTGCGGGCGATGGCATCGGGATCGTCCATGAGGAAAACGCATCCTTCGGGAATGGATTTGCTCATCTTGGAATCGGGAGTGGTAAGTCCGTAGATCCTTGCACCGGTCTTTGCGATGTAAGGCTCGGGGATCTTGAACACGTCTCCGTAGATGGAGTTGAAACGTGTGGCGATATTCCTGGTGAGCTCGACATGCTGCTTCTGGTCCTCACCTACGGGAACAAAGTCGGGACGGTACAGCAGGATGTCTGCGGCCATGAGCGAAGGATATGCGAAAAGACCGGCATTTATATTATCCTTGTGCTTCTCGGATTTATCCTTGAACTGGGTCATCCTGGTAAGTTCGCCGAACTGTGTATAGCACTGAAGGACCCATCCGAGCTGTGCATGTGCGGGAACCTGTGACTGGATGAACAGTGTGTTCTTCTCGGGATCGAGTCCGCATGCGATATAGAGTGCGAGCTGCTCGAGGGTGCGCTGTCTGAGTTTTGCCGGCTCCTGTCTTACGGTTATGGTGTGAAGGTCTGCCATGAAATAGAAGCAGTCAAATTCTTCGCTCCTTGCGCCCCAGTTCTTGATGGCGCCCAGGTAATTGCCGAGATGAAGATCTCCGCTGGGCTGTATTCCGGAGAGCATGACCTTTTTGACGATCTTCTCTCCGCCTTCTGTGGCTGCCGCATTTTCGTTATTGATTTCGCTCATTTTATAAATCTCCGATCTGTTTTATTATTCCTGCCCGGATCCTATCTGAACTGGTGGGCGGATTTATTTTTTGATGCCATGCTTGCGTGATGTCTTTCCTTCTCCTCATACATCTGGTTGTCCGCAGCTTTGATGAGGTCTTCGGGATTATTTATACCTTCCTTCGGGAAGAAAGCAAGTCCGCAGCTGATGCTCAGCGGCATAGGGAACTGTCCGCTGTTGTTAAATTCCTGAAGATTGGATCTGAGGGCTTTCGTATAGCCGTCGATCATTCTTGGATCATCGACCTGCGGGATCAGTACCACGAATTCGTCGCCGCCGTATCTGGAGATGAAATTGTGTCCCGTCGAGAATGATTTTCTGATTATCTCGGAAACCTCCCTGAGGGCAACGTCTCCCATATCATGTCCGAGGTCATCGTTTATGAGTTTGAACTTATCGACATCCATAAGGATGAGAGTGAGTCTCTCCTCAGAACCCGGGTAGACTCTTTCGAACATATACTTATCGAGGCTGCCTCTGTTGTTGAGTCCCGTGAGTGCATCGATCGATATCTCGTCACGCGATCTGTTTATGTACAGCAGCAGCATGCTGATACTTGCAAGAGGCCAGATAAGGCTGATGCCGTAAACCGAGAGCTGGATCACAACACCGATAAAGGGAGCAAAGACAAATCCCGCAAGGATCATGTATTCGCGTCTGGTACTGGCCAGTTTCTCCCGTGATCTTCTGTAGAGCACCCATCCGCTGGTGCCCAGCAGATATCCCATGACAAGAAGGGCGATGGGAATGCTGAATGCACCTCTCTGATAATGGTTATCGAAGGTGATCGAAAAGGTGAACTTATTGAGAGGATTCGTGAGGATGAGCACCAGGACCATCGCAAGAGGCAGGATCACTGTGATCCACATATTCCTCCTGTCCTTGACCTTGCGCGTGATCCTGTACTGGACATAATTGCTCCAGGTGATCACCGCCATTATCTGCGAGACATAGTAGATGGAATGGTCGACGTACGACAGGACATGAACTATCCTTCCCGGCATACCGTCAAGTATCCAGGTGAAAAAATCGGAAAACAGGATGGTGAACAGTGAATAAAACGTCATCCTCAGATATCTGACATCCTGCGTGTTATCCAGGCTTATGAAGCAGGTGTAGATGAGGATAAGCATCACGATGATGGCAAATCCGTCCACTCCCAGATTAAACATAAAAAATGGATTCATATAATTCTCCGCTATACGGATCACCATACATATATGAGATGGCTGACCCTGTAGTAACCTCCTCCGAGCCTTTCGGCCTGGATGAGGATATTGCAATCCGAAGCACCTATGGTCTTAAGTGCGCTTTCCATATATCCGCTCATATGGCTGCCTTTTCCGTATTCGCTCTCAAGCTGCCTAAAGAGCGATTCGGGAACGACATTTACAAAAGTATGATATCCCTTTCCGCAGGAAACCATCTGTACCTTACAGTCTTTGTAGTAATCATTTACGGTGGTCAGGACATCACTCTCTTTGAGACCGTACACCGCAAGATACTGCGCGGGGGTATTCTCCGTACCGGACTGACTTCCCGTGCCGCTTCCCTGCGTTCCGCCGTTCTCCTCCGGATGAAGTGCGGCATGCTCTTCTTCATAGTCAAGCGGCTTTACGGGATCCTTGTTGATAAAGGGATCAAAATAGGGATCGTATCCTTCATACTCCGGTATATCCGCAGACTCTTCTTCACCCGGCGTTCCGCTCTCCGGTCCTTTGAATGCGGTTCCCCCGCACGGAGGAAGATATACCGAAAGACTCTTTCTGACATGGGTTCCGGCATAATCCGCATCGGTCCTGTTGAAATAGTCGTATGATGCGGGATCCGTATCGTCCCACGTAACGTCAACATTATAGTATCCGTCGGCCAGTTTAACAATATTCCAGGCATGGTCCTCGCCCGATGTCCCGGCACAGTAATAGGCGGGGATCCCGAGGCGCTGCATTATGTACTGAAATGCCCTGGCATATCCCGCACAGACCGTTCTTCCTTCGACCAGTGCACTGTAGGCACTCTGGTCCATGGGAGCCGAGGCATCATAAACCACTCTGTCAACCAGCGCATCGTGAACGAACTTCTCTCTCGAATAGTCATCCCCGTATGCCCTTGCCCCCTCTTCTATGACGGAAGCCGAGGATTCAAACATATTCCTTGCGGTTTCCAGATCGTTGGTGAGGGTATAGTAGGCGGGATCTATCTCGATCACCATTCTGCCCGGAGTGTACTTCTCCGTATAAGCGGTCTGGGCGTAGAAAAACTCGGGATGGTCTCCGAACACAGCCTCAAAGGTGTACTGCACCTGATCCACGTTCACGTCGACGCAGGGTGAAAAGGCAGGCACCACATCGCGGATGTTTGCGTATATCTGGCGGTAAAGCTTCTGACATGTCTCATCCAGCATCGCATAGTAGGGATAGATCTCCGGATCGAATACAAGATCCGAACCGTCCGAACCCTGCCCCACCGCCTTTTCGGCATCCGTCGCCTCTTTCTCGGTGAGCTGCATCCCCGTGCCGGAAACCGGTGTGTATCCGCTCCTGCCAAGTACATTCTCGGGGATCGTGGTGATGGTCCCGTCATAGGGCATATACGGAGTAAGGTTTACATGGAACGATCCGAGTTCGGGATTGACCACGGTTTCGGGTGATGCTGTGATGACCGGTCCTGTCTGATCATCACCGGAGATCCTCCCGCCCAGCAGACCTCCCCTGCCGTCTTCTCCGTAAAGGGCATTGCTGACGCTGTTTGTAAGTCCGGGATTAAATGCGCAGAGAAGCACAAACAAAACAAGGGCTGTCAGGACAGCCAGGAAGACATAGCCCAGCTTTTTCAAAAAGCCCATATTCCGCTCCTTTCTCTCTGCTCTCCGGGACAAAAGTATACAAAATTAATATACCACAGATTGTCTCATATTCAAAGTCTCAGCAGGGTCATACGGATTATTTTGTGATTGAAATAACAGCCCTCTGATGATAAAATTTTAAACCGATAAGATTATAAAGGAGGGGCTTATATGGAAGTCGTAAAATGTATCAGAGAACGTCGCAGCATCCGTAAGTTCGACACCTCGAAGGAAGTATCCCGCGAGCTCATAGAATCGGTCATCGATACCGCACGTTTCTCTCCCAGCTGGAAGAACACCCAGGTGACCCGCTATACCGTTCTTACCGGAGAAGCCAAGGATAAGGTTGCTGCATGCACCAATATCTGGGCCAAGAACGGAGATATCATGAGAAACGCTCCCATAGTCGTTGCACTCAGCGTAGTCGACAAGAGAAGCGGCTACGAAAGAGACGGATCCCCCTCTACTCCTTTAGGTGACGGATGGCAGATGTTTGACTGCGGCATCGCCGCTCAGAGTTTTTGTCTTGCAGCATTTGATGCAGGTCTTTCCACTCTCATCATGGGACTGTATGACGACAACACCGCCGAAGTCATCGGCATTCCCGAGGGACAGATCCTCACGGCACTCATCGCCGTCGGATATGCTGCCGAAGAACCCGCCGCACCGAACCGCAAAGAGACCGCTGATCTTATCACCTATAAGAGCTGATTTTTCAGGGACTGAATTTTTTCAGTCCCTTTTTTAGGGAGGAATATATGAGACATCTGATGAGTCCATTGGACTTTTCCGTCGAAGAACTTGATGAACTGTTCGATCTTGCGGCGGATATTGAGATCGACCCGGGCAAATATGCCCATGTGTGTGACGGCAAAATACTTGCCACCGCATTTTACGAACCCAGCACGAGAACGAGGCTCTCTTTCGAAGCAGCTATGCTCAGACTCGGCGGAAAGGTAATAGGATTTTCCGATGCGGGTTCATCTTCCGCAGCAAAGGGAGAAAGCGTATCCGATACCATCAAAGTCATTTCACAGTACGCAGATATCTGTGCAATGAGACACCCCAAGGAAGGTGCGGCCTTCGTTGCGGCATCCAAATCCGAGATACCCGTCATCAACGCGGGGGACGGCGGACACCAACACCCCACCCAGACTCTGGCAGACCTGATGACCATCAGGACCCTTCACGGCGGAATGGACGATTTCACCATAGGTCTCTGCGGCGATCTGAAATTCGGACGCACTGTCCACTCTCTCATCAATGCCCTCGTCAGATACAAGGGGATAAAGTTCGTCTTCATCTCCCCCACAGAGCTTAAAGTACCCGACTACATCACCGAGATGCTCAAGGAGAAGAACATCCCCTACACCGAAGTGATCAAGCTCGAAGAGGTCATCTCCGATCTCGACATCCTCTACATGACCAGAGTTCAGAAGGAAAGATTCTTCAACGAAGAGGATTACGTAAGACTCAAGGACTTCTACATCCTCACCAAGGAAAAGATGTCGATGGCAAAGGAGAACATGCTCGTGCTCCATCCCCTTCCCAGAGTCAACGAGATCTCGGTAGAGGTTGACTCAGATCCCAGAGCATGCTATTTCAGGCAGGTCAAATACGGAATGTATGTCAGGATGGCGCTGATCATGACACTTTTGGAACTTAAAGCGGAGGACTGAACAGATGCTTAATGTAGGAAAGATAGAAGAAGGCTTCGTCCTTGATCATATCCAGGCCGGCAAGGCGATGAGTATTTACGAGCACCTCGGCCTCGACAAGATGGACTGCACCGTTGCCATCATCAAAAATGCCCGTTCCAAGATCATGGGCAAAAAAGATATCCTGAAGGTCGAATGCGATATCGATACCCTCGACCTCGATGTGCTGGCTTTCATAGATCACAACATCACCATAAACGTCATCAAGGCGGGGGAGATAATCGAAAAGAGAAGCTTAAGGCTCCCCAGGGAAGTAAGGAATGTCATCAAATGCCACAATCCCAGATGCATCACCTCCATCGAGCAGGAGCTTCCCCACATATTCGTACTCTCCGACGAGAAAAAAGAGATATACAGATGCAAATACTGCGAAGAGAAGTATTCACAGAAGGATAAGTTCTGATCTTCAAAAAAAATACAGCGTTTCCGTTCAGACGGGAACGCTGTTTTTTCATGATCAATATTTTTCTGAACTTATTTTTTCCTGAACAGGGACTTGAGATCTTCGAGGGTCTCCTTGTACTCATCGGAAGTAAGCGAAGGATTGGATCTGAAGATGCTTCCGATGTAGAGCTTTCTGATCTTGCTCTTTAAAGCATCGAAGGATGCGTGCTCTTTTATGATGGCGCTGTATCTGTCCTTCATGACCTTAAGCTCATCGATGACCTTCCTGCCGGAATCGGGAAGGATCTTATCCTGGATGCTCCTTGCATTGTCCTTAAGGTATTCCAGCCTGCGGCTTACGCCGTTTTCAAAGTGATCGAAGCGCTCTTCCATCCCTTCCGTGAATTCTTTGTATTTTTCTCCGAAGGCATCAGTGATCTCGTCATACTTTCCTTTGACGTCTTCAGATGTCAGGGCGATCATCACGTCAAGCCTCTTCTGCATCAGCTTCATCTCATTGCGTGCAGCATCCATCTTGACAAGGATGGATCTCAGATCCATAGCCGCCTTGAAGGATATGACAAAATCCACGACCGCGATGCCCATCACCACGCTGTCCGCCACGATCATCTGCGTATCGGAAAGAGAATGCATGAGCTTCTCCACCGGTCTCTGCAGAACTTCCCTGACAACAAATGTGGCAACAAACCATCCCAGCGATGCGCCGAGACAGATATATCCCCTGAGATTGAACTTGTCCTCAGAATAATCCCAGTACCTGACCTTGAACAGATGATCCATCAGATCTCCCGTGACATATTCGAGCACCGTTGCGCAGATCATTCCCGAGAAACACGCAAGAAGAATATTGTCGGAAAAAGGAGCAGCGGCCACCAGCATCACGCATACGCCGAATCCGTATATGGGAAGGAAGGGTCCCTTCATGAACCCTCTGTTTACGAGCTTCCGTTCCTTAAACGAGCAGAACAGGGTCTCCCATATGAATCCGATCATTGAATATATGCAAAAAGTAAAGACCCATTCTTTAAAAGTATATCCGTACATAGCAAACCTCCGGAAAGACAAACTCCGAACAGACAAACCCTTAAAAGGCAGACTCTGAAATGACAAACTCCGGAAAAGACCAAATGGGACAAGAGAAAGCCCCTTGTCCCACATTGAAAGTATTAAGCTGAAAATGAAACGATCGCATCCTTGGGTTCCCTGGATTTTTCAATCGATACGGCATTCAGGACAGGTCCCTCTCCGCCGTAATCCGGGAAAAATTCTTTGGTGACCGTTGCGGTGACGACGACCCAGTCCTTATCCTTTACCGGAGCCTGTCCTTCACCGTATCTGCATGCATATCCGAGGAATGCCATATCCTGTGCGCAGCACGTCATCGCCATTCTTCCGGGGATAAAGAAACCCTTGGGGAAATCGGGAGGAGTCATTACCATTGCCTGGAAAACTATCTTCTTTCCGATATATCTCTCGAGATGATCCATCGCATCGAGATAGAATATTCCGTATCCATTGGTATCGAGTACGATCTCGTCCTTTGAAAGATCGTAAGGAAGATCCTCTTCGAATATCTCGTTGATCTCTCCGTTTGCATCCTCGAAGACAACATCCGCAGTCTGGTTGACGGCCTTGACGTTTCTCCTGTAAGCGGGCAGGTCGTTCCTGACATTATCGCATCTGTTGAAGATGATCATCTCGGAATTCCTGATCTGCTCAGCGAGAAGGGATTTCATATTCGTATAGTAGACAGGGAAGGTTGATGCATCGATAACGGTTATCTGCTGTGCGAGCTTCCATCCTGCGGGCATCTTGAAATCCTTAAAATTCCACATGCCGTTCCATTCGATGATGATACGCTCGGGATTATAGGTCTTATCGATGGCAGCGAGCTGCATCGGATTCATCTGCTCTTCTTCCTCGATGAGGATCATATCCGTATTGGATCTCTTCATGAGCTCAGCAGGATACTCCTCTTCGCCCTCCTCGCACAGGATCAGGAGGGTGTTTCCCTTTATCCTGAAATAATCCTGTGACAGAGTGAACTTGATGAACTCTGTCTTGCCGGCTTCGAGAAAACCGTTGATGATATATACGTTCTTGGGTTTTGCACCAAACATTTCAAACTCCTCAAGCAAACAATGCTTTTAACTTATCTTCCTTAAGTTCTGAGCCGATGACACAGATCTTGCCGGTTACCTGAGGCTTTCCTTCACGCACATCGGTCTCTTCGGGAACATAATCGTAATAGATCCATGTTCCGTCCTCTGAAGGGACCATTCCCTTTGCGCGGAGAACAAAACCGTAATCGCCGCTGTCAAGAGCCTTAAGTATGGATTCGATCCTATCTCTGGTGTACTTGACAAATGTCTCGGTTCCCCAGCTGGTGAATATCTCATCTGCATCATGTCCGTGGTGATGATGATGGTGGCAGCACTCGTGATCATCGTCATCGTCATCATCGTGATGATGGTGGTGGCACTCATGATCATCGTCATCGTCATCATCGTGATGATGGTGGTGGCACTCATGATCATCGTCATCGTCGTCATCGTCGTGGTGATGGTGATGGCAGCACTCGTGATCATCGTCGTCATCGTCGTCATCATCGTGGTGGTGATGGCAGCACTCGTGATCATCGTCATCGTCATGATGGTGGTGATGATGGTGCTCGGGCTGTGCCTTTGCTTTCTCCATCATCTCTGCAAGAAGTGTATCGATAGAATCGTTTCCCTCTATGGCATCAAGTACAGCCTTTGCATCAAGCTGTGCGAGAGGTGTGGTTATGATAGTAGCCTTAGGATTGTGCTCCTTAACGATAGCGACCGCTTCTGCGATCTTCTCATCGGATGCGACATCTGTACGACTTAAGATAACGGTTCCGGCATACTCGATCTGGTTTACAAAGAATTCTCCGAAATTCTTCGAATACATCTTTGCCTTGGATGCATCAACAACCGCAACAGCGGAATTGATCTTTACATCAAGGTCCGAAGCTACTCTCTCGATAGCCTTGAGGACATCGGAAAGCTTGCCGACTCCTGAGGGCTCGATGAGGATCCTCTCGGGAGAATATGTTGTGATGACTTCCTTTAGTGATGTACCGAAATCACCTACAAGCGAACAGCAGATACATCCGGAGTTCATCTCCTTTATCTCGATACCCGATTCCTGAAGGAATCCGCCGTCGATACCGATCTCTCCGAATTCATTCTCGATTAGAACGGTCTTCTCCGCATTTACGGCATCCTTCAGAAGCTTTTTGATAAGTGTGGTCTTGCCGGCTCCGAGGAAGCCGCTGACTACGTCTATTCTGGTCATAAAAAAACACCTCCGATCATATTAAAAAAACCCGGACTAGCCGGTTGATTATCACCTTATGAGCGAAACTGTAAGCCGGGTTCTGTACGGTGCAGAGCACCTGAACGATCATCTATCTAGTACGTACGTTACCGCACGCATCAAGCGACCTACCTGAAAGACGGGCGGGCAGCCCTTAACCTTTCTGTTTGGTCTTGCTCCGGATGGGGTTTACACGGCTCCGCATGTTACCACACGGACGGTGGTCTCTTACACCGCCTTTTCACCCTTACCTGCGGGCACATCCCGAAATCGTCCGAAGACTTTTTCCGGATGCACCCGCAGGCGGTTATTTTCTGTTGCACTGTCCCGGGAGTCACCTCCGCCGGACGTTATCCGGCATCCTGCCCTGTGGAGCCCGGACTTTCCTCACGAACCTTATGGTTCCCGCGATCGTCTGTTCCGCTCAGCATTCATTATACAACACGTGTCAAATAGGTGGTCTTTGCACGTTTTTTTATCCGGCACATTTATACGTTGAAGCACGATCCTCCGACAAACTCCCTGCAGATCGAGTTGTTGGGAAGGAATTCGCTGGGTACGGAAAGGAAGTAGTCCAGGAATTTGAGCAGTCTCTTTGCTTCAAAATATGAAGGGTCGTCCTTATCAATGCTGAAAAGGAGCGGCTCGGCAAACTGTTTCAAAAGAGCAAGCTCATATATCTGTGCGGAATTGAACATGACATCTGCTTCTTCCTGGAAGGGGAATATATTCTCATGCTCTCCTCTTCTTACGGAAGCCCACATATTGAGGGTCCTGCGCGCATCCGATCCTCTGGTCCTCGCATCTCTCACGAGACGTCTGAGGAGTCTTGCATCGGTGGTGGGGATCCTGTTGTGCTCATCGATATTGATGGAAGTAAGCGCAGAGATGTATATCTTAAACTTGCTCTCGTCGGGAAGCGCGTAACTCATCTTGGGATTGAGTCCGTGGATTCCCTCTATAACAAGGATGTCATCTTCTTCCAGCTGCATGTAATTACCGTGATACTCTCTCTTGCCTATCTTGAAATTGAATGCGGGAAGTTCTACCCTCTCACCGGCAAGGAGCTTCAGCATATCGTCATTAAAGCGCTTAGTGTCGATCGCTTCTATGCATTCAAAATTGTAATCTCCGTTCTCATCCCTCGGAGTATCCTCGCGGTTTACGAAATAATCGTCAAGTCCGATCGCATGAGGCTTTAATCCGAATGTTCTGAGCTGAATGGAAAGTCTGTGTGAGAAGCTGGTCTTTCCCGATGAGGAAGGTCCCGCTATCATGACAAACTTAACGCCCTTGCGGGATGCGATCTTTGCAGCTATCTCTGCGATCCTTCTCTCCTGCTCAGCTTCCTGGACAAGGATCAGATCCTCCATGCTGCCGCTGCAGATCCTCTCATTAAGATCGCCGACATTTTCTATCTTCACATATTTGCACCATTTATGTGACTGCTGGAAAGTATCGTAGAGCATTCTGCTCTCTTCAAAAGGAGGGACCACGGTGGGATTCTTCTTGTCCGGTAAAAGGAGCATGAATCCGGTGTCATAATTGATCAGGTCAAAATATTTTACATACGAAGCGTTGGGGAGCATGTATCCGTAATAATAATCACGGTATCCGTCCATCTCGTATATGTTTACGTTGGAGGTTCTTCTGTATTTGAAGAGCTTGACCTTATCCTCCATTCCTCTCTTGTTGAATATATCAAGCGCATCGTCAAGAGGATAGGAATGCTTCATAAAAGGTGTTCCCGCTTCTACGATCTCCATCATCCTCTGTTTGATCCTGGAAGCATTCTCGGCCGTAGCTTCGATCGTATCGTTGGTGTTGACGAAAAGACCGCAGCCCACAGTGAAATCCGTCCTGCATTTATTGACGACATCCTGACCGAAAAGATCGCAGATCGATTTCATCATCAGCATCGTTGCACTTCTCGTATAAGTAAGATGTCCGATATTGTCGGAGAGAGTAAAGAACTTAACCTCTCCGCTTCTTGATACTTTTTTGAAAAGCTCTCTTATCTTGCCGTCAAAACTGACCGCAGCGATAGGAGAACTGAATTTGTGCTGGTACTCTTTGGCAACATCCTCCCAGGTGATATCGGAAGGATATTCCTTCTTTTCCCCGTCAATAATAAGCGTGTACATATGTAGCCCTCTCAATTTCTGTTTAATCCCAAAAACGCCGTCCGGTTCAGTTCCATAAGATGATCGATCTCGGAGATCCTGTCTTCATGGGACCCTTCTTCTGAAAGAAGCTTTTCTTTTATCTTCTTAAGAGAATCCATCTCATACTCAAGATATTCCGACAGTCCCCGGTCTTCCCTGAGAAGATCCTCACCGTATCTGTCCGAAAGCTCGATGCTCATGCCACCCGCCTCAGTGTCTGCAGACTCAACCGCGGCGCTGCATGCCCTGATCTTCATCGGAAAATAGTATTTGCCCGCATCACGGATAATACGGTTCTCCATGATCTCATAACCGTTTGACTTCAGGAACTGTCTGAACTCCGGAATATTTGACTGGGGCTGTACGACAAATCCTCCGTCCATAAAAGCGGTATGCTCAGATGCCCTTCCTAAGATCTCAGTCATAAGAACGCCGCCCATTCCGGCAATGACAGCCGTCTGTATATCTCCGGGTTTCAGGAGATCGAATCCGTCGGACAGGACCGTTTTGATTCTGTCTTCAAGACCTGCATTTCTGATATTTTCCCTTGCCGTTTCAAGCGGTCCCGGTCTGAGATCTGCGGCATATACATACGGAGATATACCCCTGCTCACAAGCTCGATGGAGATGAAGCCGTGATCGCATCCTATATCTGCGCATACTCTTCCTTCGGGGACCAGTTCTATGATGCTTTCAAGCCTGTCGGAAAGCCTCATGTATCCTCCAGATAATCCTTGAGCTGTTTGGAGCGGCTGGGATGACGAAGCTTGCGGAGTGCCTTTGCTTCGATCTGTCTGATTCTTTCACGGGTAACGTTGAATTCCTTACCGACTTCCTCAAGGGTACGCTGTCTTCCGTCATCAAGACCGAAACGGAGTCTGAGGACCTTCTTTTCTCTGTCGGTAAGGGAATCGAGAACCTTGTCGAGCTGCTCTCTTAAAAGCATCTGTGTTGCTGCCTCTGCAGGTGCGGGAACATTGTCGTCCTCGATGAAATCACCGAGATGCGAATCTTCCTCTTCACCGATGGGTGTCTCGAGAGAAACGGGTTCCTGGGAGATCTTGAGGATCTCACGGACCTTCTCTTCGGGAATGTTCATCTCCTGAGCTATCTCCTCGGGACTGGGCTCTCTTCCGAGAGTCTGGAGGAGCTGACGGCTCACACGGATGAGCTTGTTGATGGTCTCAACCATATGAACGGGGATCCTTATGGTACGTGCCTGATCGGCTATGGCTCTGGTTATAGCCTGTCTGATCCACCACGTTGCATAGGTAGAGAACTTATATCCCTTGTTATAATCGAATTTTTCAACAGCCTTTATGAGTCCGAGGTTTCCTTCCTGAATAAGATCGAGGAACAGCATGCCTCTTCCCACATATCTCTTTGCAATGGATACGACCAGTCTGAGGTTAGCCTCTGCAAGTGCGTTCTTGGCTTCCTCATCTCCGTTCTCCATTCTCTTTGCAAGTTCGATCTCCTCTTCTGCGGTAAGAAGGGGAACCTTACCGATCTCTTTGAGGTACATACGAACGGGATCCTCGATGCTGACACCCTCAACGAGTGCATCGATATCTATCCTCTCGATAGCTTCCTCTTCGGCATCCGCAAGGTCATCCGCACTGGGCTCATCAAAATCTATATCGACTCCGTCATCAGCACCGACAGGTTCCATCTGAAGTACGTCGACACCTTCATGTGACAGGATATCTACGACCCTGTCCACCATTTCATCATCGTCTGTGACCTTCATCACAGCTTCCGTGATCTCGCTGTAATCCAGTGCTATCTTCTTCTTGCCCTTCTTGATAAGAGTATTGATAACTTCCTGTATCTTCTCATCGATGGGCTTGGAATCGGAATCACCGTCTCCGAGATCCATAACGATATCTTCGATCTCTTTGTCGGATCCCTTCTTATTATCACCCTTGCCCTTTTCTGACTTGGGTTTTTCAGGCTTGGTATTATCGGCTGCTTTCTTCTCTGCCTTAGGCTTCTCGGGCTTGGTATTATCGGCTGCTTTCTTCTCTGCCTTAGGCTTCTCGGGCTTGGTATTATCGGTTGCTTTCTTATCTGACTTGGTCTTTTCAGGCTTGGTATTATCGGTTGCTTTCTTATCTGACTTGGTCTTTTCAGACTTGGTATTATCGGTTGCTTTCTTATCTGACTTGGTCTTTTCAGGCTTGGTATTTTCAGTCTTAGCCTTTTCGGTCTTGGTCTTTTCTGCCTTGGCCTTTTCAGTCTTGGCCTTTTCGGTCTTGGCCTTTTCTGTCTTGGTCTTTTCTGTCTTTAACTTTGTGTCTTTTTCTTTTTTCAAATCCATAACCGTCTTTCCGGACTTTTCTGTTTTGACTGTCTTGCTATTTGCAGACGCCTTAACAGTGTTATCCGCTTTATTCTTATTTTTGTTGTCGTTCTTTTTATCAATTTTGACCGGTGCTTTTGCCGCAGGCTTTGATGCATTCTTAGCCTGGGGCTTTGAAGTTACCGGAGTCTTAGCTTTTGTATTTTTCGCAGCTGCCTTTGCGAGAGCCTTTGATGTGCTCTTGGGTGCAGCCTTTGTTGCAGGCTTAGATGTTGTCTTTGCTGCGGGCTTTGCTGTTGCCTTTACTGTCTTTGCAGGAGCCTTTGAAGCAGGCTTAACTGCCGTCTTTGCTGCGGGCTTTGACGTATTCTTTGCCACTGCCTTTGTATTCTTAGCAGCTGACTTCACAGCTGTCTTTGCAGGAGCCTTTGAAGCAGGCTTAACTGCTGACTTTGCTGCGGGCTTTGACGTATTCTTTGCCACCGCCTTTGCATTCTTAGCAGCTGACTTCACAGCTGTCTTTGCAGGAGCCTTTGAAGCAGGCTTAACTGCTGACTTTGCTGCGGGCTTTGACGTATTCTTTGCCACTGCCTTTGTATTCTTAGCAGCTGACTTCACAGCTGTCTTTGCAGGAGCCTTTGAAGCAGGCTTA
>CAMNEB010000003.1 GCA_946536155.1 uncultured Lachnospiraceae bacterium | reverse complement strand
CACAACTTTATGCGGGCAATCGGGTCCTGCCGCTTGCATGAAAATGCTTCCTTTGTCAGCACCAAGCGGAGATGCTTTAATGAAACGGTTACATTTTCCCGCCGCAGGCCCGTGCTGTGCCCGGGCCAGGCGAACGCATCTCTTCGCCGGTGCTGAGTCGTCATCATTTTATGCATTCGCGTCACCCGTTTTTGTTCTTAAATGTGTGGCAAACGATGCGTCACCATATCACAGGCAAAAAAAATGTGACAAGGGGATGATTCCCTTGTCACATTTCTGTGAGGTATCCGATTGTGAAATGTTCCTGTGCTTTATCATCGATCTCCCAGATACAGAAGCTCGGCTTGTGCCCCTCCTGTCTCGGATAGGAAAGGGACCCGGGATTGACGCATATGCAGCCCTCTCCGTAGCTCACTTCCGGTCTGTGTGTATGTCCGAAAAATGCAATATCGCATTCGCGGCTTATTGCTTCCTGACGGAGCATTTCGGGCGAAAAAGAAACCCTGTAATAATGTCCGTGAGTGATAAGCACTCTGTGTCCGAAGAGGTTCTCTTCAAGCTCCCTTGGCAATGCATTGAAGAAATCGTTGTTGCCCGCCACGATATAGAGAGGGCATCCCGCCCTGCACCTGAGCTCGTCTTCACCGTTCTCGATATCACCGCAATGAATGATGAACTCCACATCAGGATGCATATCGAGTACTCTTATTAAATTGCGGTTATTGCCGTGAGTGTCACTCACGATAAGTGCTTTTCTCAATTATAAAGTTCCTTCTTTACGGTATCTTTTCCGAATATCAGCAAACCCGGCTTACACTTTTAAGATTGCCGATTGATCCGTCTGATGACTTTCCGGGTGTAAACCGATCCGTCTGATGGTTTTCCGGATGTAAACCGATCCATCTGATGGTTTTCCGGATGTAAACCGATCCGTCCGATATTTTACCCGGGAAAATGAATCCATACGAAGTTTCTTATTTTCCGTCAGAAAAACTCTCCAGGATCTCTGTCCTCATCTTTCTGAGAGCCTTGCCCCTGTGAGAGATCTTGTTCTTCTCAAGCTCAGGGATCTCACCCGTGGTGCATCCGAGTTCGGGAACATAGAATATGGGATCGTAACCGAAACCGTGCTCTCCTCTTTCCTCATATCCTATTCTTCCTTCAACGGTCTCGCGTACGCATTTCTCTGTCCCGTCGGGAAAAACAGCGGCTATCGCACAGACGAATCTTGCGGTCCTGTATTCATCGGGAACACCCTCGAGCCTCTTTATTATCTCTTTGTTCTTGACACTGTAGGGAGTGTTTTCCCCGAGATATCTTGCGGAATAAATACCGGGTTCTCCGCCGAGAGCATCGACCTCAAGTCCCGAATCGTCTGCAAGGACGATCGAATCGGGAAGAAGCTCATGTACTGCTCTTGCCTTGATCATGGCATTTTCCTCAAAGGATAAGCCGTTCTCTATTATATCGGGACAGGCGCCCGCTTCCTTCATAGAAAGGATCTCAAATCCCGAGCCTTCCATGATCTCGCGGATCTCTCTCATCTTACCCATGTTACCTGTTGCAAAAACCAATTTCTCCATCTGTAAAAAACTCCGATCAATTTGATATATCCTTTTAATACCATGACAGCGTTCAAAGACCATGCGGTCCTTTGCATGCATATGTCATGTTTTTTCCGTGCGTTTCGGCGGTTTCGGTCCCCTGAATTCGTAAAAATACGTCTTCATCATACCGTTGTATATCTTGCGGTTCTTATCGGCTTTTCTTCCGATGTCATTTTCCGCTCTTTCATATGATGTGATGAGATACATGCTCCAGCTGTCCAGATTCTTATATCTCTCTCCGAGAGTGCGATAAAGAGACGATACTTCGTTTTTATCCATCAGTCTCTCACCGTAGGGAGGATTTGTGATGATGAATCCGTATTTCTTCGGGTGCGAAAGATCCGCAACATCCCTTCTCTGGAAATGGATCATACTCTCAACTCCCGCATCTGCAGCATTTTTCCTGGCAATGCGTATCATCTCCTCGTCGATGTCATATCCCTGTATATCGGTATCCTTAGGTATTGAGACAAGATCCCTCGCCTCTTCGTATGCATCGTTCCAAACGGACTTTTCTATCAGATGTTCCCAGCTGCACGCCGTGAAAAACCTGTTCATTCCGGGTGATATGCCTGCTGCCATCATCGCAGCTTCGATAGGGAATGTACCGCTTCCGCAGAAGGGATCCACAAGTATGCGGTCCTCCCTCCAGGGCGTGAGCATGATGAGTCCCGCGGCAAGATTCTCGGCAATGGGAGCCTTGGCAGTGAGTTTTCTGTAGCCTCTTTTGTGAAGTGACTCGCCCGTAGTATCAAGTCCTATCGTCACCTCGTCCTTCATTATGAAGACCCTGAAGGGAAAAGAATCCCCGTCCTCAGGAAACCAGTCGAGGTGATATACGCTGCTCAGCTGTGCGGCCATAGCCTTCTTGACAATTGACTGGATATCCGATGGGCTGAACAATGCTGACTTTACGCTTGCAGCCTTAGCGACCCAGAACCTGCCGTTTACCGGGATGAACTCTTCCCAGTGAACAGCCTTGACTCCTTCAAAGAGTTCATCAAAAGTCTTTGCCGTAAAAGAGGCTGCCTTTATCAGCAGCCTTTCTGCGCATCTCGAGCAGATATTGACTCTTGCTATCGCTTCGGCGTCCCCTTCAAAAGTGACACGACCGTCGGAAACACCCGTCACGTCATACCCAAGATCTGTTATTTCTCTTTTAAGCACTGACTCCATGCCAAAATGACATGGAGCCATTATCTCATATACTCTGTTAATGGTCTGTATCCTTTCCCCAGGTGATCATCATATCCGTCTTGTTGGGATTATTCATTATATCCCTGAAATCCTCTTCGGACATGGGTTTGTAGAAATAGAATCCCTGTATCATATCCACTCCGGCATCCGATAAAAATGCGAGCTGCTGCTCATTCTCAACGCCCTCCGCAATGACATCCGCACCGAATGCATGAGCCATGCTGATGGTGGATCTGATTATGGTCTCCGCTCTGTCACTGGAACCTATCTTACGTATAAAACCAAGATCGAGCTTTATGGTATTGAACTCGTAGCTTTCAAGTGTTGAAAGAGAAGACATTCCGCTGCCGTAATCATCAAGAAGGATCCTGACATGCTTCTCCTTCATTCCCCTTAAGAAATCGAGGGCATTCTTCTCAAGATTTGCATATGCCGACTCTGTGATCTCGATCTTCGCGGCACCTACGGGGAAATCCTTCTCTTCAAGTATCTCATTGATCCTCTCAAGAAGTGTGGGATCGTAAAAGTCAACTCGTGAAAGGTTGATGGAAACAGGTACTATGGGAAGTCCTTCCCTGGAATCCCTTAAAAGCATTCCGAATACCGTTTCCGCCATATAAAGGTCTACCCGGGACACCTTGCCCGAAGCTTCGAGAGCCGGGATGAACAGTCCGGGGGAAACCATTCCGAGATCGCGGTGATTCCATCTGATAAGAGATTCGGCAGACACCACCTTATGTGTTCTCGCATCGACAATGGGCTGATAATATGCCACCAGTTCCCTGCGCCTTAAGGCTTCGCTGAGATCGGATATCATTATCATCTGATTAACGTAATCGGATCTCATCTTATCCGTATATTCCGAATACATCGCAGTATCGGTCTCCGCGAGATTCTTCTCCGCAAGCTTGGCTCTGTCTATCATAAGTCCGACGGATATTCCGGAATCGGTTATGGGATATATGCCGCAGGTGACATTGAAATCGTACATCTTGTAAATGCTTCTGTATGTCATCTGTGTGATCTTGCGGATCCTTGCACTCTTTAATAGTTCGTTTCTGACTATGGCGACAAAGTGATCGCTCTCGAGCCTGCCAAAGACCAAAGGATCCAGGATGCTCTTGATGCGGTCTCTGACCATGAATATGACATCATCTCCGCTCTCTTCGCCGAAAAGATCGTTGATGGTCTTAAAGCCCCTGATATTGGTATAGATAAGGGAATAGCCCTCACTGAGATCCAGATCCTTCAGGCATTTCTCGGCATCCCTGAGGAAACCGCTCCTGGAAAGAATGTCTGTCATCCAGTCCCGGTCTACGATCTCCGATGTATCAAAGATGATGCAGATATACCTGGTCTTATCCTCTTTAAGAGTCTTGATGCGTATATCGAAGGATCTTCTGAAACCGCTCTTCTCACAATGAACGGTACGTGAATAACTGCCGAGGGATCTTATCTCCTCTTTTATCCTCTCCGGGGTCGACTGCTCTATAATATAATTCTTCTCGCTGTCCACCAGGAGCTTTGAAGCAAACTCTTTTATGAACCTGTCAAAGGTCTCACTTTTGCTGACACTGACGTCATATTTTTTTAATAGCAGGCTGGTGTATTTATTGAAAAGGCGCCATGTTTCAATATCTATCTCAAATACACTTATGTAACCGCTTGTCATAATGGCATCCCAGTCACTCTCACTGACACGTGTGTCAATCGACCGGTATGCTCCGTTTTCGAGCATATCTCCCTTGCCATAGAACTTGATCACGTCATCATCGATCAGGAAATAGCTGCCGTCTTCGACAAGATAGAATTTATGATCCTTACTGTCCGGATAGATGATATCATCGATCAGATTCTTACCGTCAGCCTCGATATGCTTAAGATAAGAACTGTGAGGGATGATGCACATATCGGTGAGTCCGAGACCCTTAGTGAATCTTTCAAACTCGGGATCTTCGGTCTCTCCGTCAAATTCCGGATAAATATATGCATTTTCCGCACAGTTAATACTTCCGGAGCCCATAGCTATCAGGATTCCGGGATAACCCTGCAGAAGTGTCTTCAGTTCTGTCTCTCTGAAAAATCTGTTCTGAGTGGGAGCATGACCATCGGTTAATATGACCACATCCGATTTCTTGATAAGATCAACCACATTGTCAAGATTCCTGCGGTCCAAAAGCGTAACATCACTCACCTTCAGACCCGAATCCACAAATGCCGCCTTGATCTTCCTGAAATTGATATCGTTGACCCTTATATCATCAGGATCTGCAGCAATGAGAAGGATCCTGGATTTCTCTCTCCAGTACTTCTTAAGATTGGACACAAACTCATAGTCTCTGCAAATATATGCAGAGCCCGGCTCGTTTTCCATCTTATATTCTATAAAAGAACTTGTGAGAAAAAATACCATTCAGGCGTCCTTCATCGTCCGATACACTAAATTTCATTATACACTAAAACTGTATTTCTTGAAACATCTGCATTAAGGAAAGTGAACCAAAAACAATAAAAACATCCCTTGAAGATCTGTCCGGCACTTCCAGTGCTTCCTTAAGGGAATCTGCGGTACGGATGGATGATACTCCCGTGCCTTTTGCGATGCTCCGGGCAATATCCGCGAGCTGTTCCTTGGGGAGTCTCCTGTTTTTGTCCGGCAGGTCGATCGATGTGAAGGTATCTGCAATGGGAAGCATTATCTCAAGCACTTCACTGTAATCCTTATCCCTGAACACCCCCATCACCAGTCTGATCCGTCTGTCTTCCGGAAGAGTTACGTCATTAAGTATTGCATCCCGAAGCGCAAGGGCGGCTCCCGGATTATGAGCACCGTCCCTTATGATGACCGGGTCATGGGAAATCTTCTCATATCTTCCCGGCCAGGATGCTTTTTCAATCCCCTTCATAAAAATATCATGTGATATCTCAGCGGAGGGGAACAGCTTCTTTAACCTTTCCTCCAAAACCTCAAGAACCGTAAGGGCTGTATTAAGATTATCCGTCTGATATGAGCCCGGAAGGGGATTTTTAAAGCCTTCTGGTATCAGATCTTTTGCAGGAAAAACTTCACAACCAAGTGTTATTCCTTCGTTTTGGAGAACTTTATCCGGAAAATACAGGGTATTCTTGCAAGAGACCGGTGGCATATGAGATATAATAACAGGCGTATCTTTTCTCATGATGCCCGCTTTGTTCAGTGCGATCTCCTCAGGATCGTCCCCAAGGAAGCTCATATGGTCCATGCTTATCGAAGTAAAGACTGAAGCGAGGGGAGAATCAAATACATTCGTGGCATCATCGCGGCCTCCCATGCCGCATTCGACTATAATAACATCTGCTTTCTTATAGTCGAAGTACCGGAATGCAGCTGCCGTCTCCGCTTCAAATCCCGTGGGAGGTGTTTTCATCTCTCCGGCACATCTTTTTACCTCGGAAACCGCAAGAGCATAATCCTCCTCGGTGATATCCTGCTCCGACAATCTTATCCTCTCAAGATATCTGAAGACCGACGGCGAAGAATATCTGCCTGTCTTAAGTCCGCATTCGGAGAGCGCACGCTCGAGGTATGTGCATACGGATCCTTTACCGTTGGTCCCGGCCACATGTATGACCTTCAGACGCTTCTGAGGATCTCCCATCCGTCCCAGGAGCTCCGATATCACGTCCGTACCGGGAATTATTCCCGCTGAACCGGTATTTTCTATATATTTTCTTGCTTCTGTGTAATTCATATCAAAGAGAATTATATCACAAATATCAGTTAAAACCGTCTCCTTGAAAACCTATCTTTTTAGTTGTATTATTACGTTAAGCGTTTTCTGTCGCACATTTGTGCCGATACCGGACGCATCCCCAAATCGAGGTAAAGTGCATGCTTATTTCAACAAAGGGCAGATATGCCCTGCAGGTTATGATCGATCTTGCTGAGTCAGGCGATGAAAACTATGTGGCTCTTAATACCATTGCCGAGAGGCAGGGCATTTCCAAAAAATATCTGGAAGCCATAATAAAAGACCTGGTACATATGGATATGGTCAAAGGCCTGAGGGGAAAGGGCGGAGGATATAAGATCAACGTCGATCCCGGTAAATGTACCGCGTGGGATGTGATATCTGCCTGTGAGGAGAATTTCATCTCCGTATCCTGTGTTTCGGACGATCACTTTACATGTCCGAAGAAAACACTGTGCAAGACCCTCCCCATGTGGATCAGACTTGATAAAAACCTGAAAGAATTCTTCGAGCAATACACGCTTTCGGATCTTATCAATAACGGTTCATGAAATATAAAACTCCCTGTCCATACCGGACAGGGAGTTTTTTGAACAGTCTTATTTTCTGATCGATATCTTTATCGTTTTTCTTATCGATATTCTTTATCGATTTTTCTTACCTTAGTTTTTCTTATCCTGCTTGTCCTGCTTGTCTCCGCTCTTTTGATCCTTCTTTTCGGGAGCATCCTCTTTTGCGGACACTTTTTTATCCGAAGCGACCTTAAGGCCGAGTGCTGCGATCACAAGCGCTGCGATGAGTGCGATGATGCCGAAGGTCTTGCTTCCACCGCCTCCCGTTCCTGCTTCGGGTGTTGCTGCAGGAGTCTCAGTTTCCGCACCTGTTTCCGTATCTTCGGGAGCAGGCTCTGCATTCGGATCAGTCAATCCGTCAGCTGCTTCCATATCATCCGCAAGAGTGATGCAGAAATCGTCGATCAAAAACTCACCGTTTCCGTCGGTCTCAAAATACAGTGCCACGGTATCGGCATCCTCGGGAACCTTAAGCACTGCTTCGATGAGCTGCCAGTCTTCGCCTGTTATTTCATATTCAAGAGGACCTGATTCATATCCTTCGGTTCCGAGATATAATTTTGCATCTGCGGACTTGTAATAGAAACCGATCTTTACGGTATGACCGATGAATCTGGTTATGTCATACCTCACGGTCGCATCCTGAGCCTCTCTCCTGACCTGGAGCGAGAATCCGGGAGTGGCTCCCTCGGTATGGTTTACGCCCAGCTTGAGCATGATGGTAGCCTGATGACCTGCACCGCGGCCGATGAAGCCGTACTCGGTAGGTGTTTTGTTGGAAATCTGTCCGTCTACGGTCACAGGTTCGAAGGTGATCAGTATGTCCTCGGCCTTACCTATTGCAGCTGTATCCTTAAGAGTGAACTCTTCTCCCTTGCCTGCCATGAGGACCGCTTCAAAAGCGGGCTTTCCGGACAGATCCCTGTTAAAGAGCAGGGGCTCCGTATCCTTTCTCCATGAGGAGGTATCCGTAAGTCCCCAGAGGGTTACGGAGGTGATATTCACTCCGGCATCCTGCTCATCGCAGAGAAGTTTGAAGAAATCATAGTAGAACTTAGCCTGTCTGAAATCTCCGGCAGGACCGGTAACGGATTTTCCCACATCCAGCTCGGTGACATGGAGATTGTTGATGGCTGCTGCATATTTTTCAATGGCGGTCTTGTACTGGGCAAGGGACTCCGTGTCCGTCATGTGTCCCTGAAGTCCGATACCGTCAATGAGTCCGTCTCCGTAGATGGTTCCGTCTCCGTCGGGATTGATGACATCACTCTTTACCATGTTATGGCCTTCGTTGAAGGGTGTTTCGGTAAGAAGTGTGATGATCTTGTTGCACTTGACTGTGTACCACTCGTTGTAATCATTGTAGAAAAGCTCGGGAGTAATGGACGAAAGGTCCCCTTCGGGATCGAGTCCGTAATCTGCCGCATACTGTTTTGCACATCTGGTCTCTGCCTCTCTTGCATAGAGGAAGCTGTAATAAAGGAAATCGGGACCGATTATCCTGTACCAGTAGCTTCTCCTGAGGCCGTCATCCTGTCCCTCTTCAACCGCTTCGTTTACAACATCCCACGCATAGATGGTATCAGCATATCCGTTGGCATAGGTATACTCAATGACGCTGTTTATATATGTATCGAGCCTCTTAAGAAGTGTAGCTCTGTCTACCAGACAGTCCTCATCAAGAACGGCATTGTAATCCTTGGTGATCGTTCCGCCGGAGGTTGCTTTGAAATCCTTGGCAAAAATTGAGGGATCGACCTGCGAATGCCAGACGAGGACATGACCTCTTACCGGCATATTGTGCTCGGTTGCCCAGTCGAGCAACTCCTCAGCCGCTCTGTCGACTTTAAAAAGACCGTCGGATGATGCGGAAAAATTGTAAGCAGGCTTGAATTCATTTCCGAAGGTCATGGAATTGAACTGATTGTCTATGAACTGCTCTTTGGTAACATTTCCGATCTCCGCACTCTGATCGCCCCAGTGGCTGATCGCCTGTACCGCCACACCAAGTCTGAAACGATCGGCATAGACTTCCTTAAGGCTTTCCTGAGACATATAATCGGCATAATATGTATCGGCATATACTCTGTTTCCGGCAGATCCCGGAAAAGCGATCCCGGAAAGGACCATGGCCGATACTGAAAGAACCCCTATCCCCACTCTGATAAGATTTTTCGATACCTTTTTAAACCTCATATCTTCCTCTTATTCCCTGCCCCCGCAGCAGCTCTGTTTCTCAGTTCGCGCAGTGAGGTCTGTATTTTATTCCTCACCAGATCCCTGTACTCGGGACGTACAAGGAAATAAATATATGAATCCAGAACGTAGCTCTCCGGCATCCCCCTGCCGGCAATCTTGAAATTGTTAAATCCCTTCTCAACATACTCAGGGATCTCGGTATCTTTGATGAATGCGGGTCTGTCCATGCACTCGGCAAAGGTCCTGGGATTCTGGATGTTCAGACAGGGGAACGACGTCATGGCATCATATTCAAGCTGCATCCTCGACTGCTGTTCGTAATGCTCTTTACGCCTCGGACAGTTCGGGAAACAGACTTCATTTACAAGTATCTCGCATCTTCCGGCATTTCCGGATTCCACAACTTTTTTCAGTGCCTCTTCGTTATGGTTCAAATCGTAATCAAGTACAACAAGAAAATAGTCCTTATCAAACTCCTCGGACAGTTTATCCAATCCGGTTATCCTCTTGGTGGTCGAGGAGATCATCTTAAAACCGGGATAATTTTTTCTCAGATATTCCTCAAGCGCGGGAGAATTGACAAGCACCTGATTCATCCCGTTATTTGCAAGACGCATGATGAGATTGCAGTAAGTATCGTAACACTCCTTCTCACCGATAAGCGAATTGGTCCAGGTGAACCTGACCGGAATATTTCTGGAGTTATAAATGTTTAAGGTCGATTCGATCTGTGCCTTCTGGGTTATTCCTATAACAGCTCTCCCGCCGTTCCATATCGCACCGGGAAAAGTCCCGTAGGCCGAGCCCACGGTATATCCCTCATTGAAATATTCCGGATGATCCTTCATAAGGTTGAACAGGACCTGATTAAGGAGACGGAAAATACAAAATCCGGGAAGATGCCAGTATATTTTCTTATCCGCATTCTCTGTCATGTACTTCACCTCACTGGGGCATTATAAAGGGTTCAGGCTTGGGCTTTCTGAAGGCGATTATGTTATTGGCCCTGAGATTGTTCAGAAGCTGTATTCTCACATATCCCTGATATTCGGGCTTGATCAGATAATTGCTGTATGTTTCAACGATGGAGAAGATGCTTCCGGTGGTACGGCCCTCAATCTTGAAATTATGTATATCAAGTTCTTCGCTGTATTTTCCCACAACATCCTCGGGCTTTATAAAGGTCCTGTAATTCTGGATCGTATAGTAACAGTTGTGCTCACCGTACTCGCATCCCCACTGTTTAAGAGGGATATGATGGTCGGGCGGCATATGCCTGTTCTTCAGGATAAGTCTCTGGTTCTCGGCTATATTCTGATAATGCGCTGAACGTCTGGGGCAGTTGGGTATGCACAGACAGTTTACCAACACCTCACATCTGTCATGGTGGTTGATCTTTGCAAGGGATTCAAAATCATTGTTGAAATCATAATCGAGAACGACCAGATGATAGGGCTTTTCAAGTTCCTCATTGACCTTGTCGATATCCCTGATCCTCTTGCATGTGGAGGATACGATCTTCAGATTCGGATATTTGTTTCTGATATATTTCTCGAGAATGGGGGAAAAGATAATGACCGCATTAAGATCGTTCTCCGCAAGTCTGTCGAGACAGAAATTGCAGTAGGGATCCTCGCACTCATTCTCGTTGATAGTCATATTTGTATAGGTGAGTCTTACCGATACACCGTGTGCATTAAGATTTTTTATAACATTTACGATATAGTCGGCGGAACACTGGTCGTTGTATGAAGGCCGTCCGCCGTTCCAGAGGGATGTGGGAAATTCGCCGTAACAGCTGGCAATCTTAACTCCCTCCCTGAAAAATTCGGGGTTCTTCTCATATAAGCTGATGATAAGCATATTAAGCGGATAATTCTGTCTAAGTCCCGGAAGATGAAATTTAGCTTCGCCCATGATCACACTCCATCGAATAGTAAACCGTTTTCTTGAATTTCTCTAAAAAAACAGGGCGGCGTTTTGCCGCCGCCCTGCATAAGAAAATCTGAATCTTATCTCAGAGGTTATCTCTTAGCGTTAGCCTCATCGATGTAGGTCTGCCATGCAGTCTTTGTAGCCTCGATTACAGAAGAGATATCGGGTCCGTTTGCATAGATGTTGTACTCGAAATCAGGACCGATCTGCATGTTGGGAACAAGTTCGCCGGGCTCATATCCTGAAGAACGGATGATGTCAACGACGGTCTCGTCAACTGCTCTGGTGTCATCGAACTTTGCATAGTATCCAGCCTTAAGTCCGTCAAGTCCCTCGATGAAATCTTCATATCCGGGAACATCGCCGAAGTAGAGCTGATATGCGAATGCAAGAGCCCATGCCTTCTCTGCGCTGTAGCAAGCAGGGATTACATAAAGGTTGTCACTTGCAAGTGAGGTGTAGTTGCTTCCTGCTGAAGGTCCCTTAGGGAAGGTAACGAATCCAACTTCGTCATCCATCTGTCTGACGTTGTCGCACTCCCAAACCTGTCCGGGATAGAAAGCGAAGTGTCCGGAAAGCCAATCCTGCTTGTAGAAGTCCCAAGCTGCGTCAGCTTCGTAAGAAGCGTGAACATCATAGGTGTCCATAACTTCCTTACACTTGGTAAGTCCCTCAAGAGTATTTGCATCCTCAAGAGCGATAACGAACTTGCCGGAGTTGTCATACTTGACATAGCTTCCGCCGTTTGACATAACGAATCCGTGAATGAGATCACCGTAGTTCTCTCCGCATCCGTAAACATCGATGGTACCATCGTTGTCCTTGTCTCTCTGAACTGTATCCATCATCTGGATCCAAGCGTCCCAAGTCCAGGTTCCGTCTGCCTGCATATCATAGATGCTCTCGGGATCGATACCTGCATCCTCAAGAACTCTCTTGTTGAAGTAGATACCCGCACGAGCTTCTGCGAATCCGTTGTTGGCAGCGTACATAGCATAGATGCTGTCACCCTGTGAATAGAGCTCATCGATCTGGTTTCTGGTGAAGATAGGATTGTGATCGAAATCAAGGCAATCCAGAGTAGCGAGGTCATACATAAGACCCTGTGAAAGAGCTGCAGTGGTAGCTGCATCGGGACGAATGGTGAACACATAGTTGTTTCCATCATCACCGGCAAGAACATAGTCAGAGAAATCCTGAGGAGCTCCGCCCCAGTCTGAAATAGCAAGCTCTTTGATGGTGTAGTTGTAGGTCTCCTGGCACCACTCACGATACTCTTCACGAGCTTCCTCGTAATCGTTGTTCGGAGTAGCAGGCTCGCCGGATGACCACCAGTCACGGATGATGATCTCCATTCCGCCGAGATCAATGGGATTACCATTTTCATCTGTGATGACCTCGTAAGGGCTCTCGTCAACGGGATCAGCTACAGGATCGGTGGTTGTGCTGGGCTGCGTAACATCGGGAGCGGGATTGGGATCTGTAACGGGTTCAGTGGGTCCGCCACATCCTGCAAGTCCTGCAACCATGGCTGCGGTAGCGCCGACAGCAACAAGCTGGTTCAAAAACTTTCTCTTCATAATCCTCCTTTTGACCTTAAAGGTCTGTTAAAAAATATATAATTCCGTATTATTACGGATATATACCGGGCTTATCAAAACCCACAAGCGATTATAGCATATACGCTTGCGAAATGTCCATACTTTACATCTTGATACCGGTCTGTGACAAACTCTCAACGAATCCTCTCTGAGCGAACAGATACAGGATGATAAGAGGAAGGATGATCATCAGAGTACCGGTTGAAAGGATACAGTTACTGTAAGCAACAGATATCGAAGACTGTATACCCAGCTCTCTCATGATGAATGAAGAGAGCGAATCAACAATCCTTGAAAGCGAGGTACTAACAAGCTTGGTTGTTCCGAGGAACATGGTCGAATAGAATCCGTCGGTCCACTGCCATACAAAGGCAAACAGGAAACAGGAGGTAAGGATCGGCCTTGCATCGGGAAGCATGATGGTGAAGAAGGTCCTGAGAGTTCCGCAGCCGTCAACGTACGCTGCTTCCTCAATATCCTTGGGAATGTTCCTGAAGAACTGTCTTATCAGATAGATATAAAGACCGTTCTTAAGGCCCATACATCCCGCACTCATCATGTAATACGGAAGGACCGAACCGTTCATGTTGATCGCACTGCCCTTTATAAGTCTTATGATACCCAGGATATCAAAGAATCTGAAGTGCAGATACAGTGATGTCGAAATAACCTGCGGAGGAACAATGATCATAAGAAGAACGGCACCGAACCAGAACTTCTTGAAAGGGAACTCATATCTTGCGAATCCGTATCCGACGAAGGTACATACAAGAACCTGAATGACCGCTATGGTAAACGATATGATCATGGAATTCTTGAATGCTTCCTTGTAGGACATGATCGTATAACTGAGCTCATAGTTCTCGGTAGTAAAATGTCCGGGAATATTAATGACAACAGGATCGTAAAGATCCTCCTCAGTCATAAAACTGATGGATATCTTGTTAAGGATCGGCTGGATGATAAGGAAACACAATCCGAAAAGGAGTATGAATCTTACCACACTTATAAACATGTTTCTGGCAATCTTCTTCTTTTTGTAAGAAGAAAGCTTCGGCTTTGCCGTCGTGTTGCCCATACCAGCAGGGGCTTTTACCGCTGCAGCATTACTCATAATAATACACCCTCCTGGAAATGATAAACGCGCTTATCGCTAAGAAGACCATTGTAAGAACGAAATAACTCCAAGCCATTGCTGAGGCATAACCATAATCGAGGAGAATAAGGTTATCAGTGATCTTCTCCATGACTTCATTATCGGTTCTCATACAGAAGTCGACTATCGTGTATACCCAGTTTACAAGGAATATGGAACTCACCATGGGGAATGTAACCTTCCAGAGGCTTTCCCATGAAGTACATCCTTCGATGGAAGCTGCTTCATACATACTCTCGGGTATTGTCTGGAGACCGGACAGGAAAACTATGATCTGAATACCCGAAGCAAGAGCTATATCGTAAATATTGTCTATCAGTTCGAAGACTTGCTCATATGCCCGCGTACCGACCCCGGCCGTTCGAAGTATCGATTCCAGAGCCGCTGTAACGCTGACACCGTTAAGCTCATCTGCGATATCTGCCTGGACCATGGAGATAATGGAGTTATTGGACTCAAGACCGAGGATAACACCGCTGGAAAGGATGACCGGCAGGAAGAAAATGGCTCTTACAAGTGCTCTTCCGTGGAAGTCCTGATTGAGGATGAGAGCCACGAAGAAACTAAAGACCATGATCGCAAGGCTGTACACTATCATTCTCAGGAAGCCCTCAATGAGCATTCTCGAGAAATCGGGGTCTACCCTGAACGCCTTGTTATAGTTCACAAAATTCTTGGCAAGCACCAACTTGAAGTTTCCGGAGCCGACTTCAACATTACAGAAGCTCATGTAAAGCGACTGGAACAGAGGCTTGACCATAAAGAGCAGAAATCCGAGAATAAAGGGAGATATGAACAGATATCCTGTTACAGCTCTTCTCTTCTCAAGCCCACTCATTTTTCCGTTTAAATTCTTCTTCATACCTGGGTCTCCGTATAGACTTTCTATTTTACAACCTTATAATCCCTTGCAGGAACAGTCACACCGTCTACGGTAAATGCTTCGTATCCGTAATTTACATACACCTTGGTACCGTCCTTATACTCAGTGCAGGAAACGTACTCGTTAAGGTTTCTGTGGCCGGTCATCTCCTGATTGAAGATATGACCGAGTTCATTATTGTATCTGGTATATGTAGCAACCATCCTGTCATGGACAGAATCATAAGAACTTCCGTAGTACTGAGGATAGAGAGTCTTCTGAAGAGCTTCAACCTCCTCAGCCATAACGCTGTAGCAAAGACCTGCACCATATTCTGCGGATGCAAGGATCTCCTGGTTTTCGTCACCGCAGATATTGGCAGCCTCACCGGTATAGTTGATATATCCGTGAAGAGCAAGCTCAAGGAACGGGATCCTCTCATCGATTATGGTGTATTCACTGCCCATCAGATCCATATGAGTGATAACATCACTGTAAACCGCTGCATAGATGTTACCGTAGTTGATCATGAAGTGTCCGCCGTCGTCTCTGATAGCCTTAAGTGTTGCGGACTGATCAAGAAGGGCCTGCTCTCTTGAATAGGGATTCTTTCTGTAGAAATCACTTGCAAGGTCCATACCGACATCCTGGAAGGAAGCACCGGTCGCACCGTACTTGCCGGTCGCTTTGTAGAGATTGTTCATCATCTTCAGGATGAGCTGCTCATGAAGCAGATAATGGGCATCAAGGCCTTCTCTTATTCCGTAAGTGACATTACTGTAAGGATACAGTGCGCTGAGCTCACGGCTTATGAATCTTGCGGAATCCTTGAAAGCAAAGAATCCGTCGAAAACATTCGAGTTGTAAGCATACTCGGTTATACCGTCGAGGTAAATGGCATTACCCTGGGAAGCTACGGTCTCGCAGAGGTTCTTAAGGTCTCTTCCCGATCCGAGAGAATGTACGGTATCAACATCCTTGAGTATGGACTGATTGACACCATCGTTGCACCAGCCTACCATCTTGACGATCATGTTGTCGAATCCTTCGGAATCGAGCTGGGTGACGATCTCGTTTGCTTCCTTGTATGTGGTGAGTTCAAGAGGTCTGGACACGGGAACACCGACGATCTGCTTGACCTTGTCGACCGCACCTATGATCTCGAGTACGACAGGAGCCGAAGTGTCGGTATTAGCGGTGATATATTCACCGTAGTTCCCGAACAAATACTCCTGATATGTCTTAGCCATATCAACATAGCTTCCGGAATCGATAAAGGTATATCTCTGTGAAAGAGTCTCCTCGGGAATATCCTCCTGGTAAACGAATACCTGGTTATTGGATATGCTTCCTACGTCAAACTGCTCGCGCTCGATAACGCCGTATTCCACGTTAACATTGTTATAGCAGTTGAATCTTCCGGAGATATCAGCCTCTACAGCGGCATAGGATGCTCCCCTTTCAACATTGCATATGAAGGAGTCATTTCCGTTAGAAATACCGAAGGTGCTGAATGCTGTGCTGGTATTATGAACAAGTGCATTTCTCGCATGGCACATATCCCAGCCGTAAACATTTGCATAATAAACACTCTGCGCGGTCTTGCCGTTATTGAAATGGATAAGGGAACCGCTTCCCTCGGGAACCAGCATGAATCCCTCATCATCAAGTCCGCCCGCACCGAAGAAAGGAAGAAGGTCAACGGTAAGGATAGGACGGTCTGCGGGGAACTGCATTGCGCTGTAAGGCATCTCAACTATGAGATCGCGTCCGTCTATCCTGTAAGTGACATCAATATTGAATACAGGATTTTCATTCACTGCTATCGACAGATCAAGAGCCTTATCCTCAAGATACTCCTCATAGGTGTATCCGAGTCCTTCAAACATTCCCTGGAGTTTTCCCTTAATCGCATCAGTTGCGGTATCACGGAGAATGTAAAGAAC
This sequence comes from uncultured Lachnospiraceae bacterium, assembly GCA_946536155.1. Lineage (GTDB taxonomy): Bacteria > Bacillota > Clostridia > Lachnospirales > Lachnospiraceae > AC2028. The sequence goes on along the minus strand of CAMNEB010000003.1, from coordinate 32,428 downwards.
CTGATTTGCAAGTTCGGGATAATTGGCAAGAAGTGCCTCTTTGTCATCCTTTTTGCCGAGATTGTTGATATCGTACTTCTTGTAGTACTGCTTTATCATGTTTGACTCGGCCTGGGTTGCATTTGCAAGGAGGGCTTCAAAGCGTGCAGCCGTACATACGGGAGGAATGGTGAATTCCTTCTGCACCTTGCCTATGCTGTAGTGAACAGTAATGGAATCCTCATCGGATTCGATGTCATAAGTCTGATTCTCGATACTGTAGGAGTAGTTGTTGAGAGGAACCTCCGAACCGATGTCATCGGAATAGGTGAGGTTGACGGTGGATCTTATATGCCCCTTCTCCGAGCCCATCGCAATGGTGTCATTATCGACATCCGCAGGGATCGAAGTCCATTCCTTGCCGGAAGATTTCACTCTGACGGTGAAATATGTGGTATTGGGATCCATGGTGAAAACAAGCTGATCGTTTTCCAGAACGATAGCCTTGCCGTCTCCCGCATATGCATTGACGGGAATGACCTCAATCTCATCTTCTATAGCCGTATTCTTGACCATGAAGGCAAACAGCCCGACGATCAGCACAAGCACCACAACAGGCACTATCATGCCCTTAAGGGTCTTTAATACGGCATTTCTGCTCTCTGTGATTTGTTCTGCACTTCTTTTTTTCATGAATGCTCCGGTATAACTGAATTATTTAAAATCTGATTATGGATCACACTGACTGAGATCTGGCTACATCCTGAACATGAACTCTCTGTAGAGCGAGTAGAAATACGCAACACCCTGGGAGATCATACTGAAGAACAAAAGCAGGATGAAGACCATGACCAGCATTGCAAAGAGCGAGAAGATCATGAACAGTATATTCTTTGCTCCCGAGAACTCATGTATCTGTCCCATCGCCGCAATGATAAGGACTCCGCACCATACGATGGAAAGAGCCGAGAGAACCGAATAGAACTCTGCTTCTTCATTGGTGACAACGTTACTGATGAACATAAGGGGAATCTGCATCAGAGGATAGGGAACAAGCGAATAACAGGTTCCGATATATACCTGACCAAGCCGGCCTTTACCGTCAAACAGAGTCGTGGTCGCCCAGTTTCCGATAACAAACAGTGCAAGCGGGAAAAGGATACTCGCTATGTAAAGGAATATATTGAGTTCTTCCCAATAGACCGTGATAAAGATGAAGCTGGTGTACTTGAGCTTGAGGATCCTTATGAGGATCGTCAAAAACAAGATGGTGTTCGCCGCTGCATATGTTCCCCTCTTTTCATGGGTCAGATCCCAGAATCCGTCGAGCGGATGCGTTATGCAGTAAAGAGAAAACTTAAGCGAATCCCAATACTTTGCGTTGAAGGTATTCTTAAACCATCCTGCGCATTTTCCTATGATGTTGTTTTCGTTAATAGTTAATCCTGCCATATCAATTCTCTCAAGTAGACCTGTTAATAACCACGTTTGCGGGCAGCTTTCTTAGCTTTTTCACGCTCCCTGGCTTCCTGTCTCTGTTTTTTGTGATACTCCCTGATCTCTTCCCTGGTCATATTATCCTCGGGATCCGGGAATCTGAATACATCGGATGTTGCTATTTCGATCTTCATATCCCTTATCTTATCAAGGGTAAGAGGAATGAGGATGAGGATCAGCAGTACAAGGACAGTCGCAAAGAGATGGGTCTGTATCCACTCTTTTCTGTATTCCTTGAAAGCTTTGGAGTAATTGTCATCGTCATACTTGATCTCGAAATACTTCATCGCCTCTTTGTATCTCTCCTGTCTGAGAAGAGAACGTCCGATCCCGATATATGCAAGATCATAGTTTCCGTCGGTGGAAAGTACCTTCTCCCAAAGAGCTCCGGACTCGTCATAGTCGCCTTCGTCGAACTTATCGATAGCTCCGTATATGTCCTTACCGAAATCACTGAGAACAAAATAGGTTATCGAGCAGTCGAGTGTATCGAGAACGATGAGATCATATCCTATATGATCGATGGCAACGGGACGTCTGAAATATCCGTCCATATTTCCGTTACCGCCGAATGCAAATACCATGCGTCCCTGATCGTCATATCCGAACAGTCTTCCGCGGTTTCTGTCAAGGCATACGAAAATGTCATTTTCAAATGCGGTGACATCGGAGAAATATGAAGGTCCCGAATATCCGCCGGCAGATCCCCAGTAGAGATCTCCGTATACGGGAATATCGCTGTTTCTGACAAGAATGTCATTTCCCAGAAGGTTAAGTCTTCTTACAGCATCAACGGTTCCGGCATCGAGATCTTCAGGCTCGAACCTTCCCGTGCATGCATATATGAACCCTTCATAGTCCATATAGATGTTGTCATACTCGGTAGGAACGTCGTTCTGCATTCTGTCCAGCTGTTCCTGGGTAGCGAATCTCTTCCAGAGATAATCCAGCCAGTCATAAGCGGCCTTGGTAGCACCGACAAATCCGGAAAACGTTCCGTCTGCTTCGTACTTGATAAGTCCTTTGTTGATACCGTCCGCTATGCAGTACACTCTCTCCGCGGTATCGATGACGATCTTGTTGGGGAAGAATGTGGTATCGGATGATATCGCCGAATCCGTGGGAAGCCCGAACTCCATGATATAGTTCAGATTGCTGTCCGTCTTGATGATCCTGTTATTACCCTTGTCGGCGATAAAAATATTTCCTTCGTCGGAAATGGCTATATCTGTAGGTCCGCTGAGAGAGTTCTCACCGGGAGCACCCTTGACCTTCTCTATGATGTCAGAGGGAACAAGGCCGGTTTCAGTCTTCTCCAGAACTACGATGCGGTTGTTTCCGGTGTCACAGATATATACGTGATCATCCTTGACATAAAGACCGCTGGGTGAATTCATTCTCTTGTCCAGACCGAGGTCCGAAGATGTATATACGGAATAAACATCATAGACGTTCGGGCAGTCCTGAACTTCCTCCCAATAATCGTAGATATAGGTGTAAGTTCTGTGTTCGATGGCCTGTGCATGCATCGGAACCGCAAGAGCCGCTGCCGCAACAGCAGCAGCGATCCCTAATGTTTTTAATTGTTTAAAACCGGACATTTTCATCAGCATCAATCCTTCAAGCCGGAAGAAGCCATGGTTTCGAGAATCTGGCTCTCCGAGAATATGAATATTGTAATAGGTACTACCATCAGTACTACGAGAACCGCTGCAGCTTCACCTGTTCTGGCGATTCCGCCTGCCTGTATCTGCTGCATGGCGTAAGGAAGTGTCTTCATCTCCTCCGAATAGATAAGAGCCGATGCTTTGTTATTCCACAGACCCTGAACGGAGAATATGATCAGCGTCAGCCATGCGGGCTTGACGTTAGGCATTACGATGCTGGTAAATACTTTCCACTCTGTAGCTCCGTCAATCTTGGCCGCCTCGATAAGGGAGGTGGGAAGACCTTCCATGAACTGCTTCATAAGGAAGAGTCCCATGGGCGAAGCAAATGCGGGGATGATTATGGACCAGTAGGTATCGATCATTCCCAGCTTACTCATGATGATGTAGTTGGGAATACCGGTAACATAACCGGTGAACATCATTGCAACGGTGACGACCTTGAAGAATGTCTTGCCGCCGGGGAATTCGTACTTTGCAAGAACGAATGCAGCCATGGATGCGATGAAGAGATGGCCCGCGGTTCCCATAAAGGTGATGAACACCGTGTTGAACAGGTATCTTGAGAACGAAACGTATGACTTACTCAGTGTGACAAACAGATCCGAGAAGTTGTCAAGCGTAGGGTTCTGGGCAAATATCTTCGGAGGGAACTTGAAGAGTTCATCCAGAGGCTTCAACGCGGATTCGACAGCGTAGACTATGGGGAAGAACATCACAACCGCCACAAAGGCAAGGAAGATATAAAGGAAAATATCTCCCGCTACGCTTCGATTGGGCTTACGCCTCTTGATGAGCGGTTTCTTGTATACCTCTTCATCATCATCTTTCTTTTTCTTGCCGGCACGCTTTTTTGATGTGCCGTCTTCAGATGAAATAATCGCTTCCGCCAAAGATGATTTGTACTCATCTGAAACAGTGAACTCTGCGGGCTCGAGCGAAGCCTCCGCAGCTTCTCCTGCTTCGGGAGCAAATGTCTCATCCGTTTCGAGATTGTCTAAATTCTGATCGAGATCGGTAGTCACGTTGCCTGTCTCCTCACGGATTTCATTGTTTTCTGGTGAAAAATTACTCATATCGGATATCTCAGGTACCTACTCTTGCAAGAAGTGACTGTATTGCCTTGTTGCAGAGCATCATTAACAGGAACAGAATGGTCGCGATAGCACATGCGTAACCCATTTCGAATCTTGTGAAACCATAGTCAAAAAGGTGGGTGACAATGGTTCTTGCTGCGTAGTCCGTCGAAGGATATCCGCAAAGTGCCATGGTAACGTCGCAGACACCGAATGCCTGGGTTATGGACATGATCGCACCGAACATGAGCATGGGTTTCATGCTGGGGAGAGTGATGTACCAGAGCTCCTGCCATCTGTTCTTGATACCGTCCATGTATCCGGCTTCGAACTGTGACTTGTCAACACCCTGAAGACCTGCAACGAATGAAAGGAATCCGGTTCCGAGGCTCATCCAGAGAATGACGCCCATACATACGTTGAGCATGTATCTGGGATCGGTGAACCAGAGGATCGGGGCATCGATAAAACCATTGTTTATAAGGAATGCATTGATATGCCCGTATGCATCGCCTCTGAAAAATACGGAAAAGATAACGTAACAGTTACCTGCGATGGAAGGTGCGTAGAAAATGACGACCGCAACACTTCGTACCCATCTGGGAAGCTCGTTTATGAGCCATGCAAACAGGAATGACATTATGTATCCCAGAGGTCCGGTGATGATAGCGATCATGAAGGTATTCTTGATAGAGATCAGGAATATATCATCCTCAAGGAAAAGAGACAGGTAATTATGAAGTCCGATAAATCTGGGAGGCTCCAGAATATTATAGTAAGTAAAACTGAAGATGATCGAGATCACGATCGGCAGTATAAAGAAGGTCGTGAAAAGGATCGCATAGGGAGCCAGGAAAAGATAGCAGCTCTTTGAAAGTCTTGCCTTCTTCACTCCGACTCTGAAGTTATGCTTTTTAACCTTGATATAATCGTTTACAAATTGTGACATGATTTACTCTCCGTATAACGGTAAACCGAACTCTCTGCGCTTTCTGTCTATCTCATCGTTGATAAGGATCGAATAGTCGATGATCGTCTCACGGCTGTCCGTCTTTTCGTTGATGACCTTTCTGCAGGCATTTGCGATGTGGCGACCGGTGTAATATCCGCCGGGCACTTCTCTGATACCGACTGTGGTATCCCACTGTTCATTAAGAACTCTGATATCGTTGTAGCTCCATGAAAGCTGTGAGAATGCATCGCGGTTAGCGGTAGCATATCTTGCGGAAGATCCGAGGAGTGCTTCGATCTCTCGTCCGAATCTTACCTGAGTCTCAGGTCTTGCCCACCACTTCATGAACTCCCAGGAATTAAGCTTGACCTGTTCGTCATCGGTGGCGATCATCATGGTCGCATTACCTGTTATGAATACGGATCTGTCGATATACTCGTTGCCTGCCGCATCAGTCCGGATGGTTCCGGGAACAAGTGTGAAATCCCAGAGACCTCTGATCTCGGGAGCGGATACCATCAGAGTGTTATATGTAGAATATGCACTGATACCGATGGGCATCTCTCCTGAACGGAAACGGCTAACGAAGTCATATATCGTAGGAAGGCCGTAGTCATTGAAGTATTTGAGATAATCATCAAATGCTCTGACACCTGCTTCGGAATCGACAGTGGTCTTGGTTCCCGCCTCATTGTACATATCTCCGCCGTACTGGAAGAGAAGTGTGAAGTAGAGTGAAAGGTCGGGTGCCGTAGATGCGACTGCGGTACTGGCTGTGGCAGCACCGCTGGATCCTGCTGCCGTAGGAATTCCCACGGAAAGGTTATTACCCTGGATCGTAGGCATCATCTCTATAAGATCCTGCCAGGTGTTGGGCGGTTCAAGACCGAGCTCTTCAAGAACGTCTTCACGATAGAACATTACGTTGAAGGTCTGCTGCTCGGGAACTGCGTAAATTCCGCCTTCGAGCTTGTACTGTTCGTAGGAACTGGGTGAATAATGGCTGAGCACATCCTGCCATCCCTCGAACTGGGTGATATCTTCGGAAGCATGTCTGAGTGCGTAGTTTACAGGCTGATCGGCACCGACGGAAAGAACCACGTCAGGTCCTCTTCCTGCAAGAACCGCATTCATAAGAGCTCCGGGATCGACTATGTCCACATTGACCTTGACGCCCGACTCGGGAGTGAAGGTGTCATCGATCATCGTCTTAAGGATGGTACCCTGATCACGTCCGGTGAGAACCCATACCTTAATGGTATCTGCTCTGCTCGCATCTTCGTAAACATCTCCGACAGCGTTATAGTCGACGATGAATGATGCGATGAAGCTCTTGACCTCGTGAGCCGCCTTGTTCCAGAAGTGTGACTTATCCTTCTTGGGGTCGACTCCGGTTCCGGTGATGACGATGTAATCGATATCCATCTTGGTATCGCTCATATTGAGCATCGCAGTACCGATGGCGGTGATGTTATCCTTAAATGTAGTAAACTCATGAGTGATCTTGCCGGGCTTCTCACAGAAACGCTCGAGCTGCTGAGCAACGGTCTGGGCTGAAGCTATGTTATCAGCCTTCTGTCCGGAGAACTCGACATACTCATCGATGATCTTGTAGAGTCTTCTGTATTCAAGCTCCATAGCTTCCATAACTTCGGGATAGTTGTCCTGAATACGGTAGTCTCTGTACTGGTCCGGATTTGCACCGGTATAAACAAGGATCTTTCTGTAGATCTGGTTAAGTCTGAAGGTTGAATCCTCAAGTTCCTGAACGATCGGACCTACACTTCCGAGAACAGACTCTGCTCTGATGGTGTGGGTACCCTTTGTAAGATAGAACTTGTAATCCTCTTTGTTCTCGTCCTCGAGTTCGACGCATCTCCAGTCCGTATCATAAGGGAAGGAAACAACGCCTGCCTCTGCAAAGGGGATCTCTCCGTCGATGTAGATGGCGCGGGACGAAACCTGTCCTCTCTGATAATTCTGACGGCCCTTGATCATAATGTTGTAGTAGCCGTCTTCGGGAACCTCAAACTCCCACTCGATCCACTGTCCGTATGCTCTCCACGCTTCGCCGCCGGTATAATTGAGGACGGTGTTGGTGACGCTGTAGGGAACGGTGGTCGGTGAAGACCTGTCATATTTTGCATAAAGAGATGATTCTGAACGGCGAACCGAATCTTCGCCCTGGATCACTTCATAGAAATCGGAAGCCGCACCGGTATCTGCGGGAAGAGAAGCAATATATTCATCATAGGAACGGATGGGAGCTACAGGCTCAAGTCTGAGTCCCTTGATGGCCATGGGTTCATTCTCTGCACCGAGAGTGATATCCGTCTGACCCTGATCAAAATAGAAAGTATAAGGATCCTGGACATATCCCATATCATCTCTGAAATAGGAAGTCTGCCAGTCATAGATCTCCACCTGTGAAGGCCTGATCTGGTTGCCCTGATTGTCAACCTTGATCTCACCGCCGTCAGTCCAGATACGGCTGAAGGAAAGATTACCCGCATCGGTAAAAGGAAGCTCTCCGTTAATGGAAATGCTCCTCTCTGCAGCGACACCTCTGGACTCGGGGATGAGGTAATCCATCTTTACATAATAATATCCGCTCTCGGGTACATCCACCGAGAACGTTACCTCCGATTCGGTATCGGTATACAGAGCCTTTGCAACTCCGTAATAATCATTTACTACCTCGACTCCGCCTTCATCGCCTGCAGTGAAGTTGAAGATATCGATATCAACCGTCTTATTGGGATATGCAGCTCCTTCATGTTCCAGAAGATAGCCTGAATATGTGCCGGCTCTTTCCATTCCGGCAATATCTGAATTCAGATCATATCCCGCATACTTTTCACTGTAGTCCTCTTTTCCGCGAAGGTTGAGGAGTACGCAAACGCCTGCGAAAGCACCGCAGAAAACTATAGTTCCTATTAATTTTTTGGTACCGTTTCTCATAGTCATTATTATAGTTAGCGTAGTGGATTAAATCCAGTTAATTTTTGCTTTTTCAAAGTTGATTTTATGCAAAAAATAGAGTAAAAGTCAATTGTTTTATGAATTATTTGTGCAGAATGTCTACATTTAATATGTTTTAATGTAACTTGCTACGGTTTCTTTAGTCTAATTTGACCATCTTCATATGAAACGATTAACCTTCCTGTTCCGCCGCCGAGCTTTTCTATGACATCCGCCGGCAGCTGAAGGCGTCCCGCCTTATCAAGAACAACATACTCTTCCTGGGTCTCTTCGTTTCTCCAGTCGACACCGGATTCCCTGAGCCTGTCTGCAAAACTCTCCTTGAGTATCCTCTCGGAACTGATGCGTCCGTCCCTTATGGCGACAACCCTTCTTACTTTCCTGGAAAGTGCCAGATCGTGCGTGACGACCAGTATCGTCTGTCCGGCTTCGTTCAGTTTGGTGAATATCTCGAAGATCTGGTCTCCCGTTCTCTCGTCCACGGAACCCGTGGGCTCGTCCGCAAGGAGCAGTCCGGGCGAGTTGGCCAGTGCTATGGCGATGGCAATCCTCTGCTGCTCTCCTCCCGAAAGAGTCCCGAGCCTGCTGTAGCGGTGATCCGCCATTCCGACCGTCTCAAGAAGTTCTTCGGCCCTCTGTTTTTTCCGCTTTGCGCCGCTGAATCTCATCGGTATGCAGACATTGTCTATGGCCGTAAGATACGGGAAAAGGTTTCTTGCATTGTTCTGCCAGACAAATCCGACCGTTTCCCTCTTATATCTGACTCTCTCCCGTTCATTCATCCTGAAGAGATTCCGTCCTCCGACGTAGAGCTTCCCGGCACTGGGTATATCCAGTCCGCCGATCATATTTAGGAATGTGGATTTTCCGGAACCGGAATTTCCTATGAGAGCGGTAAATTCGCCCTTTTCAACTTTAAGATCGAGTCCCGAGAGAGCAAGCACCTCAGTTTCCTTGGTCTTGTATATCTTGACAAGCCCCTCCGCATCGATCATATACTCGGGTCCGCTTCCGGCATCCTGAGCCTCTCCGTTATCCTCAGTGCTCTCCGCGGTATTTTCACCGGCACCGGCCGATACCGCATCTGCGCCGGCTGCCTCAGCATAGGTATTTTCGGCATAGGCTTCACCGACTTTGGCATAAGCTCCTTCCGCTTCTGCGGGTGCACCCGAAGGGACATATATTTCGGGTGCGGGGACAGCTTCGAAAGCTTCCGCCGTCTGAGCCTGCACCGCTTCGGAACCGGGACTTTCCCGCAGCTGCGTCTCCTGATTTGTCATGAGGTTTTCATCACTCATTATCTTCGCTACCCTCTATGCGTCCGTTTTTGAGTTCAATAAGCTGATCACCCGCTCCCATGAGTCCGACATCGTGGGTGGTCATTATTATGGTCACGTGCTCTTCTTCGGATATCTGTTTGAAGAGTCTTGCGACCTCCGCCGCCATGGCGGAATCAAGTTCAGCCGTAGGTTCATCGGCCAGGATGAGCTTGGGGTGGTGTGCTATAGCCCTTGCTATGGCTACTCTCTGCTGCTCACCTCCGGACATTTCCTGAGGCATGTGTGTCATTCTGTTTGAGAGCCCCACCAGAGTAAGAACCTCTGCGGCCCTCTTTTCCCTTCCGTCCTTAATGCCTGCCATACGCATCGCAAATTCGACGTTCTGAATGGCATTCATGGAGGGAATGAGGCTGACCGACTGGAAAACAAATCCCATCTGTCTGCGCCTGAAATTTTCCCTGGCCCTGCTGCTCATTCCGGCCACGCTCTTTCCGTCGATCAGAATCTGTCCCGACGAAGGATCGTCAAGTCCTCCTATCATATTGAGAAGAGTGGTCTTGCCGGATCCGGATTTACCCCTGAGGATGCACATCGTATCGGCGGCAATGCTGCAGGTTATACCCTTGAGCACCGACACCTTGCCGGCAGGAGTCTGGAAATCCCTTGTGACACTTCTGATATCAACCGATGATCCCATATCACTCCTCTCCGAGCTTCAGCGCTCTTATCATGTTCTGTTTCTTGATGATCACCGCAAGTACGAATATGCTGACCACGAGCATGATGCCTACCGATGCAAAAAGTTTGACCATGTCGGAATTCTCTCTGATCATCACAAGAGGAAGCACCTGTGCGGTGGATGAATAAGCCGTCTGGAGCATGGGAACGAACAGCCTGTAAGCGATATAGCCGACAACAGATCCCGCGGCAACCGAATAAAGTCCGCATATAGCCTGCTCTATCGACAGCATCTTGACCATTTCCGATGAATGAAGTCCCATAGCCCTGAGCACACCGAGCATCATCTCCCTTGACCTGATCGAAAGAACCCAGTAGATGAGATAGCCGGTAGCGCACAGCACGAGCATTATGATAAAGCTCATGGTAAGGATTCCGTTCATTCCCTGGAGCAGGGGATCCTCGACAGTCTTTTCGAGGTCAAGGACTCTGTCCGAAAAATATGTGAGCTGTGTTCCGGTCTCTGCGATCCAGTTGTAGAACTCTTCCGTGCCGCTGCCCTCACTCAGGCCCATCCAGATATAGTAGGGCTGAAGTCCGAATTTCTTTCTGACAAACGAGTAGTTGGCGACTATCATGCGGTTCTGGGTCTGGATGATATCTCCGGATGCGCCGACCGTTCTGCTGACGGGCTCATATCCCGGCCAGTATTCAAAGAATCCGACAACAGTTGCCGTAACGCTGGTGCTGTTCTTGTCGTAAAAGCTTATCTTGTCTCCGACAGCCATTCCGTCAAGATCCCTGAAATCCGCTGAGAGAAGGACTCCCTGCGGTGAAAGGGCAAGATCGTTCAGGAGCTGTCTGTAAGGAGTGTTGAGCAGAGAATCATCAACGCTTGTAATGGTTCCGAATTCCTTGGTATGGATGCCCATGATGGAAACGGAATCCCTGGCGCTCGATCCGCTCTTGGTATATCCGTCCTCGAGATAGACTCTGGTGTAGCCGTCGCTGAATGCGGTAAAAGGAGCATAGTCCGTATAATCGGGCTCGTAATAGGTAAATTCCAGTTCCGGATTGAGCTGCTTCGAAGCGCTGTTGTCGTACCACACTTCCTTGAATCTTATATCCGTTCCGCCGAGATAGGATGTGTTTGCCAGAGAGTTCTCAAGTATGGTCCTTGCGGAAACGGCATCGAACATTCCCAGAGCAACGGTAAGGATAACGAAGAGCGATATGTTCTGCTGGAGTCTCGCACTTCTGATACTCTCGAGCATAGCGGCGTATGATGCCGGTGAGAATCTCTTTTTTCCGATGAAGAATATGAACCTGACCAGCATGGGTCTCATACGTATCAGGAGCATTCCGGCTCCGAGTATGAAAAGCGACGATGAAAAATACAGAAGAGGATCCAGAGCCTCACCTTTAAGTGCGCTCTCGAGAAGATCATCGGTATGATGTGAAAAATTATAATATCCGTATACAGATACGAGAAGGAACAGTATATCGAGGAAGAATCTCTCCCAGAGGGACTTCTTCTTTTTGCCGCCTCCGCGCTTTGAACCGACTATCGTAAGTCTTGCCGCGGGAATGGAAGGCAGCGTCATTATAAGGATACAGATAAGAGCGGCGACAAGTGCATACACAACGGCCTCATCCGTGAATGTGACATCAAGCTCACGTCTGATGCCGAACTCAAGGAACGAACTGGCGGTGCCCAGGACCCTGCATACCAGCATTCCCAGAGGAATACCTATGGCACTTGATACAGCCGCGATTATCACACTCTGAAGAAGGTACAGCATAAAGATCTGACCGGAAGAAGCACCGCGGCTCTTGTACATGGATATCTCATTTTCTTCCATGGAATAGAGCTGGCCGGAGATCATGAGTATAAAAGCACCCAGAAGAAGCAAAAGAGGTATCTCAAGAAGGAGCAGTGATACGGAAATCCTTCTCCTCATGCTCTCATGCTCTTCGAGAACATCCATATAATCCGGACGGTGGGTCAGCTGACCGTAGCTTCCCTCGAGGAAGTTCTCGGTCCTTGCAAATATATCCGCCGCATGTGAAGCCTTTACGACAGTGTAGTCAAACTGGTCATAGACAAGGCAGTTGATGGCGAATTTGGGACGCTCGGGATTATATACAAAATAATCCATATACTGGTCCGACCTTACGAAAAGGTTGGACGTGAAGCTCTTCATATCACTCTGCCAGAAAGTTTCCGAAGGATCCGTTATGTCGAATACGCCGACGATCTTAAGCCTGATGGGATCCTTTACATGCGGAGAAAAGGCAGGGAACGAGATAACATCTCCGATGACCATGCCGGAAGCAAGGAAGGTCTGCTCGCTCACTATCGCATCCATAGTGTTGTCGCTTATATCCTCATCTTCCCAAAAGTGACCGTCTATGATGGTTACATGGTTTTCAAGATCCGTTATGGAGGATACCTTGAGCGAGAACGCCGCATCCTCTCCCCTCGAAAGCTCGGGATAACAGTCTGTTTTGGTCGTGGAATAAAAATAGATGGTCCTGCGCTCGGGAACCCCTATGGACTGATATGCGGACATGGTACCTGCAATCTTGTTGTCAAGTGCTGTGGTCATGTTCCCGGATTTGCCCACCTGGAAGGAAAAGACCATCTGCATGGGTTCTTTTCCGCTCTCCGTCATATACTCGGCAAACTGATCCTCAAGCATCCTGTCGAGGACCGCGGTCCTGTACATCGGAAAGCTCACGGCAGATGCAAACAGCAGCACAGCTCCGAGAAGGAGACATACGAACATCCATTTTTTATTCTTTATTTTCTGAAGTTCAAGTAAGAGCATCAGTAAACTACCACCATTCCTTCTTCAAGTCCTTCGATGGACCAGATATATGCTACGGAATCGATCGTCACGGATCTTATGGGATCCGCACCGCCTGCGATGAATCCGCGTCTTATATATTTTCCGTCTTCAAAGACTGTGACATACGCCTGCTTCCCGGCAAAGGTGACAGCCTTGGCGGGAACCAGCACAACTCCGGTCTCATACTGTGTATATCCGCTGAGTTTATAGGACTGTGCCGCAGGGGCGTTGGCAGCTGCCTGCTGTGCGAGCCACGCTTCCCATGGATTGTTGATGCTCGCCGCCTGTCCGGACGGGATCTCAGCGGCTATCTGGGCATTGGGGTCTTTGACTCCGCCGGGGAGAGTAACTCCCTGTGCGGGCATTACATATACTCTGTCAGATGCCAGATCGTTGCTCACAGCGCCGAACGACACACTTGAAACCGAAGCGGGGAAGGTGATCTTCTCCCCGGATACTGGATCGGTATATTCGCCGGTCAGTTCCATTCCGTACAAAAGAGTTCCGGCATCATTCTGCGCATACAGATACTCTGCGGATCCGGCTGCAACGGTTGCGATCCTCTCACCGCTCTTGAGAACGGCTCCGTCACTGAGGTCGGTGATATATCCGACAACTCCGTCAACGGGTGATGTGAATGCCGTGACCGTATATGAAGCAGTTATCTCCGCCATCTGTTCATTTATGGATGCGATCTGCCTGTCAAGAACCGAGACCGCATTTTTGAGCTGCTCCTGAACATCCTTGGAAAGATATTCGGTAAGGGGATCATCCACAGTCTCCTGTGCCTTTTCTCTCCTCTCCTGCAGCCTGAGCTGTCTGAGGTATAGTTCCTCGAGTATCACGGAATTCTCCGCAACCGACACATATGCGATGACATCTCCGCGGCTGACTCTCTGGCCTTCGGTAACATTCTTGCGGACAAGAGTTACCGTACCGTATTTGACATCATTGCTGATATTGGTGATATCGGGATAGCCGAGCGAGCCCGCGCCTTCATATAACTGATAGTAATCACCGGTCCTCAGGGTGGCCACATTCTCGGGGACCTCATTGTAGCTGTCCAGCATCACCTCATCGCCCTCGTTTAACCCGTCAAGGATCTCGGTGAACATTCCGTCACTTATTCCCCTTGTTATGTAGACCTTTTCACCGGAGGTGCGCAGCACGAAATAGCCGCCCTCATCTCTGTGAACAGCCTCTCTCGAAACAGAAAGAACATCCTCATATTTATTCTTGATGACGACTATGGAAGCCTTTTGTCCGGCCTTTACGCTGCTCTCGGGATCGTCTATCTCGAAAACGGAATAAACAGTCCTTCCGGAAGCCTTAAGCGAGCTGATCTCGCCAGTCGAATACGGAATATAATTTACGGAATATCTCTTTCCGTTTATGACCGCATAGACCTCTTCGGCCGCAGCGATGTCCTTTGCCGATCTGTAGGTCGCCAGGATGTTCAGGCTCTTTCCGTCGGTGACAGCCGCAACATTGGTTCCCTCGCTCACATAAGCTCCGGGGGAAACATTGGAAACAGCCACCACGGTACCGCTCATTCCCGAACGTACCCTTCTCCTGGATTCGTTTACCTGCAGTCTGTACAGGAGCTGGTTGTAGTGAAGGGCATCCAGCATGAAGATATCTTCATCATCCTCCATCATCTGCTCGAGAAGATCTCTTTCGAACATCTTCCTCTGGACAACGATGGCTATCTCGAGATTATCCTCAAGATCACGGCTGCGGCTCTCGATGAAATAATCATAATCCTTGAGCTTTAAATGGTTGACTCTCCAGTTCTCGGCATAATTGACGATCAGATCGTCCAGCTGATTCCTTACGGACTTCTCCTGATCGTAATAATCCTGCATATTGCCGGAAAAAAGAGTGCTTCCGCCGGCAACTCTCTGTCCGGGAAAATATCCGATATCTGCGGCATTCATTCCCGTTGCGGCAGAATACTCGGTGACGACCGGGAAAACGCCTCCGTCAAGAACTTCATACTCATAGATGGTACGCCTCGTCACTGTCTCGCTGACATTTGCCGAGGCGACCGGATCGATCAGTTCTATCTCAGGGGCGGAGACGGGTTCCTGACCGCATGCGGACATGAGCATCATAAATGCAAGTCCCACTGCGGCAAGCCCGCGGCCTCTGTGAAATTTTCTCTTAAAGTTTCTCATCAAAAGTTCACCGCTACCACTTCACCGGCTTTGAGTCCGTCAAGGACCTCGATCCTCGTATCTCCGATAAGTCCGGTCTTAATCTCTCTGTAACGTCTGTATCCGTCTTCATCCACCACATACACAAAGGAAACATCTCCCGCTGTGTGCACGGCTCTTCTGGGAACACTCAGTGCATTGTCGCTTCTGCCGAGTTCCAGCGTGATATTGCCGTTCGTGCCCTCCGCGAAGGATGCCGAAGCGGCATCGTCCCCCGTGAGGATGAATCTGAGACTCTGTCCGTCTGCAGACATCTCGGGCATCGCGGTATAATCACCCGCAGATGTTCCCGAAACGCTTATCGTCACCTCGTCTACTCCGTCCAGGTAGGAAAAGAGCGTGGGATCGTTTGCATAAAAATACATGTCATTGGGATCTTTCAAAGTGATGACGGTCCTTCCGATCACTGTCTGCGATCCTTCAAGTCCGTCCCTGAGGAAATCGACTATTCCGTCCATTCCCGCATAGATATTATGATCAACATTGCTGTTCTCAAGATTGTAGAGTTTGAGCTGTGCTATGGCCAGATCGTCCTCGTAGCCCTGAAGGGTAAAGTAATACTTTTCGTCAATCTGCGCGATAGCTTCCTTTTCCGCCTCTTCGAGCTCCCTGCCTATGACTCCGGTCATGGCGATATCGAATCTGGCGACAGTGATGTCATGCTCTTTCTGATCGAGGGTCTTCTGCTTCAGCAGCCCGATCCTCTCAATCTGATAAAGCAGGTCTTCTCTCTCCGCCTGAATATCCTTGTTGTTTTCAACCGAAATGAGAAGCTGGCCTTTTTTGACCTCCTCGCCTGCGGTGACAAGGACAGAATCTATCCTCGCCCTCTCGACGTCAAATGCAAGGTCCATCGTGACAGCCGTACGGTATCTGGCGCTTATGGTCATGGTGGATACGACATCCGCATATTCCACAGGCAGATTTCCCGCGACTTCCTCGACTCCTTCATCATTGTAGAGAAGGACCATATTCTCTTCTTCGGCCTGACCGGCGCATCCCCCCATGGGAAGGACCGCTGCCGACAACGCAAAAAAGAGCATGCCGAAACAAGCTGCTCTTTTACAGTATTTTCCGTATATTAAACGTTTAACCCCGTTCGATTTCATTTTGAATCTGTACTCCCGAGGAAGAATGATACTATTAAACTCCGAATGATTCAACACTTAATAAACTTAAAAGCAATTTCCGAACAAAAAAAGCAATTATTCGATTATTTGAATAATTGCTTTTTCAGCGTATACCTACAGAGTGCGGAGAAGCTTAAAGAAGTGCTTTGGCGGCAAACCTGCAGGCTTCCACCATCGGGCGGTAATCCTTGGCATTCTTGCCGTAATTGATGCGCCAGCTCATCCTTCTGAGATTTATATTGTCCACGGTGGAAAAGTACAGCATAAGATCCTGGAGCTTCTTCCTGTTTTCCTCCGAGACATCATCGCACGAGATGAGAAGCTTTGCACCGGCTTTGACTATACGGTTCAGGGGGCAGTTCTCGGTATATTCCTCGAATACGCAGATCATCCTTCTCTTATAGATGGTCCTCTCCCTGATCGATGAGGAAACGTCCATCCTTCCCTTTATCGAGGATTCCTCATCCGTACCGGTAACATATTCTTTTACTAGTCCGCGTTTCACCTGGAGCGTCAGTCCGTCCACCAGGGTCTTCGCACAATCATCAAGGGTCATGCTATAGAACTCCTCAGTTTCTGTGTCCATTCCGCAACACGATCGGGATCGTCAAACCAGTACTCCTGAAGAAGGGGTACCATCTCGTATTCAACGATATTGGAAAGAATCTCGGCATCGGCAGACTTAAGGTTCGAGAAGTAGCTGTGTCCGACGCAGAAGCCGGCTCCGAGTGCCGGATCTTCGGTGATCGCACGGTTGAGTTCCTTTACGCAGGCAATGAGATTCTCGAAAGCGGGGCTTCCGAAGGAACGCATATACTGAATGAATCCGTCGGATTCAAATCCGGGCTTCATGTCGAAGAATACGAATCTTCTTCTCAGAGCGTAGTCGATCATCGCTATACTTCTGTCGGCGGTATTCATAAGGCCGATGAGGTAGATATTTCTCGGAACGTTGAATTTCTCTCCCGAATACAGAAGTTGCAGCTCGTTTCCTCTCTTGTCAGGCTCGATGAGCATGAAGAGCTCACCAAAGATACGGCTGACATTACCACGGTTGATCTCGTCGATTATGAAGAAATACTTGTTATCCGGATCCTCCTGTGCCATGCGGCAGAACTTGTAGAATGCGCCTCTCTTGATATCAAAGCCCATTCCTTTCTCGGAGGGTCTGAATCCTTCGATGAAATCCTCATAATTGTAGCTCTGATGGAACTGGATCATCTCAACACGCTCGGGATCCTTCTCACCGAGGATCGAGTATGCAAGACGCTTAGCAGTGAAGGTTTTACCTACACCGGGAGCGCCCTGGATGATGATGTTCATCTTGTTCTTGACAAGCCTTACGAGTCTGTCATAGCTCTCGGGCTGCATATAAACGTCGC
Organism: uncultured Lachnospiraceae bacterium; assembly: GCA_946536155.1. Taxonomy (GTDB): domain Bacteria; phylum Bacillota; class Clostridia; order Lachnospirales; family Lachnospiraceae; genus AC2028. The sequence goes on along the minus strand of CAMNEB010000003.1, from coordinate 14,737 downwards.
GGAGGAATTCCTCTTTTCCGTACTTGGGGTAGTGAAGTGCTACTCCGTCCTCATTGTTGCCCTTCTCGAATCCGAACAGGGAATTGAGTTTTTCAACATAATCCGTATAAGGAGTGATGTCGTTGAGTATCTTGACTGCGGACTGGAGAGGGATATCCCATCCGCCGTTGTGGGTCCAGTTAACGAGCCTGAAATGCTTGTAATCATCATCCGGTGAATCATCATATATATAATCGGATGTGACGATACCTCTTCCGAGGATCTCATTGTCGCCCTTACGGACAAAAATGATATCTCCGGGCTTGATACCGTTAACAAACTGCCATGCCGAATAGGAAGAATGCTTGAAGGGCTTGGTGGGATCGATCTTCGCCATCATCGCCTGTCTCAGTTCTTCCTGTGAATCATAGGCTCTGAGGTCGCCGGTATTTCCCCAGCGGATAGCCATGATGCCCTTCTTGTAGAAGGAATCCCATCTCTCAGAGAACTGTCCGGGAGCAAACATCCAATAGCGAACCATGTTGACATCATCATCGGGAAGTCCGGTTCCCTTGGAATACTTCTCCCCGACCTCAGAGAGTCTGCTCTGATTTACGGAAGCCTCCCACGCCTTATAGACAAGTTCGGGAATGCTGCGGAAAGATGTCTTTCCGGCAAGGATGAGCTCATTCAGCCTGTCAAGGAACTCAAGATAGCTGCCGGACGGTATGTCATCGACCACCTCGGGGAATCTTGAAGCATCCTCTTCGGAAATAGCCCCGGATTTGAGCACATACCATATGATGGAATAATCTATGGGCATGAACACATTGGGAGCCATCCAATAGAGTCCCTTTGTGATCTTGATATTACCGTTTCCTTTGACCTTAAGACATATATCAAAGGAATCCGCGAAGGTCTTCCTGTTCATCGGAGTGGGTGATGCGGCATAGTTCATCGCACTCTCAAAAAGAGTCCAGAGCCTGTCTATGTCGTTCATGTCTCTCTGGTCGTTGAACCTGTAGAATGTGGTATCGAGTTCGGTGAGGACCGGGATTCCCTCGAAATTGTCCGGAACATCGGCTCCGACACCTATATTTACCGCAAGACCGGTCATGATCTTGCGTCTTGTCTCATCATCCATGCCCAGTCTGTTAAAAAGACCGATCACAGTGAAGGGATCAAGGTCAAAAAGCTCATTATATAATTCCAGGATGGGCATCGTGACGCCGATCTTGGCATAAGTCTTCTTAAGTCTGTCAACAAGTTCGTGCCTGTCGTTCTTGTATCTCATGAGCGACCTGCCGAGCTCCTGGTAATAAGGAATCCATTCGGTAGAAAAACCTTTCATGATGAGAACCTCCCCAATAAAAATATACCGCCATATGAGTATACCATTTATCGCTGTTTTATGGGATAGATTTATGAATAAATTTTTAACGCCCATCCGTGATACAATTCATAAAAAAAGCAGAATTGCTGGGAGGCCCTATGGAGATCATTTTTCTCGAACAATGCAGATGCCGTTTTGCCATCCCCCGCATAAACGCTCCCCTGTAAAACGTAATATGGGGACGTTTCTATCGTCACGCCGTGACAGATGAAACGTCCCCATATTCCTTCGGTCATCCTTTGACCGCGCCTGCCGTAAGGCCGGAGTAGATCTGTTTCTGGCAGGTGATAAATACTATAAATGCCGGAAGAAGCGCTATGATGACTCCGGCACATATAAGATTGTACTTACTGCCCAGCGGCCCTACAAATGTGTAGAGGGAGGTTGCCACCGTGCAGTAATTTTTTTTGTCCTGAAGATACAGGCTGGCGGCGTAGTACTCGTTGTACGTGCCGACACCCTTGAGGATACAGCTCGTGACAATGGCCGGTTTCATAAGCGGCAGGAGTATCTTGTAGAAGATCGTAAAATATCCCGCCCCGTCCACTATCGCAGATTCATCCAGTGATACCGGTATATTCTCGAAATACTGGATATATATGTATATCGATATGACATCCGTTCCGCACATCATGATGATATATCCGGGAAGCGAATTGATGAAATTCAGCTTGTACATGATCTCATAGACCGCGATCTGCATTGCGACTCCGGGAAGGAGCGAAGCAAACAGGAACAGATTTCTGACTATCCCGTTTCCGGGAAAAGCAAAACGACTGAGTATGTAGGCAAGCTGGGTTCCGATGATCGCAGACAGCAGCAGGACAAAAATCAGGATGATGGTTGAATTCAGGAATGCCCTGCCCATATTCGCCTTTATGAACGCCTGTCTGAAGTTATCAAAATTCAGCCAGCTCTCCGGAAGCGTCATGACATTGGTACGCTGGTATTCCTCATCCGTCTTAAATGCGGTGATCACGCAGGATACAACGGGGAGTGCGGCCATCAGGGAAAAGAACACCAGTGAAAAATACTTAAGTATCGTCAGCGGAAGAGATCTTATGTTTTTAACCTTTGAATTCATCCTTTACGCCTCCTGCTCCGCACGACGGGAAGCCAGTTTCCTGGCAAGTCTCCGTTCACGCCTCTTTGTCTGATTGATGTCCTCATCCTCATTGGACTTGAGCACATGCCCGAGTATTATCTTCTGCAGTCCAGTAGCCGTAAGGATGATCGCCAGGAGCACTATAGCCATTGCGGAAGCAAGTCCGACCTTCTGCTGCGTGTGGGCGATCTCATGCATTATGACAAAATAAGTACCGGTCCCGTTAGCTCCGCTGGTGATGACAAAGGGAGGCTCGAAAGCACTGAGCGAACCGGTGATGGACAGAATCACATTCAGGGTGATTATGGTCTTGATGCTGGGAATGATGATGTACTTAAACTGCTGGAAACGGTTTGCTCCGTCCAGCATTGCAGCCTCATACAGATCATTGTCCACAGACATTATCGCCCCGATGAAAAGTACCATGTTCTGACCGAAATATCTCCATACGCTGGTCCCCACAAGTGACCAGTTATTGATGCTCTGGTCCTTGAGCCAGTAAGGAAGATTATCCAGATTGAATCCTATCCACTGGAGGACCGTATCAAACACAAATCCTCTGGTGTAAAAGAATTTAAAGATAAAACCTACGGCTATACCGTTTATCAGATAGGGGAAGAACATGACCCCCTTGAACAGTGCGCCGAACTTTACCTTGAAGCTGAGCACTGTCGCCAGATAAAGGGCAAGTGCCAGCTGTACGAGAGAACCGACCATGTAGTAGAGTGAGAGTTTAAGAGCCTTGAAACAGTCGTCTCTCTGAAATACCTTGATGAAATTTTTCATCCCCACAAATTTACGGGCACCCGTATATTTCATTTCATAAAAGCTGTACCCGAACATTTTGCCGAAAGGAAGGTAGGTGAACACAAAAAGTAATATCAGGGGAATGGCCATGAATGTGGTTATGACCAGAACCTTCTGAACTTTACGCGATCCGATCCACTTCCTGAACTTTCTTTTCATACTCATAGAAATCGCCTTCTAATCACTGTTATCGAATCCGGGCCGGAGAAAACTCTCTCCGGCCCGGATTCGGTCATCACTTTTAATACCCCTTCAGACAGATCCGATCAATAAAGAACATCTATGCCAAGCTCGGCCTGTGCATCCTGCCACTTTTTGTTCCACTCGGCCATGATGTCATCAAAACTCTTAGAACCGGTGACTCCGGCTTCAACGATCTCCTGAACCTTGGCATTTCCTCCGGCATTTACGGAAAGCTCTGACTCGGAGTTCATCTGATTGAGAAAATCCGCTTCCCCGTCAAGAGCATCCTGATCGCTCAGGACAACGCAGCCGTCAAATGCAGAGTACATATCCGGGTTCTTGCCGCCCTTTACGACGGTATATCCGCCTTCGTTGTAGCACCAGTCAGACTTCTCAACCATCCACTTTACGAAGATGAGGGCTGCGGTCTTGTTCTCGTCAGATGCCTTTGCGTTGATGCAGTAGTTATAGTCGCCGCCTGCTGCGACATACTGGGTTCCGTTTACGGTGATGGGGAAGGGCATATAGCCGACATTCTCGGGAGTATCGCCTGCTTCCTGCATCTGAGCGTATGCCCAGGATCCGAGGACCATGGTTCCGATCTCACCTCTGTTGAGCATGCCCTTGCATCCTTCCCAGTCGGTGGTGGTGTAGTCGTCTTCGATAAGTCCCTTTGCACATGCATCGTAGAGGATCTTGTATACGTTGTAAGCGCCCGATCCGTCACCGGGATCCTTAAAAGGCTCTGCGGTATGGACGAATTTCTGGTTCATATAGGTATCATCCCCGTTTGAAACGACGCCTACGTAAGCATCCCACGCACCCATGGTCCAGCCTGCTGCGTAATTGGTGTAGAGAGGGATGGCATCGGTCTTGTCCTTTATCAGCTGAAGATCTGCGATGAACTCGGATGCGGTCTTGGGAAGTGTGGTGATACCGGCATCGGCGAAGACCTTCTTGTTGTAGAGAACGCCCTGGGCGTTAGCCATGTAGGGGATTCCGTAGCAGGTTCCGTCATATGACCAGGAGCTGACGAAATTCAGCTGCTGTGAAAGATTGTCGAGACTGTCGAGAGGCATGAAGTAGGTTCCGAGATCACTCTTGTCGACAGCGGGGATGAACATTATATCTCCCCAGTCGCCGGTGTTGAGACGAAGGAGCGAATCCTCCGCATAATCGGTGACAGCCTCGGTGGTAACTGTGATGTTAGGGAAATCCTTGTTGAAGGCCGCGATCATGGCTGCGATCGTTCCGTCCTCTTCACGGTCTGTCTTGTGATGGAGAAACTTGATGGAAGCGGTGTAATCCTTATAATCATCAAGATTAAGGGTGGTGTAGCTGAGCACTCCCGCTTCTGTAACAGGCGCTGTGGAAGGTGCGCTTCCGCTTCCGCTGCCGCCGGACTGTGAAGTCTGTCCGTTACCGCCGCATGCCGCAAGTGAAAGGACCATTGCAGATGACAGAACTATAGATAATAACTTGTTTTTCATAAATACCCTCCTTTGTTTTTAGCCTTATTTTAGGCTTTTTTAATTTTATTTAGTCTATACGGTAAAGTCAATGTTAAACTGGTTTAACTATGAAAGTTTGGGGCATTTTCATAGTTAAACAAGATTAAACTTATAAGTTAAATTTAGCCAAAAAGCATAAAAAACGATTTACTATGGTTAAAAAAATCACAAAGAAAAAGCCTCAGACTAAATTTAGTCTGAAGCTTAAAAAATCATCTTTATTATTTTTCCGCTAAATTCATCCGATCTTCTTCACGGTCCTTCCGGGTACCACCTTTCCTTCGACCACCGATACTCCCCTGACGGATCTGTCACCGCTCATCTTCCTGATCAGTTTCTTGACCGCGAGCTTAGCCATGGCCTTTACATCGACCATGTATGTGCTGAGTTCTATATGATTTATGTTCGAAAAAGCATAGTTGTCAAAGCCTACGACGGATATATCCTCAGGAACCCTGTAACCGTTCTTTTCCAGGAGTTCTATGAGTTCAAGGGCGACAACGTCGCAATTGCAGACAAAAGCAGTGGGCATGTCCTTCGGAAGCTTAAGTCTGTGCCCCACCCTGGAACCCGTATCCGGGAATCTGTCCTCTATCACATAATCTTTGCGAAGTTCTATGCCATGCTCAAGAAGAGCTTTGCAGTACCCCAGATATCTGTCCGTGATACTGTTCGTCGTAAAAAGAGTACCGACATATGCGATCTTTTTATGCCCGTTCCTGCACAGAAGATCCGTCATCTGATACATGCCGAAAAAACTGTCCGAAACCACCGAATCGCACCTCGGGACCGGTTCATAGAAATCCAGATACACGGTCGGAATGCCGCCAATGCCCGCTATCATGTCAAGATAAGCGCTGTTCATGATACCGATTATGATGATCCCGTTTATCTTGTCTGACTCTATGAGCTTCGGAACATTGCAGGCCTCTTCGTCCTGAACGCTCACAACCTCCAGCATCGTAAAGCTGTTCTTGGTCAGTGTGTAGACCGCCGTCTCCTGATACATGGACCAATAGAAGGATTCGGACTGGTACAGATATCTCTCGGCCACCAGTATCCCTATATTGTATGACCTTTCCTCCGGCGGAAGCTTTGCCGCGGACGGAGAAACATACCCCAGTTCATCCGCCAGTGCTTTTATCCTGCGGCGCATGTCCTCGCTGACACCCTTCTGGTTTGAAAGCGCCTTTGATACCGTCACCTTGCTGACCCCGAGCCTCTCGGCTATGTCAGAGAGCTTTACTGCCTTTGACATATTACCCTCCAAAATCCATCTCGAATTAATTTTGGCTAAAAAAGCACAATTTAAATTAAATTATAGGGTAATTTTTGGGCAAGTCAAGGTGAATGAAAGAACCGTCCCCATGTTCCGACGGAGCAGAACACAGAGACGGCTCTTTTGTTCAGATGGTGTACAGATCTCCGGGAAGATCCGACAGCGTCACGGCATACGGGCTGTCATATACCTTTTTCAGTTCTTCATGTGTATTGAATTCCTCGGTCAGGCAGAATACCTTCGACCATATCATAAAACTTGCCCAGCCTGTTTTTTTCCTGTGGATCTCTTCGGGAGAAGGAAGGGTTCCGATCTCACCGATGATAACGGGTTTACCCGCCCCCGATATAGAGAGCATGGTTTCGTACACATCTTCATGTGCCGCATGAGTATGGGCGGGAGGATACATATCTCTCGACAGGACATCAACAACGTCATCACCGGGATATGTGGATGCGGCGGCGCCGTTCCAGACCCAGACCAGATTGTTGAGCTCATGGACCTTCGTAAAGCGCTCATACATCATCCTGTAGAGTTTTACATACACTTCGCTTCCGGATCTTCCCCACCAGAACCACTCTCCTTCGCTTTCGTGAAGCGGTCTCCAGAGAATGGGAACTCCGGCTCTGCAGAAGGGCTTAAGATATCCCGCCATGACATCCATGTCGGAAATGAGAGCGGCATTTTCTGCAGTACCGTCCTGTACCGCTTTTGCGGCATCAAATTCGGTCTTCTCGGAAAAAAATGCTTTGTCTTTTCCGTAAAGAGGCGAGAACCAGTGCCACGTAAAAGTAATGAGACCGCCCTTTGCAGCCCATTCCCAGGTCTTTTCGAGAGTACCGTTATTCTCCCTTACCTCCGTAAGGCACTCTTCATCCGCATTCAGGTAATTGATATTCGGTGAATACGAAAGAAGCTCAAAACCGAGAAGTGCGGGCTCCTTGCCGGTGACACTCTTTATGACCTGAAGCTCTTCCATTGGAACAGTCTGGGTGTGCTGCCCGGTTATTATCCTGTCCCCGGATATCTCATTCAGATAGTCAATCACTCTCCCAACGCAGGGAAGTGAAGCGGGATTACAAGGCTTTGTTTTTTTCATGATAAGTATTCCCCTTTACGGTCCGGATGTTCCGGCATCTGCCGGCAGCGGATATTGTACTGAAACCCCAAAGGGATAACAAGGTTAATTTTCCATGTCTTTAAGTATGTTCCAGACCCCGGACGTCTCATCCGCGGAACCGGAACTCACATAATACACTCTGCCCGAAGCCTCAATGCGTATGCAGCTTCCCGTCCCGGGATTAAGGAATACCTTACAGCGTTCGGAAGAATTAAGCTCGATAAAATCACCCTTGAGCAGTTCTTCCATTCCGACTCCGCTTGAACGGGATAGCCTGACAGTCTTAATGTCTGAGATATACTCCGCACTTTCTATTGTCTCAAGGGGGATCACATATTCGTCCCGGAGCTGATGACATATGAGCGTATCCCCTTCAATGCGAAGGCTAATGGGAGTAATCTCGAGCATTCCGACCCACACGACGAGCAGAAGTGTTGCGGCAATGGTCAAAGCCAGGATCACACTGAGGACTTTGCCCACGGGGTGAGCCATGTTGATCGTGCTTCCGACTCCGACTCTTTTTTCGACATTGAGTCTTTTATCCGAAGGATTATAGTAAAACATCCCTCCGATCCAGTATTCATCATCATCCATTACAATGTCGGTCTTAACGCGGTATGTCTGTTCAACCTTCTTCATTCTGGAAACGCAGACAGCGACCGCTGCCATGAGAAGTACAGCATAGATCCCCATTGATATCATGAAAAGGATCTCACTTCCGGAAATAGCATAGCAGAGCAGAAAAGCAGCAATATACAGGGTATTGACCCATACAAACGAGATCATAAGATCGGCCAGAGTCTTTTTTCTTGCACGGTTATAATTGGCATTTACATCACTGTCCACAGATATGATCTCATTTTTCATCCTGTCGATCACAAATCCGATAACAGTCATAACTACGCCCATTATCCAGAATGTCAGGCACATCGCAGTTGTCAGATAACCCGGATGCATACCGCTTCTTCCGATATTCAGCACTCCGGCATCCTTAAACAATGCTGCCAGAACGATGATGAGTCCGACTGCATTGGGGACCATGATGCCCGTGACATTCAAAGCCTTTACCGCGCCGGCATTATTCAGGTCGGTGTAGATGACACCCTTTTCCGTAGACAGCCCCAGACTGCGCTTGATATCCATCATCTCACGATTTCCCTGCCAGTACGGGACAGTGATAAGAATCAGTGAGACAAATATGTACATTATCCAGACAAACATCACAAGGCTCAGTATGTCCGATAATGTCAGGATAAAGATGACGCCGCAGATCGCTGTCAGTATCCACGAAAGCCTCAGGCCTTTTTTTCTGTATTTTTCAATTACCTTTTCCACCGTTTCCCTGATCCCGGGATCCGCAAATTCATCCCTGTTCTTCACACCGAAGATCAGCTTTGAAGACTTAAGATCTTTCGGATAGCTCAAAAAGCAGATCATCCAAATAGTGGGAAGTATGCATATCGCAAGTATTATGCCCATCATAATGTTCGTCATCTCATTCACCCTGCTTTCCGTAATACTCTTCTACAAGACTTATCAGTTCTTTTCTGGAAATCCCGGCTATCCTGGCCTCCGAGACGATCCGCTTAAGTTCCATACGGTTCGCATCGGAGAGGGCCCCTTCCTGCCTGATCTCATTTCTGACTCTTGCACCGTTCTTACGGTCCGTCATGATATAGCCCTCGGATTTAAGTATCTGATATGCCTTGCTCACCGTCATGGTATTGACACCCATCTCCAGGGCAAGTGCCCTTACCGTGGGGAGCTGTTCTCCGGCCTTCAGTTCACCGCCGGAGATCCCCATCACTATCTGATTTCGTATCTGCTGATATATCGGTACATCCGATAATTCATCTATTCTGATTATCATATAACGCCTCATCCATTATCTTTTTCCGGTTGATATACTTCTAAAACTTCAGGTATTGTCAGCCATTTCATGAGCCTGACCATCCTTTTTGTACAGCAGGAAATATGCTCCGAAAAATACCGCAAGTCCCATGACCGTACATACCCCTTCAAGTCCCCAGTCGGAAAGCTCGATGACACCGGCAAGATCAAGTCCCAGGATCCCGTCCATCAATGTGTGAAGAATTATCGCCAGAGGATACAGCCAGATTTTTTTCTTATCCCTGCATGCATAGAACACAAGGATGGATGCTCCGATGTGGAACAGAACCGCAAATATCCTTTCATAGAGATTTATCGCAAACGAACCGGCAGTGAATCCCGCAAGCTGATCGGGAATGGCAAGATACGCTTCAACCTGATCCGGCATCACCTGTGCTATCTGCTTTATCGTCTCAGCGTATGCACCTGAATTGATCATGATGCCGTAGGTAATATAATTTATGTAGGTCAGTCCGAGGATCAGCATCACCTCAAATCCGCCGTGACCGATACCGTACGAAAGCGATGTTTCCCTGTTCTTTCTGTTTTTAAGAACTGTCTTAAATGCAATGAAGCGTCCGGTCTCTTCGAACAGGCCCGGGAATAATCCCACAAGGAACGCCCACAAAACAGGTCTTGCATTTATGAACTGTGCCGCTGCATGATCCGGAAGTCCCATCGCTGTGGGGAAGATAAGTGCATTTTGAATAGGCTTCTCGAGGATGATGGCGAAAAGAAGAAATGTCACGGCCCCTGTCAGAACGCTCGTGAACTTCTCTTTCTTCTTAACGGTCCATATGATGGCTATAGCCACAGGCACTCCCAGAAACAGTATCGTTCCTGTCATCCACAGCACAAACTGCATTGTTCCTATCTTTGCAAATTCATACATTTTGTCAGCCTCCTCATTTGTATGCTTTGTATTAGTCCTTGTAATACAAATAATACATGCTGCCATTACCGCTGTCAAGATGTCATTTATAAAAATTTCCACGAAATAAAAAAGCCCTCCCTGCCGGTCTTCCGGCAAAGAGGGCAAATCCTGTATCATCAGTCACTTATGACAGATGTGGTAAAACTTACATCATCGGAACAGTCAGTTTCGAATGAAGCTCCGTCATCCGTAAGGGATGATGAATCTATCTCTATATAATCGACTCCCCAGTCAGCTTTTCTACCTGCTTCGCATACAAAGCTCTCACCATTTATCTCTGAAATCCTGAAATAGGTATATTCATTATTGGGATCGGTGATATGAATGTTAAGCTTTCCGTTTTTGATCTGATCGGTAACATCCGCGCTGATGTTCTTGTAATAAAGGATATATCTTCCGTTTTCGGGCTTCAGCATACATGCATTGTTCTGAAGAGCCGCAAGCTGTTCTGCGCTCATTGCGGTCTGACCCCCGTTTCCGTCTGCGGTGAGTCCGCCGAATCCGCTGACATTTCCGTCTTCATCGATCACATCGTAGCTGTAGTCCCCGCTTTGAACAACGGTGACTTCCTTTTCTTCTCCGCCGAGCCAGAGCTTCAGATTGGTACGAAGTCCTCCGAAATCCGATGCATAGCAGACTCCGAAGCTGCCCATGGTAACCGCAAATACTGCAATTCCCGCCGCGATACGTCTTATATTTCCGATAGTTCCGAGATTCATTTTTCTGCCCTCTCTTTCCTCTTCCAGGCGCTTATCAAGATTAGCCTGAAAATCGCCGGAGAGATGAAGAGCATTAAAACTTCTTATATATTTTTCCTCATTGTTTTTCTTACTCATCTTCCCATCCCTCCAATCTGCTCTTTAAGATCTTTCTTGCGTTAAAGAGCCTTGTTTTTACTGTGTTACCGGACAGTTCAAGCATTTGGGCTATTTCTTCGATCCTGTACCCTTCGTAATAGTGGAGATGCACCACTATACGCATTTTCTCCGGAAGTCTCAGAACTTCATCCATCAAACTTTTGTCAGACTCATCCTCGAATGTGAGGCTGTCCATATATTCCTCATAGGATGTTTTGTTCCGGTTCCAGAATGAACGGCGTATGCTCTTTGCATTGTTGATGGTAACTCTGAGGAGCCATGCCTTCATGTGTTCCTCGCTCATATATTCCGCATCCGACCGGTAAAGAGCGATCAGAGCATCCTGCACGGCATCTTCCGCATCCTGGTTCTGTCTGCATACATTGAATGCGGCGGCATACAGCCTGTTTCCGTATTTTTTTGTGATCTCTTCAAAATCCAAATGCAATTTTAAACTCTCCGTTAAAGACGTCTTTGTAAATAATACGAACGGGAAGCCTGAAAGGTTTTATTTTTTTTAAAAAAATTTTTTTAATAAAAATACCATATAAAAAAACGGCAGAACATATGGTACACGGTGTATCTTCGATCCGCAAACCACAAGTTCTGCCGGGCTTATACCATACGGGAAGATATCAGCTCACCATCTTCCGTACTTCTTTATATATGGCATCTGCCATTATCTTATGATCATCGGCACTTAAGTGCTCCTGATCCGTGCTGCTGGGGGCGGCAAGATCGGATGCCGCCATGAATCTGACATGTCTTTTGCGTGCCACCTTGCTGTACTCCGATTTAAGTCCCCTTGATACTTTCACGGAGCGACGGCAAAATTCGGGGTCGAAACCTTCCTTCCATACATTCTCGCCCAGGAGGATCGGCGATATCAGAAGTACTTTTTCTGAAGGAACGTTCTCTAATATGACATCAAGACATTTATCTATCCCCTCGGCTATCGCTTCGGGTGTGGTATGGTTACAGGTCTTGCAGTCGTTTGTTCCGAGCATCAGGACCACGGCGTTCACATTCTCACCCCTGCTGAAGATATCCCTGATGGAATCGACACCCTTCCTGCCCTCTCTGTATGAGTCTTCATATACGGTGGTCCTTCCGCACAGCCCATCTTCAAGGACATTTACATCTTCATCCTTCAGTGAATCCCGCAGAAGGCCGGTCCATCTGACATTCTCCGGAAAGCGTTCACCGTTTGCCGGATTATAACCCCAGGTATTTGAATCACCGAAACAAAGCAGATTTTTCATAGCTCATTCCTCATAAAAGCTTTATCTGTTTAATATCGTAACAGCGTAAAATTACATCGTCCAATTCCTATTTTCTTTTGCCCGTTATAACTCCGGCCTATACCTGCCGGCGAAAAAGCCGCATAACTGCGCGGTTTTCAGATAAAAAACCTTTTAAAAAAAATTTTTAAAATACTACTTGACACATTATACTATGCGTCATATAGTATTATGCGTAAGGAGGTAATGCATATGGATGCTCAACTTAGACGCGGCATATTGGATGCCTGCGTTCTGGCGGTTCTTGAGCGCGGCGAATCATACGGGTACAAACTCGTTGCAGATATTTCAACATTCATAGAAATAACCGAATCAACACTGTACCCGATCCTGAAAAGGCTCGAATCCCAGAACATGCTGACCGTAAGGAAAGCAGAATACAGCGGACGACTCCGCAAGTACTACTCCATAACCGATGCCGGCAGGGCAAGAATAGACGAACTGCTGGGCGAATGGGAAGAGATCGTTAAAGTCTATAAGTATATAGCCGAAGAAAGGGGAGAGAAAAATGCTTAAACAGGAATTTCTGACGCAGCTCAGAGCCGGTCTGGAAGCAGCAAGCATCGAAGATATTGACGAATGCATCGAATTTTACGATGAGATGATCAGCGACCGTGTGGAAGCCGGAATGAACGAAGAAAGTGCCGTTGCCCAGATGGAGTCCATAGATTCCATTATCAGCAATTACAAGGCGGAGAAGCCGGTCACAAAGCTTATAATGGACAAGGTCCAGAAGAGCCACGATGAAGCAAAGGGAAAAGGAAAGGGAGTTCTCTGGGTCGTACTCGCCATCATAGGATTCCCCATCTGGCTTCCGCTCCTGATCACGATACTGGCACTTCTTTTTGCTCTCTACATTGTGCTGTGGTGTATCGTGGTTGCGGTCTTCTGCGTACTGGTCGCATTCGGCCTCATGTCACTTGCGGGATTGTTCATATTCATAATGATGTTTACAGGCGTGGTACCATGGCCCCTCGGAATCTTCTCTCTCGGAGCAGCGCTCTTCCTCGGCGGGCTCACCGTTCTGCTCAGCCGGCCCATCTGGGCTCTCTGTAAAGCCATAGCGGGAATGATACCTTACATCTTCAAAAAGATCAAAAAAAGCATTGCTTAAGAAAGGAGCATAAAAATGAAAAAAGGATTATTGATAGCAGGAGGATGCTCCCTTGTCGGATTGGCACTCATGGCCGTGGCTTTGCTGGGAACAAGAAACCTGGCTGCAGATTTTTCAACAAAAACCGTTGCTTCCGAAAGACAGGAATACGTATGTTCAAACGAAATAAAGTTCATCGAAGCGGATATAACATCGGATAATCTCGAGATCAGGACCGGAGATGTGGATACTGTCTGCCTGACATATTACGACAGACCGGAATATTACGAATATGAAATATCGGAATCCGGCGACACATTAAAGATCAGATACAAAGACCTTAACGGCCCCGTCCATTTCGTAGTGGATATCGGCTATGTTCCGGATGAACCGGTTACAATTACCGTACCTGAATCTTTTGCCGGCAAGGCTGACCTTAACTCAAGCAGCGGCAGCATCTATGCGGAAAACCTGACAGTCAGCTCCCTCGATATAGGCAACACCTCGGGAAGCATCTCCGTTATCGGGATCACCAGCGAAGGCAAGGTGAATCTCACAAACACTTCCGGCTCGATCAGCGTTGAAAGACTGGACAGTGCAGGCCTTAAAGCTTCAAACACTTCGGGCGGCATCACCATCGAAGATGCGGATATCCGCGGAGATCTTCAGGGAAAAAGCTCCAGCGGGTCCATCAGACTCATATCCGTATCAGCAGAAGGTGACGTAAACATCTCGAACACATCGGGAAGCAGAACCCTCGAGGATGTTACGGCTGCCAACATCTCAGCCGAGGGGAACTCCGGCTCCTTCAAGGCAGAAAGAGTCTCTGTCAGCGATTCCCTGACCTCTTCCACCACTTCCGGCTCCACCAGATTTGAGGAATTGTCCGCAGGCCACAGCATCAAGATAACCGCATCCAGCGGAAGCGTAAGCGGATCGATCACAGGCAGTGAGGATGATTTCAGCATTATCGCTAGCACCACATCCGGTTCCTGCAACCTGACAAATTCAAGAGAAGGTGATAAGACACTGGACATTTCCACCACCAGCGGCTCGGTCAATATAGATTTCACGGAATAATTTCCGGACGTAAAAAAGGGAGCATCTGCTCCCTTTTTCATACAGCCCTCTCTCATGCTCTTAAATCCAAAAACAATTATTGACATTATTCAATATTCATACTAAAATACATCTGTTGTGAATCTGAATGTGCGCGTAGCTCAGCTGGATAGAGCGTTTGACTACGGATCAAAAGGTCGGGAGTTCGAATCTTCTCGCGCACGCT
>CAMNEB010000002.1 GCA_946536155.1 uncultured Lachnospiraceae bacterium | reverse complement strand
AGGACAATCCTTCATATCTGTACTATTTCGGATGTGACGATTCCGTAAAATACAGTGAGGGAGAGTTCGTCGGATACAGATATTACACCTCCAAGAAGATGCCCGTTCTTTTCCCCTTCGGATACGGACTCTCATATACGACTTTCAAGTATTCGGATCTTCAGATAAATGCAAAGGGATTTATCGGCGATGAAAAGTCCGGAGGCATCACGGTTTCCGTAAAGGTCACCAATACCGGCAAAAAAGCGGGAAGAGAAGTTGTTCAGCTATATGTCGGAGTGAATAAATGCGCACTTCCCAGACCCGTAAGAGAGCTTAAGGGATTTGCCAAGACAAAGCTCCTTAAGCCCGGCGAGAGCGAGACCGTGACATTTGAGCTCTCATCAAGAGATTTTGCACACTGGAACGATGAGTGCAAAGCCTATGTCCACTATACCGGTGAATATGAGATACAGATCGCAAAGAATGCCAATGAGGTGGTTCTCAGTGCACCCGTGGACATTGAAGGGGCATATCCCCGCAGGAGATGACAGATTTTTGATCTTTCGTAACGGAGGTACCGTATGAGCGGCCGCAGAAAAATGATAGCAGTGTTTTCAAGCGGACTTACAGGCAGGTACAAATGCAGCCTGTGCAGAGTCCTGAATATTGCTGCCGAGGATCTTGGTGTGAACCTCGTGTATTTCAATTCATACGGCAAGCTTCGCAGCATCAATACCGTGGCGGAGGATCAGGAGTCCGGCTTTCTGGAGTTTGTGGATCTGGATCAGTTTGACGGCATCATTTTTGACGGTGAAGGCTACAACATCGAAGGAATGGCCGACAGGGTCGAGAGAAAGCTGCGGAGCGCGAAATGCCCCGTGGTATCCATCAGCAGTCATGTTGAGGGTTTTTACAATATAGAGTTTGACGATGCCGGCGGACTCAGGGCAATGGTTGAGCATTTTATCAACCATCACCACTTTACCAGGATCGGGTATATGTCAGGTTATCTCACCCATCCCGATGCGCGTCTGCGTCTGAACGAGTTCCGCACCGTCATGAAGGAATACGGATTCCCCGAAGACGGCGTCGGCATGTTCGAAGGGGATTTCTGGTACAACAAGGGCGTTGAGGCGGCTCACTATTTCCTGTCCCTTCCCGACCGTCCCCAGGCTGTTGTGTGCGGCAACGACTATATGGCGATATCACTTATCAACGCCTTCAGGCAGATGGGGATCAAGGTTCCCGAGGATATCTGCGTTTCGGGTTACGACGGAACTCCCGACGGAAAGGAATTTCTCCCGCACATCACCTCCGTTACGCGTGAGCGCATGGACATAGCATATAAGGCATTAAGGCTTCTGACAGATCTTTCCGACGGAAAAGACGCAAAAGATCATGATCTGCGCGTATTCCCCAGGATCGTGCCTTCACAGTCGTGCGGCTGCGATCCCCTCGAGTACAGACATGTGCTTGAGACCATTGACCGTGCGCACGAAGACAAGAGACTCATGTCCACCGCCGTCTATGAACTTGAGTCTGCGATGCTGAAGCTGAATAAGGTCGACAGCGTCCGCCAGATGGAGGCTGTTTTTGCAGAAGATTCGGTCAATTTCGGTGACTATTCCGCATTCTTTATGATGGTCCATACCGATCTGAACGGGAAGCCTGTTTATGACAGCGGCTATACCGCGCCTTCGGGAAGATTCATCCCCGTTATATGGATCGACAAGAACAAGGAGTATACAAAGAGCCCGCATTCCTTCAGCACCTCATCCCTCATCCCGCAGCCATCCACTGACAGATGTCATGTGTACTATATAATGGTGGTCCACTTTGCCGAAAGGATCTTCGGATATTCCGTAGTGGAGATGACCGGCAAGGACATATTCAACGAATTCCATAATGTCTGGCTCCACACTCTGGGACTTACGCTGAACTCGCTCCACCAGAAGGATCATATAAGCAAGCTCATTGGCAGGCTGGAAGGACTCAGCATATCCGACGGTCTTACCGGAATGCTGAACAGGAGAGGATTCGATGACAGATCCCGCGCCATGATCTCGAATCTGGCGGAGAGAAAGAATGTCTGTACGATCGTGATGGATATGGACGGATTAAAGCGCATCAATGACGAATTCGGCCATTATGAGGGAGACCGCGCCATCAGGGCGCTTGCGGGCATCATAACGAAATGCTGTGATTCCGGAGAAATAGCCGGAAGAACGGGAGGCGATGAGTTCTACATCTTTGCCCCGGATTATTCCGAGATAAGGTTGGAGAGGTTTGTGGGCCGCATGAAGGAGCTGACCGCTGAATTCAATAAAACCAACGATAAGGATTATCTGCTGGATTTCAGCTGGGGCGCATACATTACCGAAACGGATTCTTTCGGCATGATAGAAGAGTTTTTGAAGATCGCCGATGCCAGGATGTATGAGCAGAAGGTGAATAAACCCGGGAGAAGAAAATAGGCCGGAAACGGTGGGAAAAAGCCCGAAAAACCGTCTTCTTCAAAAAAATATGAAAAAAAATAATTTTTTTGTTGCTTTTCTTTTTAATAGGTGGTAATATCTCATCGTTGCACTAAAGAACGCACCTCTAGCTCAGTTGGTAGAGCACCTGACTCTTAATCAGGGTGTCCAGGGTTCGAGCCCCTGGAGGTGCATGCGAGGTCGCAGGCTTGCTATAAGCGGGTTTGTGGCCTTTTCTTTTATTTCTCCGGTTTTTGCCGGATGTTTGGGGAGATCTATGATCCGGATATTTGATACACATGTGCATTATGATGACGCCGCATTTGACTCCGACAGGGAAGAGGTCCTTGCATCCCTTAAGGATTCGGGTGTGCTCAGGGTTACGGACATAGGTGCGGGGATCGCGTCTTCAAAGACCGCACTTGAGCTTTCCCGGAGATATCCATGGATGTACTGTGCTCTCGGGGTCATACCGGGACAGTGCAGTGAGCTGAACGACGAAACCTGGGAATGGCTGCAGGCTGCAGCTGCCCGCGAGGATAAATGTGTAGCCATCGGGGAGATCGGGCTGGATTATCACTGGGACGATGATCCCGCGGATGTTCAGAAGGAGTGGTTCTCAAGACAGCTCAGGCTTGCCGCAGAGGTGTCAAAACCTGTCGTCATACACTCAAGAGAAGCCGCCCGGGATACGATAGATATTATGAAGGCGGAACACGCCGGGGATATAGGCGGAGTGATGCACTGTTATTCCTATACAAAAGAGACTGCCCGGGAACTTCTGGAAATGGACTTCTTTTTCGGGATAGGCGGGGTTGTCACATTCAAGAATGCCAGAAAGCTTGTGGAGGCTGTAGAGTACATCCCTCTGTCGAATCTGGTTCTCGAGACGGACTGCCCCTATCTTGCACCTGTCCCGCACAGGGGTGAGAGGAACACTTCGGCATACCTGGGACTTGTCGCGGACCGCATCGCAGAGATCAGGAAAATCAGCACGGAAGAGGTGCTTGAAGCGGCCTGGCACAATGCCCACAGACTATACAAAATAGCCGAAACATGATAAAATAAACCCAAATAGAAAGAAGCAAAGTTTTTCTTGTGGTACCGGGGGTTGTGAGGTACTGACTATGAGAATTGAACGAGTAGATGACAAAACAATAAAATGCTATCTTTCCAAAGACGAACTGGCTTATTACCAGGTGGATTACAGCGATTTCATCTCAAGGAGCGAGAATGCCCAGAGGCTTTTGAGAGAGGTCATTGAGCAGGCCAAGACGGAAGTCGGCTACCGGCCTCCCGAGATTGCTTTTGAGATGCAGATAATGATGGTTCCCGAACAGGGAATGGTCCTTACTTTTTCGGAGAAGGATCCCGCTCTGGGAGTCGATCCCGAGAAGCTCGGCGGTTTTATCGATACCCTCAAGCATCTGCTTGAGCATGTCAGAGGAGAGGCTGCCGGAAGTACCGGTTCACTCGGTGCATTGCCCGGACTCGGACAGGGCGCATTTGCGCTTCCTGCGCCTGCCGCGCCTGCAGTGAAGAAGGCTGACGGAAAAACGGAGGAGCGGCCTGCTGCTTCCGATGTGAACGAAGCCGTCTTCATGTTCAACTTCCTGTCCGATTTCATCGAATATGCACAGGGGCTTCCGAGGGGCATACGTCTGGATTCGGTCCTGTACAAGATGGATGACAGGTATTTTCTCCATATAGGAAGAGGCGGAGCTTCGTATGACCGCTTCAGCAGGAGCTGCGTACAGGCTTTGGAGTTTGCAGAGCTCTTCAGTGCGGGGGGCGGATGCGATGAAGCCTTGAAAGAACACGGCGAGGTGATGATAGCATCGAAGGCGGTCAATAAATTCCGCAAATGATACTGAGATTACAGGCGGCTCCCGGAATATGGGGGCCGCCTTAAATTGTTTTATGGGGTTATACAGGAGGGAGATATATGTTCGTATGTCCTAATTGCGGGGCCAATATAAACTTTGATCCCGGCAGGCAGCTGCTGCACTGCGATTTCTGTGATACGGATCTTTCGCCGGATTCCGTTATACAGGTGGACGATGCCAAGGAAGACACTTACACCGAGACCGAGGCGGATGAGAGTTCCGAAACGGGATACAGGGAGTACACCACCACCATTTACACCTGTAAAGAGTGCGGAGGCGAGATCCTTGCAAATGACAACACCGTCGCAACCTTCTGCAGCTACTGCGGAGCATCCACTGTCCTTGCGAGCAGGGTCGGAAAGGAAAGGGCACCGGAACATATCATTCCTTTCAGGATCACAAAGGAGCAGAGCGGAGAACTCTACAAGAAGGCGGTCGGAAAGGCCCTTTTTGCTCCCAAGTACATGAAGGAAGAAACGGTCGTAGACAAATTCCGCGGAATATATATGCCCTACTGGATCTATAACTTCCGTGAAAACCGTCCCGTATCACTCCGTGCACAGAAAGACCACAGGAGCGGAGATTATATCATCCATACTTTTTATGACGTAAATACTAAGGTGGATGCCGAATACAACGGACTTGCCTTTGACGCTTCCTCCCAGTTTTCGGATAATCTGAGCGAAGCCATAGCGCCTTTTGACATTAAGACTGCGGTCCCCTTCAATACCTCATATATGAGCGGTTTCTATGCGGATGCGGCGGATACGGATTCGGGTCTTTATGAGGACAACTGCAAATCCATCGTGATCTCCGATATCTACAGCCATATATCGAAGCATCCGGCCTTAAGGAGTATTTCTTTAAAGGCTGCCAGCGCGGCAAATCTGGGTCCCGAGCACACCGACATCGAGATGGGTTATTTCCCTGTATGGTTTTTGTCGGTGAGACACAAGGACCGCCTCACTTACGCAGTGGTAAACGGACAGACCGGTGAGGTGGCAACGGATATTCCGGTGGATCACAAGAAGTACATCATTTCCTCGCTGATCCTGGCGATACCGCTGTTTTTGCTGCTGACCCTGATCCCCGTCATGAGACCCCAGTATCTTCTGATCGCATCTCTTGCTTTTGCGATCGCGAGCATGATCATACTCTGCTCCCAGAAAAACAAGATACATATCAGGGAGCACAGTCTCGATGATAAGGGACTTATGTCCAGGAAAGCGGCGAAAGGCAATTCAGGTGCCGGAGCGCCCAAACCCGCTGAGGCAAAACCCGTTACCGCCCCAGCTCAGCAAAAAGCATCCTCGGGCGTCGGAACATTTTTCCTCGTTGTCTTCGTGGTGGTGCTGCTGATGGTCGGCGGAGCTATCGGAGGACTCATTGCGGCATTCGTGATAGTTCCGATCGCTTTGTCCATGAAGAACAAGAAGGACAGTAAGCTGGTCACGACCGGGGAGAAGATAAGCGAAAAGGCGCCCGGAAGGGACAAATTCATCCTGTGCCTGAAACCGCTCATAGGCGCGGTGCTGGCTGTCTGTGTATGGATATTTGCCCCGGCTGCGGACGAGTATTATTACATTGCGGCCGTAGCATGCATCGCCGGAGTCCTGCTCTCGTTCCTTGATATAATCAAGTGCCACAACGAGCTTTCGACGAGGAAACTTCCTCAGTTTGACAAAAGGGGAGGTGACGAATGATGAAAAGGAATATTCTGAAAAGATCACTGACCGTACTTTTAACGGCGGCACTTCTCATCATTCTGTGCCTGGTCCCTTATGCGGGTGCCTCTGCGTTCAGTCCGCTTGACATGAAAGAAGATGCCGATGTTGACAAACTCAATCCCGATACGGGATTCAGACTTGTCATATACGACGGGGCGGATATACTTTCCGCTTCCCAGATAAAGCAGCTTGCGGAGGATATGTCTCCTGTCACAGACTATTGTAATGTGGCATTTATCTCCACTGACAGTAACAGCTACGGAGACATAATGAGATATTCCGAGAATATGTACTATGCTCTCTTCGGAAGCTCAAGCGGCACCATGATCATCATTGACATGGATGAAAGAGAGATCTCCGTATATTCGGACGGAGCCGCACACAAGGTCATTACCGATGCTTACGGCTATGACATAACCGATAATATTTACCGCTATGCTTCAAACGGCGATTATTATTCATGTGCTTCATCCGGCTTCGACCAGATATACAGACTGCTTGACGGCCAGAAGATAGCACGTCCCATGAAATACATCTGCTGTGCGCTGATGGCGATACTGCTCTCGCTGCTGATCAATTTCATCATAGTCAACAGTGCATCGAAGATACAGAATACATCGGGAGCGGAGATGCTCGAGGGTGCTTCCAAGAAGCTCGGCTTTTCGACCCCTCAGGTGGTGCAGACAGGTCAGACCAGGACCTATTCACCCCAGTCTTCGGGCTCGAGCGGCGGAGGCGGCCACAGGAGCGGCGGAGGCGGTCACCACAGCGGTGGCGGCGGCCATCACGGATTCTGACGCATGAAAGGTACCTGATATGAAATACAAACTTGCAGTGTTCGATATGGACGGAACGATACTGAACACCCTCACGGATCTGACGAATTCCGTGAATCATGCTCTGAGAGCATGCGGATATGAGGAACATACGAAGGAAGAAGTCAGGTTCTATGTAGGAAACGGAGTGGACAAGCTCATAGAAAGAGCGCTGCCCGCCGGATCGTCCGATGCGGAAAGGGCACGGGTGAAGAAGGCGTTCATGGATCATTATACGGTTCATGATTCCGACAACACCGGCCCGTATGAAGGGATAAAGGAACTTCTTGAAAAACTCACAGCCTGCGGTATACTTACGGCTGTCGTATCAAATAAGCCGGATCCCGCAGTAAGAAATCTTGTAAAGACATATTTCGACGGACTTTTCTCCGGAGCCGTCGGCGATATGGAGGGTCAGGCCGTAAAGCCCGCACCGGATATGTGTAACAGAATACTCGGAGAACTGGGCGTAAACCCGGGTGATGCGGTATACATAGGTGATTCGGATACGGATATAATGACCGCGAGAAATTCCGGACTTGATGAGATCCTCGTATCATGGGGATTCCGTGGCCGGGAGTTTCTTGAAGAGCACGGAGCCCGGATGATATGCGATACGCCCGAAGAGGTATTTGAGGCGGTCACAGGGAAAAGATAACAGTCACGATTGCGGCGGATAAGGCCGCTCTAAAATAAGAAACTGAGGTATGAATTATGGCAGACAAGAAAATGGTAGAAGAGATCACATCCATGGATGTGGATTTTGCGCAGTGGTATACGGATATCGTCCGCAAGGCCGAACTTATCGATTATACCTCCGTCAAGGGATGCATGGCGATCAAGCCCGACGGATATGCGATCTGGGAGAATATCCAGGCTGAGCTGGATAAGAGGTTCAAGGAGACCGGTGTCAGGAATGTCTACATGCCTATGTTCATCCCCGAATCGCTTCTTGAGAAGGAGAAGGATCATGTCGAGGGCTTTGCGCCCGAAGTCGCCTGGGTCACCCACGGAGGCCTCGAGCCCCTTCAGGAGAGAATGTGCGTAAGACCCACTTCCGAGACTCTTTTCTGTGATCATTACAAGAACAATGTCCATTCCTACAGAGACCTTCCCAAGGTCTATAACCAGTGGTGCTCCGTCGTAAGATGGGAGAAGGAGACCAGACCCTTCCTCCGTTCAAGAGAGTTTCTGTGGCAGGAGGGCCATACCGCTCATGCCACCGCAGAAGAGGCACAGGAGCGCACCGAGCAGATGCTTAACGTCTATGCGGATTTCCTTGAGGACTTCCTTGCAATTCCCGTTGTAAAGGGAAGAAAGACCGAGAAGGAGAAGTTTGCGGGAGCCGAGGCCACATATACCATCGAAGCTCTCATGCATGATGGCAAGGCACTTCAGTCCGGAACCAGCCACAACTTCGGAGACGGATTCGCAAAGGCCTTTGATATCCAGTACACAGACAAGGACAATACCCTCAAGTATGTCCATCAGACTTCATGGGGAATGACTACAAGACTCATCGGAGCCCTTATCATGGTCCACGGCGACAACGAAGGACTCAAGCTTCCTCCCAGAGTCGCTCCCGTACAGCTCTGCATCATCCCTATCCAGCAGAAGAAGGAAGGAGTTTTAGACAAGGCATATGAACTCCGCGACAGACTCAAGGCATCCGTAAGGGTCAAGGTTGATGATACCGACAAGACTCCCGGATGGAAATTCTCCGAGGCCGAGATGAGAGGATATCCTCTCCGTCTTGAGATCGGTCCCAAGGATATCGAAGCCGGAAAGTGCGTGCTCGTCCGCAGGGATACCAGGGAGAAGATCGAGATCGGTCTTGATGAGGTCGAGACAAAGGTATGTGAGCTCCTTGACACCATCCAGAAGGATATGCTCGAGGCCGCAAGGGCACACAGGGATGCACATACATACGTGGCAAGAAACTACGACGAGTTCGTAAAGACATTTAATGAAAAATCAGGCTTTGTAAAGGCTATGTGGTGCGGAAACAGGGAATGCGAAGACAAGATCAAGGCAGACCTTGCGGTTACCAGCAGATGCATACCTTTTGAGCAGGAAAAACTGGC
The DNA here is from genome assembly GCA_946536155.1 of uncultured Lachnospiraceae bacterium. Classification (GTDB taxonomy): domain Bacteria; phylum Bacillota; class Clostridia; order Lachnospirales; family Lachnospiraceae; genus AC2028. The sequence continues at coordinate 43,217 of CAMNEB010000002.1, read as the reverse complement.
CGATACCTGTGTCTGCTGCGGAAAACCCGCTCAGAAGATGGTTTACTGGGGCAGAGCATATTGATAAATGAATAAGATCGTCATAGACCTTGAGTGGAATCAGAGTTCCACAGGAACGGAGCCGGAAGTTGCGGAGATGCCCTTCGAGATAATCGAGATAGGCGCACTGAAATGCAGCGATGACGGAAGACCGCTTTCAGAATTCAGCGAACTCATAAAACCCCGGGTCTACAAGAAAATGCATAATTTCACCAGCAAGCTCGTTCATCTTCAGATGGAGGAGCTTGAAAAGGGTGATCCGTTTGAAACGGTAATGGAGCGCTTCTTTAAGTGGTGCGGGGATGATCCGGTCTTCGTGACCTGGGGCCCCGGGGATATAGGCGTTCTCCAGAGAAACCTCAAATTCTTCGGGCTTCCGCTCTTAAGCGAAGGACCCGTTGCCTACATCGACGCCCAGAAGCTGTTTGCCCTCTCCTGTGAGAACGGCAGCAAGAACCGCAGAAATCTGGAATACGCCGTGGATCATTTCGGAATTGAGAAGGATATCCCATTCCACAGAGCCTTCAGCGACGCGTATTATACCGCAAAGGTTTTTTCGAAGGTGATCGAAAAAGATCCCGGATGCGAGAGCTTTATCTCTTTTGATACCACTTTTCCGCCCTCCGGCAGACAGCAGGAGATCAGAAAACTCTTCCCCACCTATGAAAAATACATCACGAGAGTGTTTGAGAGCAGGGAAGAGGCCTTTAAGGATAAAGAGCTCCTTGCCACAAGGTGCTATGTGTGCGGCAAAAGAGCAAAGCGCAGGATCAAATGGTTTTCCATGGGAGACAAGAAATATTACTGTCTCTGCGAATGCGAAGAGCACGGTCTCATAAAGGGCAAGATCATAATGTATCCGTCAACCGATCCTGCCGGGGTATTCTTTGTCAGGATCTTAAGACGCGTGAACGACAAGGAAGCGGCCGTCATAGAAAAGCGCTTCAACAAAGTGCGTAACTATCATAAGAACAACACTGCGGGTCTGATCAGAAAGAACAAAAAAAATACCTCGGGAGTTCTTCCCGAGGATAAAGATTTAGGCTGATGTCATGCTCTGACCGATATGTTCATGCGCTCGCGAAATCTTGCGGATCTGCGGCCGATCATGATCGGATCGAAGATAGCGCATATCTTGTCCGCCACACATATGAGTGCACCTTCTCCGGTCTTCGGAGGGTTCAGGACAAGAGGAAACATGTGGTTTACTATGATATCCCTCTCTATATCAGTGAGCGCTCCGAGGATCTCCTCGGCTCTTTTTGCGGAATCGAGAGGGTGCTGCGTGATGCACATCCTTCCCGTGGTATAGACGGCCTTCCGGTTCCCGATGAGTCCCATATCGTGACAGAGACATGCTCTGATCAATGCTCTCCTGTCGGCGTTTCTGAACAGTCCCGCTATTTTCAGCGAGACAAACGCAACGTGGAGCTCATGATCGCTCACATTTGATCCGAAATGATGAGGCTGTTCAAAGCCTTTCAGGAACCACTCAGAGCTGAGTATGTCTTTTCCGGCCTCCATTATTTCGTTTTCGAGTTCTTCTTTTGACCTCATGATTTCTGTATTTTATATCCGTCCGCTGCCTAAAACAAGGACGGCAGGTCATTTTTTTAAAGGAAACAGTTTTCTTTTTTCCGGCATTTTATGAAGGATTTTTCCGAAGAACTTAAGAAGCTTCCCACCGAACCCGGAGTGTACATCATGCGGGATTCTTCGGATACCATCATGTATGTCGGCAAAGCCATAAATCTCAGGAACCGTGTCAGGTCGTATTTCCGTAAGAATATCGGAAGAGGCCCCGCCATCGACAATATGGTGGAGCAGATCGACAGGTTCGAATTCATCGTGACAAATTCGGAGCTCGAAGCTCTGGTCCTTGAAAACAATCTGATCAAGGAGCATTCTCCCAAATACAACACGCTTTTAAAGGACGACAAGACCTATCCCTATATCAAGGTCACCGTTTCCGAGGCTTATCCCAGGATCCTTTTTTCAAGGACCATGAAGCGGGACAAGTCCAGGTATTTCGGGCCCTACAGCTCTGCACAGGCGGTCAAGGATACCATAGAGCTCCTGAACAGGATATTCAGGCTCAGGACCTGCTCGAGAAAGCTTCCCGAAGATATCGGACTTGAAAGGCCCTGCCTGAATTATCATATCGGGCAGTGTATGGGCCCCTGTCAGGAATACATTTCCCGTGAAGAATATGCGAAAAAAGTATCCGGGGCACTGGATTTTCTAAGTGGCAATTATGGTCCCATCATAAGGGATCTTGAGAAAAAAATGAGGGAGCTTTCCGATGAGATGAAATTCGAGGAGGCTGCCAAATACAGGGATCTTGCGGAATCCGTAAAGAGCGTTGCCCAGAAGCAGAAGATATCCGGAGGATCCGGCATAGACAGGGACATAATAGGCATGAAGCGGGAGGGCGAAGATATAGTCCTCCAGGTCTTTTTCGTAAGAGACGGAAGACTCATGGGCAGAGAGCATTATCATATGACGGATACTCTCATGCAGACAGAAGGTGAAGTGACCGGAGAATTCATAAAGCAGTTCTATTCCGGAACTCCTTTTATCCCCAGGGAGATCATGGTCCGTAACGCTCCGGAAGATTCCGAGGTAATATCGGGGTGGCTCAGCGCAAAGAGCGGACACAAGGTCAGCCTGGTCGTTCCCCTGATAGGCACAAAGGAAAAGCTCCTTGAGATGAGTGAGGAGAATGCGGAGATCATACTCCACAACGATTCCGAGAAGATAAAGCGCGAAGAGGCAAGGACTCTCGGCGCCGTAAGGGAGATAGAATCGGTGCTGGGGATGGATTCCCTTGTCAGGATGGAAGCCTTCGATATATCTAACACCAACGGTTTTGAAAATGTTGCATCCATGGTGGTCTTCGAAAACGGAAGACCAAAGAGGAGCGATTACAGGAAGTTTAAGATCAGGTCGGTTGAAGGCCCCAATGATTACGCATGCATGAAAGAAGCTCTTACCAGGCGCTTCACCCACGGAATGGAGGAAGCGGAGCGCATCAGGGATAAGGGCGAGGATGCCGGGATCGTCAGCTTCTCGCACCTTCCGGATCTGCTGCTCATGGACGGAGGAAGGGGCCAGGTCGGAATAGCCCTTGAGGTCATGGATGAGCTGGGACTTGATATCCCTGTCTGCGGAATGGTCAAGGATGACAGGCACAGGACGAGAGGGCTGTATTTTAACAATATTGAGCTCCCGATAGATATCCACTCCGAGGGGTTCAAACTCATAACGAGGATCCAGGACGAAGCACACAGATTTGCGATCGAATATCACAAATCCCTGAGGGCCAAAAAGCAGACAAGATCCCTTCTCGACGACATACCCGGTGTGGGACCTTCCAGAAAGAAGGCGCTCATGAAGAGGTTCCAGTCGATATCGGAGATAGCATCTGCGGATGCGGAGACTCTTTCATCGCTTCCCGAGATCCCTCCGGATGTGGCGGAGAATATAGTCGCTTTCTTTAAAGACTTCAGGGAAAAAGAACAGGCAAAAGTCCCGCAAAGCTATAGTCAACGAATTTAGTAATTGCCGTATCGCGGGCTGAAAATGTATCATCTAAGCCATTTGCAGTCCGCGAAAGTGCAATTAGTTAATTCGTGCACTGTAACATTAAGTAGAGAAAACCGCAAAATGGTGGTATGATATCGTAGTTATATCGTACAATGGCAAGACGTATGATATTCAGTATCTTGTTTGGAGAATAAAAATGGGAAAGACAGGTTTTGATTCCGCTAAATATCTTGAACTTCAGTCTGCTCACATCAGGGAGAGGATATCCAGATTCGGCAAGCTGTATCTGGAATTCGGAGGCAAACTCTATGATGATTATCACGCATCGAGGGTTCTGCCCGGTTTTGCTCCCAACAATAAGCTCCTCATGCTCGAACAGCTCAAGGATCAGGCAGAGATAGTCATCGTAATAAGCGCCGATGCGATCGAGCAGAACAAGGTAAGAGGAGACCTGGGCATCACTTATGACCAGGACGTTCTGAGGCTCGTAAAGGTATTCAGGGAGATCGGATTCCTTGTCTCCAGCATAGTTATAACCAAATATGCGGGTCAGCCTGCGGCTGACAGATTCAGACAGCTTCTTGATTCACACGATCTAAAGAGCTATCTCCACTATCCCATCGACGGCTACCCTTCCAATATCCCTCTTATCGTATCTGATGAGGGATACGGCAAGAACGATTATATAGAGACCACAAGGCCTCTTGTTGTCGTGACCGCTCCCGGACCCGGAAGCGGCAAGATGGCAACATGCCTTTCACAGCTCTATCATGAGCACAAGAGAGGCGTAAATGCGGGATATGCAAAGTTCGAGACCTTCCCCATCTGGAATCTCCCTCTCCGCCATCCCGTAAATATCGCCTATGAAGCGGCGACCGCAGATCTTGACGACGTCAACATGATCGATCCTTTTCATCTTGAAGCGTACAACGAGACAACGGTCAACTATAACCGCGACGTGGAGATCTTCCCCGTCCTCAGTGCTCTGTTCGAGGCCATAAGCGGAGAATGCCCTTACAAGTCTCCCACCGATATGGGAGTCAATATGGCAGGCTATGCCATTACGGACGATGAAGTCTGCAGAGAGGCTTCATGCCAGGAAATACTCAGAAGATATTATGCAAGTGCCGTTGCCGTCAAAAAAGGAGATGCCCCCAAGGCAGAGCTCTACAAGCAGGAGCTGCTCCTCAAGCAGGCAGGCATCACTCCCGAAGACAGGAAGGTGGCTGTTGCCGCAATGGAGAGACAGACTGAGAGCGGAACGCCCGCCGCAGCGATCGAGCTTCCGGACGGAACTATAGTCACCGGACGTACCAATCCTCTTCTGGGAGCCGCAGCATCATGCCTTCTCAATGCGATCAAGGTCATCGCCGGCATACCTCATGAGGTAAAGGTCATGAGCGAGGAGACCCTGATCCCCATACAGACCCTTAAGACGAGTTACATGGGAGCACGTAACCCCAGACTTCATACGGATGAGATGCTCATTGCCCTTTCGAGCTCCGCTTCGACCAATCCCCTTGCGAAGGCCGCTCTTGACTGCCTTCCCGGGCTGAGAGGCGCGGAGGCTCATTCAAGCGTCATACTCTCAAGAGTTGATGAGAATGTTTACCGCAAGCTCGGTATCAGGCTTACCTGCACTCCCGAGTATGAAAGAGGAAAAGATTTCGTCTGATCCGCTATGCTTGTTTATAATGGGTATCTGTTATAAAAATGTAGTGTTGTTACAGGTTTTTAAGTATTTAAGGTGACAGACAAGTGGATAATAATTCGCAGAATCAAAATAATAAGCGGCCCGGACCGGGGCACAACAATTCCTGGATGATGCTCCTCGCCCTGCTCTGCACGGTGGTGGTGATCTTCCTGGTCTACAATATGCTCTTCGGCGGAAAGGGTGCCACCCAGACCAAAGAGTATACGGAGTTTCTGAACGATCTTGAAAATGACAGGGTCGAGGCGGTCGAACTTGATGCGGAGAATGCGGAACTGACCGTAACCCTCAAGATGTCGGCGGTCCTTCAGGATCCCGAGATGGAGGCAGCAGGCGCCGATACCAGCAGGATCGAGCAGTATGCCTATTACGTACAGATAAAGAATGCACAGATATACACAACAAGGCTGATGGAGTCCATGGACTCTCTCACCGAGAGACTTGAGGCCCACGGCGTTGTCGGACAGCGAGTCGTAAGCACTTCTTCCGGTCTTCTCACCGAGATATTCGTGGGAGTGGTCCTTCCCGTACTCCTGCTGTGGCTTCTCGCATCTTTCCTCATGAGGAGGATGGGCGGAGGCGGCGGACCTCTCAATGTGGGAAAGAGCAATGCCAAGGTCTATGTCCAGAAAGAGACCGGCGTTACGTTCAAGGATGTTGCGGGTGAAGACGAAGCCAAGGAATCCCTGGTTGAGGTGGTGGATTTCCTCCACAATCCCGGAAAGTATTCGGGGATCGGTGCAAGACTTCCCAAGGGAGCCCTTCTCGTGGGCCCTCCCGGAACCGGTAAGACGCTTCTTGCAAAGGCTGTTGCGGGTGAAGCGCATGTGCCCTTCTTTTCACTCACAGGATCCGATTTCATAGAGCTCTATGTCGGTGTCGGTGCATCGAGAGTCAGAGACCTTTTCAAGGAAGCTACCAAGAACGCGCCCTGTATCATATTCATCGATGAGATAGATGCCATAGGACGAAGCCGTGATTCCAAGTACGGCGGAGGAAACGAGGAAAGAGAACAGACGCTGAACCAGCTCCTGTCCGAGATGGACGGATTTGATTCATCAAAGGGAATCCTGATCCTCGGAGCGACCAACCGTCCCGAGATACTTGATAAAGCACTCCTCAGACCCGGACGTTTTGACAGACGTATCATAGTTGATAAGCCCGATCTTAAGGGAAGAGTAGAGATACTCAAGGTACATGCCAAGGATGTCAAGATGGATGAGAGCGTTGACCTCGACGCCATAGCTCTTGCCACCAGCGGTGCCGTAGGTTCGGATCTTGCGAATATGATCAACGAGGCCGCCATCAATGCGGTCAAGGAAGGCAGAGAGTTTGTCTGCCAGAAGGATCTCTTCAATGCCGTTGAGCAGGTCCTTGTAGGTAAGGAGAAGAAGGACAGGATCATGAGTCCCGAGGAGAGGAAGATCGTCTCCTATCATGAAGTCGGACATGCACTCATCACCGCTCTTCAGAAAAACTCCGAGCCCGTACAGAAGATAACCATCGTGCCCAGGACTATGGGAGCTCTCGGATATGTCATGCAGGTTCCCGAGGAAGAGAAATATCTCAATTCCAAGGAAGAGCTTGAAGACATGATCGTATCCCTCCTCGGCGGACGTGCGGCGGAAGAAGTGGTATTCGGAAATGTTACCACCGGAGCTGCCAACGATATAGAAAAAGCAACCTCTATAGCAAGGAACATGATCACGAGGTTCGGAATGAGCAAAAGGTTCGGACTCGCCGGATTTGCAACGGTTGAGAGCCAGTATCTCGAGGGACGTACCGCGATGAACTGCTCGGACAAGACCGCTGCGGCGATAGATGACGAGATCGTAGTAATGCTCAAAACAGCCTATGAGAAGGCAAAGGAAATGCTCTCGGAAAACAGGGAGCTCATGGATAAGCTTGCGGGATATCTCATTGAAAAAGAGACCATTACCGGCAAGGAATTCATGAAGATATTCAGAGCGGAGAAAGGACTCCCCGAGCCCGAAGAGGAAGAAAAGGACATAACCGGTTCTTCCGAAACGCCTTCAGCCGAAAATAATGCGGATGAGGGTGCGGACAAAGAGCCCGGCGCGGATGCCGGAAAGACGGCGGATGCAGGGGATGCGGATGATGCCGCAAAAGAGTCTGCAGCGGATGATACGCCGGCAGGGCCTTCCGAAACTCCGGATATAGGTATTTTCTCAAATCATTCGGTGTGAGTTATTCAGCATGCGGACCGGTACCCGGAAAAAAAGCAGAAAGAACATCATCAAGGGCAGAGTTTTTACTCTGCCTCTTGTGCTTCTTATATTGATGACTTTTCCGATGAGAGTACAGGGTACCGGTGCGGAAGCCGGATCCTATGAAGGGGAGACTGTCGAGACAAACGAGATAGAAAACTGGCCAAAAGGTCCGGCAACGAGCGGGCGGTGCGTTATCCTCATGGAGAATTCAACGGGCGCCGTGCTGTATGCCAAGAACATCCACGAAAAGGCCTATCCTGCGGCAATGACGGCGGTGATGACCAGCATGCTGGCGGCCGAGATGTGCGACCTTGACGATATGGTCGATTTTACCGCATCGTCTGTGTATGATGTTCCTCCCGGCGTTGTGAACATCGCCATAGGTGTCGGTGAATCCATGAGCGTTGCGGAATGCCTGCAGGCCGTTCTCATAAGAGGTGCGGCTGAATGCAGTTTTGCCCTTGCGGAGCATGTTGGCGGAGGATCAAGGGATGCCTTCGTGGCCATGATGAATTCCCGTGCGGCGGCCTTAGGATGCAGGGAGACGAACTTCACCAATCCCGTGGGACTCCATTCCGAAGACCATTACACCACGGCCTATGACATGGCTCTCATAGGCAGGGATTTTTTTGAAAATGAGCTGCTGTGCAAATATTCGCTTCAGAAGACTCTGCATCTTTTCCCGACGCAGACCCAGGGCGATGAGATACTGGAGCACAATTCCTCGAAGATGACTCCCGGCGGCGCTTACGAATATGAGTATCTGATAGGCGCAAGGACCGGTTATACGGATGAAGCCGGGTATTGTCTGATCGCGGGAGCCGAGAAGGACGGGATCAGGCTGGTCGCAGTCATCATGGACGCGGGAAGCGATTCGAGATATGAGGATGCGATATCGCTCTTTAATTACGGTTTTTCAAACTTCGACCTTGTGAGCGCATCGGAGAACGAAAAGTCATATGACCTGAGCTTAGGTGTCGGATCCTACGGAAGCACCGATATCATGGGCGACTCACACTCCATGCTCTCGCTGGATAAGACCGACAGGGTGGTGCTGCCGCTGACCGCCTCATTCCCGGATCTTGACAGCAGGATAACTTATGAAAACGTATCTGCGGGTGAAGCCGCAAGGATAATCTACTCTTACGGAGGGAATTACCTGGGCAAATGCTCTATCCTTCTGGGCGAAGCCTCCGAAACCTACGACTTCGGCATAAGGGAGGAAGAACCCGCACCCGAAGAGACGAAAGGAAGGACCTTCGTCTTTATAAACATTGTGAGAGTGGCCCTCGTCAGTCTTGCGATAGCAGGCGGAATAATCCTTTTATACTGGATACGTCAGTGGTATAAAAAATACAGAAAGGTTCATCCCAACTGGAGAAAACAGTACCGTAAGGAAAGACGGAGAACTGTTTTTTCGGGATGGAAGATCAGAAAGAAAAATGAGACTAAAAAACGTCCCGGGCTGCAGGGAAAGGATCGCCGAAAGTAAATATGTCATCCCCGAGGAAGAACTGGCATCCTGTGCGGGGAGATGGCACGAGATATTCGGAAGGGAAGGCGAGATCCACATAGAGATCGGAATGGGCAAGGGAAGGTTCATACATGAACTTGCGTCGTTGAACCCGGATATCCTCTATATCGGCATAGAAAAATACTCGGCAGTTCTTTTGAGGGCTGTCCAGAAGATGGAGGAAGAGCCCAAGGGAAATCTGATATTTATCAGGATGGATGCCGAGAATATAGCCGATGTGTTCGCACCGGGAGAGGTGGACAGGATATATCTGAATTTTTCGGATCCCTGGCCCAAGGACAGACATGCAAAAAGAAGACTTCCATCTCGCGAATTCCTTGCAAGATATGATAAGATATTGAAGGCAGACGGAAGGATAGAATTCAAGACGGACAACAGGGTTCTTTTTGACTGGGCTGTCGAGGAACTTCCCGGATCGGTGTTTGGTGCCGATGTCATCACATATGACCTTCATTCCGATGAAAAACTCATGGAAGGAAACGTGATGACGGAGTATGAAGAGAAATTTTCCGGTATGGGAAATCCTATTTGCAAATATATAATCACACGAAAGTGAAAGGAGCGCTTATGGCACAACTTGTTAATTCCAACGACTTTGAGAAAGAGGTACTTCAGTCTGAGCTTCCCGTACTCGTAGACTGCTATGCAGACTGGTGCGGCCCCTGCAAGATGATGTCTCCCGTTGTTGATTCCATGGGAGAGAAGCTTTCATCCGTGCTCAAGGTCGTAAAGTGCAATGTGGACGAGAGCGGAGCTGTTGCTGAGAAGTACGGCATCTCCAGCATTCCTTATTTCATGATCATAAAGAACGGAAAAGTCGTATCCGAGAAGATCGGTGCCACATCACCCGCTGATTTTGAGAACTGGATAAGGGAGAATATCTGATGGCAAGTGTAAAACTGACAAGAGTCATCGAGAGGATGGATCTTACGAATCTAACTCCCGAGATCGATGTCTCGCGTATCCGTATAACACAGCCCGATATAAACAGGCCTGCGCTTCAGATCGCGGGATATTTTGAATACTTTGATCCTTCGCGTATCCAGGTCATCGGATATGTCGAGTACTCCTACATGGAGAATGCCCTGGATGATGAGCAGAAATATGAGGCATATGACAAGTTCCTGGAACATCCCATGCCTGCTATCATCTTCTGCAGGGGATTAAAGCCCAACGATATATTCATGGAGCTTGCGAGGAAGTATGGCATTCCCGTTCTTCTCACCGGAGAAGCAACTTCCGGATTTACCGCAGAGCTCATCAGGTGGCTCAACGAACAGCTGGCTCCCATGATATCCGTACACGGAGTTCTGGTGGACTGTTATGGTGAAGGCGTCCTCATCACGGGCGAGAGCGGTATCGGTAAATCCGAGGCCGCGCTTGAGCTGATAAAGAGAGGCCACAGACTTGTGACGGACGATGCCGTCGAACTGAGGAAGCTTTCCGACACTCTTCTTGTGGGAACGGCTCCCGATATCACCAAGCATTTCATCGAGCTCAGAGGTATCGGAATAGTGGATGTGAAGGCTCTGTTCGGTGCATCCAGCGTCAAGGATTCCCAGCAGGTGGACCTTGTCATAAGGCTTGAGGACTGGGACAAGGACAAGGATTACGACAGACTCGGACTTGAGGAGAGCTATACCGAATATCTCGGAGTAAGGGTGGTCTGTCACAACATACCGGTCAGACCCGGACGAAACCTTGCCGTTATCTGTGAGACCGCGGCAGTCAACTACCGTCAGAAGCAGATGGGTTACAATGCGGCACAGGAGCTTTACAAGAGAGTACAGCAGTCGCTGGCTAAAAAACGCGCTGACGAAGAAGGGGAAGAACAGTAATTATGAAGTATGTTTTCGGAGCAGATATAGGAGGAACCACCGTCAAGCTCGGATTTTTTGACGAAAACGGTGAACTGATCGAGAAGTGGGAGATCCCCACCGATAAGAGCGATAAGGGTAAGAATATCGTATCTGATGTATGTGGGAGCATCAAAGAAAAGATGGAGAGCAGATCTCTTTCATCTTCTGATATCATAGGCGTCGGAGTAGGCGCTCCAGGAGCGGTGAATGAAGAGGGCGTAATGACGGGCGGTGCGGTAAACTTAGGCTGGGATGTATTCAACCTTAAGACCGCCATGGAAGAAAAGCTTGACGGAATAAAGGTCATCCCCGCAAACGATGCGAATGTTGCGGCTTACGGAGAGATGGTAAAAGGCGGCGGCAAGGGACATAAAAATGTTGTTGCCGTAACCCTCGGGACCGGAGTCGGCGGCGGAGTCATCATAGGCGGAAGACTCATAACCGGCGCGACCGGTGCTGCCGGTGAGATCGGACATATCAGAGTTGATGATGAAGAGACCGCAAAGTGCAACTGCGGCCACACAGGCTGCCTTGAGCAGTTTGCTTCGGCCACCGGAATAGCAAGACTTGCGGCAAAGAGACTTGCGGCAGACGATGCTCCTTCCGTTCTCAGGAACGCTGAGGTCCTCGATGCGAAGGCTGTTTTTGATGCCGTAAAGGCTTCCGATGCTGTTGCGATCGAGATCGCACAGACCTTCGGAAAATATCTCGGAAAAGGACTTGCATCCGTTGCGGATGTGGTAAATCCCGAGATCTTTGTCATAGGCGGAGGCGTATCCAAAGCAGGTGAGATCCTTTTGAGCTTTGTTGAGCCCGAGTTTGAAAAGTATGTATTCCCTCCGTGCAAAGGAGCGCGTTTTGCCCTTGCACAGCTCGGAAATGATGCCGGCATCTACGGATGTGCGGGAATGGTCCTTTTCGAAGGATGATCTTTAGGAGGATGTTTTAAATGACGGGTCAGGAGATATTCGATAGCTTATCCGAATATATCGATGAAAAGTGCATACACCCTGATCAGCCTATGTCCGAATATACGTCATTTCGGGCGGGCGGAAAGGCCCTTTGCGTTGTTGAGGTTCACAGCATTGAGGAAATGCGGCGTGTCCTTACATTTGTCAGGAAAAAATTTCTTCCGTATTTTGTTCTCGGAAACGGCACCAACGTTCTTGTAAAAGATGAAGGATATCCCGGAATAGCAGTGATGCTGAAAGGGGATTTCACCAAAATAGATGTTACCGGCTATGACGTCACATGCGGAGGCGGAGCGCTTCTTGCACAGGCAGGACGCATGGCGGCGGATATGTGGCTCACCGGAATGGAATGGGCCTGCGGGATACCCGGAACCGTCGGCGGTGCCATCAGGATGAACGCAGGGTGCTTTGGTTCCGATATGTCATCCATAGTAAAAAGAGTCAGGGCGATCACGACTTCCGGAGAGGAGATAACCCTCCTTCCCCACGAGATGAAATTCGGATACCGTCACAGCCTGTTCTGCGAGAAAAAATATACCGTTATCGAAGCGGTGATAGAACTCAAAAAGGGTGACAAGAACCAGATAAAGGAACTGATCGAAAAATATGCCAGGGAGCGCCGTGAAAAGCAGCCTCTCGATATGCCGAATGCGGGCAGCATATTTAAGAATCCCAGGGACGGAAGACATGCGGCCCAGCTCATAGACCAGACAGGTCTCGGCGGTGCATATGTGGGCGGTGCGATGGTCTCCGAAAAGCATTGCGGATTCATCGTCAACAGAGGAAATGCCTCTGCAACGGACATCCTCAGACTGATGGAAAATGTCCAGAGAGAGGTGTTCAGGGAGACGGGCGCACGCCTTGAACCCGAACTGGTAGTATACGGTAATTCCAGAAGGTATTGATATGCGCATAGTTATCATAACGGGAATGAGCGGAAGCGGTAAGAGGACCGGCATGAAGATGCTGGAGGACATAGGCTTTTACTGCATCGACAATCTTCCCGCGGGACTGGTCGAGAGATTTGTGGATCTCCTCGCACAGCCGGGAAATGAATACAGCAAGGTCGCACTGGGAATAGACATAAGGACCGCAGGTTCCATGAAGAACCTGGCTCAGGTCATAAAGGGCCTTAAGTCCGGAGGACATGAGACGGAGGTTCTCTTCCTCGAAGCTTCCGACAAGACCCTTATCCGCAGGTACAAGGAGACCAGAAGGCTTCATCCCCTCGCAGGTGACGGGACCATTGAGGAAGGCATCAGGAAAGAACGTGCCGAGCTTGCACCCATCAGGAAACAGGCGACATACATCATCGACACTTCAAACCTCCTGACAAGGGAGTTCAAGGCAGAGATTGATTCCATCTTCAGGAAGAATGAAAAATACAGCAATCTGAACGTGAGCATAGTGTCCTTTGGTTTCAAGTACGGAATACCTTCGGATGCGGATCTTGTCTTCGATGTCAGATTTCTTCCGAATCCTTTCTATATCGATGAACTCAAGACCAAGACCGGTCTTGATGAGGAAGTCAGGGATTATGTCTGCCGGTTCAAAGAGACAGGGGAGTTCCTGGATAAACTCACCGATATGCTGGATTTCCTCATTCCCAATTATGTAAAAGAGGGCAAGTACAATCTCGTTGTTGCGATCGGATGTACCGGAGGAAAGCACAGGTCCGTCACTCTTGCCACCGCTCTTTATGAGAGGATGAAGACCAGGACGGATATAGGATTCAAGCTTACTCACAGGGATGTAAATAACTGATCGCGGGAGAGGATCTATATGTCTTTTTCTTCCGAAGTAAAAGAAGAACTGGCAAAAGTGCTGCCTCAGGCAAGGCATTGCAGGCTTGCGGAGATCTCCGCGATAATGCATTTTGCGGGTCAGATCGGGGCCAACGGTGACGGAAGCGTTGCCATCGGTTTTTCCACTTCCGGTTCTTCACTTATAAAAAAAGGCTTTACTTTACTTGAAATAACATTTAATATAGGGAAGTCGCTGAAAAGTTCCGATCCGGAGTTTGAAGCATTCACCCGTGCCATGGGAGACTGCTACGACAAGGTGAGCGATCTTGTGCTGAAGAGCTCCTGCTGCAAGAGAGCATTCTTAAGAGGAGCATTTCTTGCATCGGGTTCCGTGAGCGATCCCGGAAAAGGCTACCATCTTGAGTTTGTCTGCAGGAACGACGCGCAGGCAGATCAGATCGTAAAGGTATGTTCCGATTTCGAGATACCTGCCCGGATGACGGTAAGACGCGGTGAAAATATCGTCTATGTCAAAGAAGGCGAGATGATCGGCGAGCTTTTGAGCGTTATGGGTGCCCAGAATTCATATATGGATTTTGAGAACCGCCGTATATACAAGGATGTCAGCAATACGGTAAACCGCAGGGTCAACTGTGAGACGTCCAATATACGCAAGACAGTCACTGCCGCTTCGAGACAGCTTGATGATATCAGATATCTTGAGGAGCACGGCATACTGCAGACTCTTCCCGATACGCTCAGAGAAGCCGCATACGGAAGACTTGAACATCCGGATGCGACTCTTTCGGAACTGGGAGCCATGATGGATCCGCCTGTGGGGAAATCAGGCATCAATCACAGGCTCGCAAAACTCAGTGAGATAGCCGGTAAGAGATACAATTGAGAATAACGGCTTGGGGCGCCGTTTATGGTACAGGGGAACGCAAGGCCTTGCGTGAAAAGGCTGGTCTCTTCTTGGGGGAAGAGAGATGTGAGGAGTGTATTATGATTACCAGAACCGTAAACGTAAAACTGCCTAAGAATCTTTCCGCTTCGCCGGTGGCTCTTCTTGTACAGAAGGCCAGCAAATTCGACAGCATCATCTACATCGAAGCAGGCGAGAGAAAGGTGAATGCCAAGTCCATCATGGGAATGATGAGCATAGCTCTCGATGAGGGTGACGAGCTCATGATCAGATGTGACGGAACCGATGAGGGAGATGCACTTGACTCGGTCGGCAGTTTTCTTACCGGAGCAGAAGCTTAAATAAGCATACTCAGTTTGTTTACTGTATATTGATCTTTGATACGGGATCCCTGAGGGGATTCCGTATTTTTTGTGTAAATGCTTACAATCATGGGTTCCGATCTGCTCTGCATAAGTTCTTTGTGTTTGACAGGTTAATGTTTTTTGTTTGACAGGTAAAAATGTTTAACCAACTCTTAATGTAATTTGCCCCCCGCATGTGATATCATCTATTTACGATGAAAAAAATGCTTTTTATTTACAATCCAAGAGCCGGAAGGGGCCGGATAAGGTCCGAACTGGCCGATATACTGGATATTTTTGCATCCGGTGATTACGAGATAACCATTGCCCCCACCAGGCAGCACGGTGAAGCGGTCAGGATCGCGTCCGAGAGGGAAGGCGACTTCGATATCGTGGTCTGTTGCGGCGGAGACGGAACTCTTGACGAGACTGTCAGGGGAATGATGAAGAACGATTTCCGCACTCCTCTGGGATATATTCCCGCCGGATCGACCAATGACTTCGGCGGCTCTCTTGCGCTTCCCAAGGATATGCTCAAGTCCGCGGAGATAATCGTGGACGGGGTGAACAAAGCCGTTGACGTCGGAATGTTCAATGATGAAGCATTCGTCTATGTTGCGGCATTCGGTGCTTTTACCGAGGTCAGCTACAAGACGGATCAGGATATGAAGAATGCCATCGGTCATTCGGCATATCTCATAGAGGGAGTAAAGAGCGTCGGCAAGATCAGACCCATTCACATGAAGGTGGAACATGACGGCGAGGTCATTGAGGACAATTTCATTCTGGGCATGATAACAAATTCCGTCAGTGTGGGAGGAGTCAAAGGCCTGACGGGCAATAATGTGGATCTGGCGGACGGACTCTTTGAGGTCAATCTTATCAGGGAGCTGAAGAACGGTATCGATTTTCAGCAGCTTTTGGGTGCCATAGTCATGGGACATCACGATCTGTCCGACAGGATCGTATCCTTCACATCCGGTCATATTAAGATATCTTCGGATGAAGCCGTGGCGTGGACCTTAGACGGAGAGGACGGCGGAGAGCACAGATCCGTCATCATCGATAATATTCCCCGGGCCATAGATATACGTGTGAGCAAGTGACGGTATAGCGCGTGATCATATAACGGTATATGCGGGATTCGCAGCATCTGTCACAGATGGCGGTGACCGTCATTACTATACAAGGAGGGATCAAAATGTTAGTCAGTGCAACAGACATGCTGAAAAAAGCCAAAGCAGGTCATTATGCCGTAGGCCACTTCAATATCAACAATCTTGAGTGGACCAAGAGCATCCTGCTGACTGCTAAGGAACTGAGAAGCCCCGTTATACTTGGAGTGTCCGAGGGGGCAGGCAAATATATGGGAGGATACCATGTTGTAACGGGCATGGTGAATGCACTCCTTAAGGACCTTGATATTGACGTCCCCGTAGCTCTTCATCTCGATCACGGAACCTATGAAGGATGCTATAAATGCATAGAGGCCGGATTTTCTTCCATAATGTTTGACGGATCGCATTATCCCATCGATGAAAATATCGCCAAGACCAGGGAACTGGTAAAGGCTGCGCACAGCAGAGGACTTTCCATCGAAGCCGAGGTCGGTGCCATCGGCGGAGAAGAGGACGGCGTCGTGGCAGCGGGCGAATGCGCAGATCCCGCCGAGTGTAAGCTGATCGGAGATCTCGGAGTTGATTTCCTTGCTGCGGGCATTGGAAATATCCATGGCAAATATCCCGCAAACTGGGCGGGGCTTTCATTCGAAACTCTTGAAAATATCCAGAAGCTCACGGGTGACCTTCCCCTTGTTCTGCACGGCGGAACGGGAATCCCCGCGGATCAGGTCCGCAAGGCGATAACTCTGGGAGTTTCCAAGGTGAATGTGAACACAGAATGTCAGATCGCATTTGCCGAGGCTGTCAGAAAATACATCGAGGAAGGAAAGGATCTTGAAGGAAAGGGCTTCGATCCCAGAAAACTCCTGGCTCCCGGATGCGAAGGCATCAAGGCGACGGTCAGACTGAAGATGGAAATGTTCGGATCGATAGGAAAAGCGGATTAAAAAAATACCCCATAAATGGGAGGATGCCGGGCATCATCTGATGCCCGGCATTATTATGAAAAAGATTAAATTATTACGAAGGGTTGAAGGGTTAAAAGGTTAATTATTCTCACTCCACGACAATAATATATTCTATAAAGGTGTATAAAAAATTAGTGTCTATTTAACAATCGGGAAATAAATTGTAAACAAATTATGAACAGCAAAAAAGCTTTTCCTCTCTGATGAAAGAGGAAAAGCTTTTTATTTTCTCTGTAAAAACGGCTCAGCGGGGGAGCTTTTCGGGTTCGGGATACTCTACTCCGTAAGTTTCCACGGTGACGGTCTTCATGACCTGAGGGGTAAGGGGTGCGTCATTAAAGAAGTTGGTGGGAGTTTCCGCAATCTTGTCCACAACATCCATTCCTTCGATGACTTTTCCGAATGCCGCATAATCACCGTCGAGGTGGGGAGCATCCTTGTGCATGAGGAAGAACTGGCTTCCCGCTGAATCGGGGAACATGGAGCGTGCCATGGAGAGTACGCCTGCGGTGTGCTTAAGATCGTTGTCAAATCCGTTGCTCTTAAACTCGCCTTTGATGCTGTATCCGGGACCTCCGGTTCCGTTTCCGTCGGGATCTCCGCCCTGGATCATGAATCCTGCGATGATGCGGTGGAAGGTGAGTCCGTCATAGAATCCCTTTGATATGAGGCTTATAAAATTGTAAACTGATTGAGGAGCAATCTCGGGATAAAGCTCTGCTTTGATCACGGATCCGTCCTCCATTGTGAATGTTACAAGAGGATGTTTAGTGTCTGCCATATCGTTTCCTTTCAGGTGTTTTATTTTGACGATTCATTATAACATATAAGCTCATGTTTTCCGAAAAGAGATATCTGAAAAAAATAAAAGTATTTTCCCCGGGTGATGTATGCCCGCAGGAGGGGACTCTGTTTATAGTGCGGAGTGCGGATGCGGCGGATTTTTGCACCTCCCCGTTAAAGGATATGCCCGCAGTATTGTATATCGATACGGATGAAAACGGCAGATATCCGGATACAGATCCTGCATCCCGGAACGATGGCGGAAAAGATCAGGATGCTTACCCTGTATCCCGGAACGATGACGGAAATGATCCTGATGCGGGCACATACCGTGACTGTTTCAGATACGTGCTGGAGGTTGAGGGTGATTTTGATCCGGATGATGCGGACGAAGATTACCTGGAGCTTGTGTACAGACGCCTCATGAAGATACCTCTTGATATCCTTGAGACTGACAGGTGTCTTGTCAGGGAGACCTGCAGGGATGACCTGGATGCTTTCTATGAGATATATGCCGAGCCTTCGATCACCGCATATACGGAGGATCTTATGGAACGAAGCGAAGAGGAGATTTACACGGACAATTACCGTGACCTTATCTATGAGATATACGGACACGGTATCTGGACTGTCATATATAAAGAGACAGGGGAGATAATAGGACGTGCGGGCCTTGATGAGAGAGCAGGTTCGGATATGCCGGAGCTTGGCTTTCTGATAGGCAGAAAGTGGCAGAGAAAGGGACTTGCGGAGGAAGTGTGCAGAGGGATCCTCAAATGGGCTAAGGAGCAGGGCATTTATGAAGTGATGAGCTTCACCGATCCGGAGAATAAAGCATCCGTATGCCTCCTTGAAAAACTCGGGTTTAATGAGACCGCAGATCCGGATGAGGAAAGAAGAACCTGCCAAATGGCTCATAGGGTATGTTATAATCTATGCATCGGTCCGCGCGATCTTGCGGACAATGTTTTATCGAGAGGGGAAAAATGAAGATTTTTAAAGTATTTCGTTCTGTTGTTTGTATTGTTCTTGCAGTGATCATCACTTTCACCTGCGTTCCCGCAGAAGCCGGAAGAGTTAAGGCCAAGGGCGCAGAATCCGCCATTTCATGGGGGATCGACGTATCCGCGTGGCAGGGAAATATCGACTGGAATGCGGTCAAGGCAAGCGGAGTGGAGTTTGCATTCATAAAATGCGGCGGTACCATTTACGGATATGATGATAAATTTTTCCAGAATATGGCCGCAGCACAGGCTGCCGGTATCAAGACCGGCGTGTACATTTATTCTTACGCCTCAAATGTCACGGATGCGATGATCGAGGCTCAGTGGATCATCAATGCGATAGCTCCCTATGTTATCAGCATGCCTGTTGTTTTAGACCTTGAGAATTACAGACAGGAGAGACTCGATCCCATTACAAATGCCATGATATGCCAGGTCTTCTGCCAGACGGTCGAAGCCGCAGGCTATTACCCAATGGTATATTCGAACAGGAGCATGTTCCGCGATAAGATAGCACCCTTCGGATACGATAAGTGGGTGGCCCAGTGGTACAGCTACTGCGGAGATGAGACCGCAGCATTCTGGCAGGCTACCGATAAGGGAGTCATTCCCGGAATAGCCGGAACCGTTGATATCGATTATCAGTTCAAGGATCTGTCCGCATATCTTGTTCCGGGCGGCTTCATATCAAGGGACGGATACACCTATTACTATGTCAATTACCGCAGACAGGCCAACACCTTCGCAACTGTAAACGGCGGTACTTATTTCCTGGATCCTTTCGGACATATGATCGCCGGCATGCTTTATCCCATCGGTGAGTTCGTTTATTATTTTGATGAGACGGGCCTTATGAGGACGGGCTTTGTAAACCTTGCGGACGGCGTCAGATTCTTCGATGAGAACGGACATATGGTGACCGGATGGAGGAACATAGCGGGCAATACTTATTTCTTTGATATAACCGGACTGATGAAGACCGGATTCATATCGGACGGAGTAAATATCTATTACCTGAATGAAGCCGGAGTCATGCAGACCGGACTCTTTGCGGCAAACGGACAGTTCTATTATGCGGATTTACTCGGCCACATTCAGAGCGGATTCCAGACCGTTAACGGTCTCACATATTTCTTTGATCCCGCAAAGGGCGGCGCAATGACCAAAGGATTCATATCCGACGGAATAAATATCTATTATTTCGGCGTCGACGGTTCGCTTCAGAAGGGATTGTTCTCGGACGGAAATTCCATGTATTTCTCGGACCTGTCGGGACATCTTCAGACCGGACTTGTGACCATGAGCGGACTTTCATTCTACTTTGATCCCGCAAAGGGAGGAGCACTTCTCGTAAACGGAACTGCAACGGATGCACTCGGCCATGTCTATGCTGCGGATCCCACCGGACTTGCAGTGATGATCAGATGACCCGCCCGCCGCTTTTAAAGGCGGCATGAAAAATGAAAAATAAGGTTGGCATAAACAAGATACTTCTGCTGTTCGGAGTTATGTTCATCGGACTCCTGTGCTTGAGCTGCGTTGTCTTTACAGTCTGGCTGTTTGCGAGAATGGGAAAAAACGCGGCCCCGAAGACCGTTCTGAACTACGGATGGGATGTTGTCGTCAACTCCGAGAGGTACTCCGGCATAGACCTCAGGACCTTCACTTTCAGGAATATCAGAAAGGGTGACAGGATCACTCTTAACTGCATCCTTCCGGAAAATATGTCCGATGATTCCACCATTCTGGTGCATCTTCACTATACCGACGTGATCGTGTATATAGACGGTGAGGAGATATTCAGGGAAGATACCGCAAGGTATGCAACGGGACAGCCGCTGGGAAACGGATTCTATACCGTGATGCCCGGCCCCGGAAGCGGCGGAAGGAAGCTGTCCATTGTGATGAGGGCGGGAGAGGACAATGCCTTTTCGTCCATAGACAGTCCCGAGATATGGAGGGCTTCAACCTTCCGTCAGGACTATGCGGCAGACAGGATATGGTACCTTGCCCTTGCATTTTTCTTTATAGTGGTCGGATGCTCCATGGCACTTACCACCGTGGCTCTTGAATTCAGAAGGACCTATTCACCCATCGATATCTTCAGGCTGGGTAACCTTGCGCTCTTTGCCATAGCACTCGGCATCTGGATCATGGGAGAGATGGATCTTACCGAGATCTTCATGGAGGATATCATCCTCAAGTCTGAGATCAAATATTTTGCCTTCTATCTGATCCCCGTATTTTTTGTCGGATATCATTTTGAAAATGACAAAAGTGACAGGATCGCCACAAGGAATGTCATATTCGGAATGGCGTGGGTGGCATGTGCGCTGTTCTTCCTTCTCAATCTCCATCAGCATATGATAAACGGCCAGAGCCTCAGGGCACATCTGTCCGTTTCGCACGCTCTCGATGCCGTGACACTCATCCTTGTTGTGGGCACCCGCATCATCGATCTTAAAAAGGGTCAGGGAAGGCGCAGGATCTCCACCTACGCAACTCTCTTTACCGGAATAGCCGCGATGATCGATCTTGTCAGATTCAATTATCTGTATTATTTTTCGCCCAACGGCGGCGCCGGTTTTTCCATGAACACCATTTACGTGGTGATGATATTCTTCGTCCTGTCGCTGTTCTTTGACTACATGAGCGGTGCGATCAATGACGCAAGGGAAGAAGAGAGGCTCGGCATCATCTCAAAGCTCGCATTTACCGATCCGCTCACGGGATTCTACAACAGACAGTCCGCCGAGAATTATTACGACGAGGTTGATTATTCCGGTTCGCGTTATGTGCTGGTCCAGTTTGACTTAAACTACCTGAAGAAGGCAAACGATACCTACGGACATGACCAGGGAGACAGATACATCGTGCAGTTTGCGGAGACTCTGAAGCTGGTCTTCGAAGGAAAGGGATATATGGCAAGGACCGGCGGTGACGAGTTCGTGCTGGTAATGCTGCCGGAAGAAGACAGGGACAGACAGTGGCTGGACGAAAAGCTCAGGGACCTGAACGCGATACTCTCCGGCAGGGATACGGGGCATTCGGGGCTTACGATGAGCACTGCATACGGGGTCTATGATTCTAAGGAGGGCACCGCTGCATCAGTAAGGGACGGACTCAGGATCGCGGATAACAGAATGTATGAAATGAAGAAAGAAATGAAGGCAGGCCGTTAAAGCCTGCCTTTACGCATCTTATAGAGTTCCTCCGCTGCAAGACGGGTTTTGGCGACCACGTCCGTATCCTGCGGCGGAAAACAGTAAAAGAGTTTATCGTTGTCTCCTATGGAGATCATATCGCCGATCTCATAGAAAAAATAATCCGAATTGACGCTGTATGAAGCCAGTGGCTTCTGCAGAAAATCAAGCTTTCCGTCACATCCTGTCAGGTGAAAGCCTGACAGAGAGTGGGTGAGCCTTCCGTCCCCCACATCATAAAAGGCTTTGTTGTCGACTATCATACAGATATGTACTGGGACATCGAGAGAGTATGTTTTATCTTCCAGTTCTTTTCTCACACAGCTCCGCTCCCATGCAAACCAGTCCGGGATATGATCGAACATGACGGGAGCCGCAAGGGGGCCTTCGGCGCTTCCCTTAAATTCCATTTTTCCCAGCTCCGTAAGATCCCATGATGCCTCACAGGCGCCGCATTTAAGGCTTATGCCTGAGGCGTGCATTTTTCCTTCGCATCCGCATACCGGACATTTATAGAGCACTCTTGAAAGACCCTCGGCACGGAAAGGCTCCGTGATCTTTGTTCCCGTTTCGAACTGTTCCTTCAGATTGTCAAAAGAAAAAGCTTCGCCTATACGTCTGTTTATATCCGGAACAGACAGGGTGCCCAGTTCTTCCTCCGTAAAGAGGGTGTATTTGTCCGCGGATATCCTGCATTTCCTGAGCCTCAGTCCGTTATAGAGAGGATCGTGAAGGAATGCTCCGTGTGACCGTATCATCACCACGGGGTGACCGAGTACCTTGATCAGCTTTCCGAGAGATTCGGGAAGCGTGGTGGTGGTCCCGTCAAAAGAGTATCCCGCCTCCGGGTACATGAGGACGGAACACCCCAGGGTATCGAGGGAATAGGATATGTCCCTGATCAGCCTGATATCCGGCTGGAATTTTCTGGTGGGGATGCATCCGACGGCTCTCATGAGCGCCTGTTTTCCGACCATCGCATCCGTCGTGCTGACGATGCTGTAGGGTTCTTTGATGACGTGCGAGGCTATCATCAGATCCGTAAAACAGGAATGGTTCATGAGATAGAGAATGCTCCTGCCTGACGGGATGCCTTTCATATCGCCTTCGTTTACCGTAAAGTCCGCCTTTTTCAGTTCTCCCGAAGCAAGGGTTTTTACGAGGAGCCTGAGAAAGGGAGAGGGCTTCCGGGGACTGCGGACCTTCGGGCGGGGAAGGGCCATGACCTCTTCGTATGAGAGTTTTACGGTCTTTATCTTCATCTTTATCCTCTAAAAGCTTTCTATCAGTCCGCTAAGGCCGTCTTTTTCAAATATCTCCTTGTAGTATCCGATCTCTCCGTTTATGAGAGTGTCGATGACTTCCATTCCGAGGAGCTCAACGGGAGCCTTGTCATCCGTAAATATGAGACCGGTGTTTTCGTAGGGGATCATGTTTTCGGAAACGGTATCCAGCTGCCTTTTGAGGGACGGATCCGAGATGCTTAAGGAACCGTTATAAAGGGCATCGGAAAGATCCACATTCTGTGAAGCGAAGAGCTCGCGGTTTGTGGAGCCTGCGACATTTACCGTGGAGACATTTCTGAAAACGGAAGAGACGGTATCCGACAGGTAGGTCGTGATGTCGGTCTCACCGTTTCCGTGCATGTTCATGTTCATGACCATTATTCCGTTATCCTTGAGATGGTCTCTTACGAGAGTGAAGAATTCCGCGGAGCTCATCTGAAAGGGGATCGTTATGTCCTGGTATGCATCCACCATTATCACATCGTATTTTTTGTCATCGGCATTGAGAAACGCCCTTCCGTCATAGGTATAGACCTTTATATCATCCGGAAGTGCGAAGTATTCCCGGGCAAGATCCGTTATCTTCTCGTCAATCTCGACGCCCGTTATGTCGCAGCCCTCGAAATATTTTTTGCACTGGACGGCATAGGTTCCGGTGCCCATTCCGAGAATGAGGATCTCCGGGCCTTCCTCCGAAGAAGGGACCGTATCTTCATCCCCCATGGCCATAACGGGAGCTGCAAGTGCGTAATCATAGTACATTCCCGTGAGGTCGCCGGATTTGACTCTCATGGACTGCACTCCGAAGATGACATTGGTGGAAAGATATGTGGCCCTTTCGGTATCTCTTACCTGAAGGTAATTGTAGACGGATTCCCCTTCGTATGTCAGGGAGGATTCCCAGAAGGCAAAATTGGATGTGTGGCCGAATATGCAGGCGATGACAAAAAGCACGAGACATACGGCGGAGAAGATGAGCTTTTTGCCCGCAGAGACAAAATACAGCAGGCCTATCGCAAGGAGTATCCCGGAAAAGATCAGGAAGGTTATGCTCGTTCCCACCGACGGTATCGTCACAAATGTGGGAAGAAAGGTGCCTATTATGGAACCGATGGTGTTGCATGCGCCCAGCCTGCCCGCGACGGATCCGCTCTCTTCGATGTCGGAGATGGTGTATTTGACTAGGGAGGGGGTCACCGTGCCCAGAAGGAAAAGGGGATAGACGAATATCACCATGCAGGCGATGAAGGATGACCATATCAGGAGTCCGGTGGAGACGGTCACCACCATGAGTCCCGTGATGGCAAGGATGATATATTTTCCGAGGACGGGTATGAACGCGATCCAGACGGCTGCGATCAGGATCCTGAAAAAGAGCCTTTTGGGATCGGGATCCTTGTCCGCCCATCTCCCTCCCGCCACGTTGCCGAGAGCCATTGCTATCATTATCGTTCCTATGATTATGGTCCAGACTATCTGTGATGAAGAAAAATACGGTGCAAGGAGCCTGGATGCGCCCAGTTCCACCGCCATCAGTGCCATTCCGGAAAAGAATTCCGTTATATACAGATAGTATCTGTTCTTCAGAATATCGAACTTCATATTGATCTCCCAAAGGGCGTCAAAGCACCCTAATACAGCATTATACAGTAAATTTCATCATTGTAGGGGATTTTTAAAAAAGGTATACTTAAACAGATTATGGGCGAAATTAAAAACACGGAAATATTTGATATCTTATCCTCAGAAATGGAGCTGAGTTTTTCCATGAAAAACCGGCTCAGACAGATATGCATTTATGCGGATATCGCGGGGATAGATATGGAGAGCATCAGGAAGGAACTGATCGACAAGGGGGTGCTCCCCTGCACCGACAAAAACGGATCGAAAAAGGCTCTGGCGGAGATATACGATAATGTCGCATGCGCTTTTTGAAAATATATATGTGGAGAAAAGAGCCGCATCCGATCGAGTCACTCTCGGCATCCTGAAAAGGCTCGGGTGCGATGAGCCTGTTTATATAGATCATTACAAGGATATATTCGACAGGAAAAAAGAAGGCAGGAACCTGATCCTTGCGCACAATCCCGGAAAAAGGCTCTATGAGGGCGCGCCGGTATGCCAGAGCTTCGGAAATGAGCATTTCTACTATTCTCCCGGAGTGATGAACTGCGTCTATGACTGCGAGTACTGTTTTCTTAAGGGGATGTATCCCGGAAAGGATATGTGCATCTTTACGGATCTTGAAGAGACCTTTACGGAGCTTGAAGATCTGGAGCGTCAGTTCCCCGTATATGTGTGTGCTTCGTACAATACCGACCTTACCGCGATAGAGGACATCACGGGATTTATCGCAGCGTGGTGCGAAAGAGTCAGAGATCATGAGAACCTGAGCGCGGAGTTTCGAACCAAGTGCTCGAGGACTGACATCTATTCAAAACTTCCCGTAAGTGACAGGGCGATCTTTGCCTTTACTCTTTCGCCCGATGATATCGCTCTGAAATATGAAAAGGGTGCTCCGGGACCGGCTGCCAGGCTTAAAGCCGCATCGGCCGCGCAGGAGGCGGGATTCCCCGTCAGACTGTGCATCGATCCGATGATCTATGTGAGGAACTGGAGGGATATCTACGGACAGCTGGCTGAGACGATAGCAGGCAGCCTGGATACCGCTCTGATAAAGGATATCAGCATAGGATCCTTCAGGATCTCCGACCAGTACCTTAAGAATATGAGAAAGAAAATGCCGGATTCTCTGATCGCGCAGTATCCGTATATCTGTGAAGACGGATATTATCAGTATCCCGAAAAGGTCAGGATCTGTATGGAAGGTTTTATGAAGGAAGCCCTTAAAAAGTCGTGCGGTAACGTGAGTATCTTTGACTGGAGGAGTTAATGTCCGTTCATTTTGAGCTAGATGAAGATTTCTTTCAGGATGAGGTCCGCGATGATTTTCCTGTCCCGGGACTCATGAAGAGATGCTGGGGTGCGCAGCTTAAGGTCCTTGAAGTATTCGACAGGATCTGCGAGGCTCACTCCCTCAAATGGTTCGCATTCTGCGGAACGCTCCTCGGTGCCGTAAGGCACAAGGGCTTTGTTCCCTGGGACGACGATGTGGATGTCGCTATGCTGAGGAGTGATTATGAGCAGTTCCTGAGAGTGGCTCCGGCACTGCTTCCGCAGGGTTATCTGCTGATCAATTACGACGAACCGACTCATGAATATGACTGCATCACCAGGCTGAACAATACCCGCAGTGTCATCTTCAATGAGAAAAGAGCTGAGGAGTTCTGCGGTTTTCCTTTCCCTGCGGGCCTTGATATATATCCTCTCGACTATGTCGTCGGAGATGAAGAGGAGAGAAGGGCGCATACGGATCTCCATTACAGGATCTATCAGGCAACGGAACTGTGCAGGAAGATAATGAACGGAGCGGGCCCCCTTACAGACAGGGACGGTAACAGGCTTGAGCCTTCGGAGGTGCTCTCACAGATATCCATGATCACCGGATATGAATTCGATCCGGACAGGGATATTCTCAGACAGCTGAACATCCTGCTGGACCTTACGGATTCAATGAACACTCCGGAGGAGAGCAGATATATCGCAAATATCGGACATCTTACGTTTGAAGGCGAACACATGATGTTCCCGAAGGAATGCTTTGACGATGTTTTCATGGTCCCCTTTGAGAGCGGATATATCCGCATACCTTCGGGGTATGATACGATCCTGGGCAGGAACTACGGGAAGAATTATTACATCCCCCGCAGATCGTCACCTCATGATTATCCGTACTATTCCGCGCATCAGAAGGTGGTCAGGGAATACATGGAAAAGCACCCCGGCGAGATACCGGATGAGTGGGCCGACAGATACCTTTAAGGAGCAGAGATGATCTCTTTTAAAACAGATGAACAATTCTATTCCGATGAGGAAAGATGCGGATTTAAAGTCAATTCTCTCATGAAGAGATGCTGGGCAGCACAGCTTCAGGTGCTGGAGGATTTTGATGCCGTCTGCTCGAGACACTCCCTGAAGTGGTTTGCTTTCTGCGGAACTCTTCTCGGAGCCGTCAGACATAAAGGCTTCATCCCCTGGGATGATGATATGGATGTATGCATGCTGAGGGGGGATTACAATCTTTTCCTTCAGTATGCCGCAAAGGAGATGCCGGGATATTTTGTCGAGACATATGACAGGCAGTATCCGGAGGACGGTTTCTACACCGACGGACTCGGGATCACCAGGATCAACAATATCCATAAGGCAGACTTTAACCCGCCGTATCTTGATGCGCACCACCGTTTCCCTTATACCGTGGGACTCGATGTCTATCCCATGGACTATGTCCCCCGCAACTCCGAAGAGTACAGAACGATCATAGAGATAAACAAGTTCATCCTCAGCGTATGCTTCAGATACAAGAGCCTTAACTGGGAGAGATACAGCATACCGGACGGCGCTTATGCGGGGATAGATCTGGATCAGGCATACGATTCCATTTACCGGGCGACCGGCGTGAAGATAGATAAAAGGGGAGATGTCCTCCGCCAGCTCAACGACCTTGCCGTCAGGCTGTCTTCCTACACAAAGAGCAAGGATGCGGATATGGTCGCATGCATGGCACACATGACAACCGGCCATCCCCATATGATCTTCCCCAAAAAGGCTTTTTCGAAGAGCATAGAGATCCCTTTCGAAAAGGGAAGCGTATATGCTCCCGCGGGATATGATGAGGTTCTTTCCATCAATTACGGAAAAGGCTATATGAAGCCCGTGAATGCCTCGCCCCATGAATATCCTTATTACAAGCAGCAGGAGAGATGGGTCAGGGATCATGTGATCAAAAATCCCGAATATGCCGAAGACATGCCGGCATATTACATAATGGATGTCTATGATGAGGATCCGGAAAAGAAAACGGTCCTCGATCAAATATACAGAAAGGAACAGGAATAATGAAAACTCCATTTTCAGAATATCTGACGCAGATCGCGCCTTCCGTCAAAAAGGCGATCGAAGATCTTTCGTCGGATCATGATTATGTCAGTGCCCTCTGCACTGATTCAAAGGGTCTTATGATAAGGGTCGGAAGCAAGGCCAAGACCGTATCCAACAAGACCATGACCACGGAAAGAGGTGTGGTCATAAGAGTCTGCAAAAACAGAAAATACAGCGAGTATGCGGTGAATACTGCAGACTGGAACGATACCGCCGCTGTGATAAAGGAGATAAGAGACCAGCTCTCTATGCAGGACAGACTCCTTGAGAGCACAGAGACAAATGTATTTGAGACGGATCCCCTTGATGATGATCCCTGCGAATTCTTCGGTCAGAAGGAAACGGGCATGCTCCCCGAGGAGGCGGATCTTAAGACCCTGGTTAACAAACTTACCGCCATCTCCGACAAGGGTATGGCTATGAACGACAAGATGATCGAGTGCATAGCACGCGCCCAGTCAACCCACATCAGCAAGATGTTCCTGACAAAAAACAGGGATCTCAGACAGTCCTATGTCTACAGCGAAGGGATCGTTGCCGCGGTTGTGGCATCCGATGGCAGAATAAAGGAAGATTACAGATCCGTATCCGGAATAAAGGGACCCGAGCTTTTTGATGAGATGGAAGAGATCCTTCCCGATGTGGTAAACGGAGCCGCAGAGCTTCTCGGAGCAGAGTCCATCGAGCCCGGAGAATACGACATCATAACATCTCCCGAGGTCACCGGACTCATCGCCCATGAGGCATTCGGCCACGGCGTTGAGATGGATATGTTCGTCAAAAACCGTGCCCTCGGAGCAGAATATATCGGAAAGAGAGTCGCTTCGGACAATGTCACGATGCATGAAGGCGCGCTCTGTGCCGAAGATGTCACCAGCTATTTCTTCGATGACGAAGGCGTCATGGCGGGAGATGTCACGGAGATCGAAAACGGCATCCTCAAAACCGGAATCTGCGATGCACTTGCCGCAAAGAGACTCGGAACCGTTCCCACCGGAAACGGAAAGAGGGAGAATTTCTCCCACAAGGTCTATACACGTATGACCAATACGATGTTTGATTCCGGCACGTATTCCAAAGAGGAGATGATCTCTTCCATCAAATACGGATTCCTCCTTGAGGGAATGCAGAGCGGAATGGAAGACCCCAAGCACTGGGGAATACAGTGCATCATACAGAAAGGCAGAGAGATAAAGGACGGAAAGCTCACCGGAAGAGTTGTTTCCCCTGTCATCATGACCGGATATGTTCCGGATCTTCTCGGCAGTATTTCCATGTGTTCATCCGACAGAGAAGTCTTCGGAAGCGGCGGATGCGGAAAAGGACATAAAGAGTGGGTCAAGGTTGCCGACGGCGGCCCGTATCTTAAGACCAGAGGGAGGCTCGGATAATGAAAACAGATGAGATCATTGAATTACTGAAAAAAAGCGGGGCTGACGCCTGGAGGATCACAGATACCGTCAAAAAAGGATGGGAATTCTATTTTATCAGGCACGATCTTGACCAGAACAGATCAAAGAGCCTCGAGAACATACTGATCACCGTATTTGTCGCAAGCAAGGACAGGGAGTATGTGGGAAGCGCCTCCGCAGAGGTCGGCCCCGATGAAACAAAGGAATACATAGAGCTTACGATAAAGGATCTTATATTCCAGGCAGGTCTCGTAAAGGATAAATACTATGAACTGAAGGCTCCCGCGCAGGACCTTGAGATCCCTGACAGGGATATCGATCTGAATGCGATATCCGCTGACTTTATCAATACCTTCAAGTCCATACCCGAGACGGAAGAGACATATATGAACAGCTATGAGATATTTGTTTCCTCCGTGGAGAGAAGGATCGTTACCAGCACCGGAACGGACGTTACCGAAAAGTACCCTGTTTCTCTGCTCGATACGGTGGTAAACGCCAAAAACGGTGATCATGAGATAGAATTCTACAAACTCTATGATTCCGGAGAATGTCAGAAAGAGGCACTCAAAGCCGATATCGGAAAGACCATGGAGCACGGAAGGGCAAGACTCAGAGCTCAGAACACTCCGAATCTCGAAAAGTGCGATGTTGTCTTTTCCAGCGAGGATGCTCTCAGGATATACGAATTATTCAAGGACGGTCTTGATACTTCATTTATCTATATGAAATATTCGCCGTTCAAAAAAGGCGAGCCCATAGCAGAGGATGTAAAGGGAGACAAGGTTACATTAAGAGCGCTCAGATCCGTTGAAGGATCTTCGCTCAACCGTGTCACGGATGAAGAGGGCAGTCCCATAAAGGATACCCTTCTCATGGAGGAAAACGTTCCCGTTTCCTTCCACGGCAGCTCAAGATTCTCATATTACCTGAATGAAAAGGACACATTCATAGTCGGAAATTATGAGGTTGAAGGCGGCTCTTATTCCGCCGAAGAACTGCTGAAAGGCCCGGTCCTCGAGTGCGTGTTCTTTTCCGATTTCCAGGTTGATACCCTGACAGGCGACATGTTCGGAGAGATAAGACTCGCTTACCTTCATGAAGCTGACGGAACTGTCAGACCCGTTACCGGAGGCTCTGTATCCGGAAATCTGAGAGAGCTCATATCAGATATGAAGATGAGCCGGGAAAGAACCCTTTATGACAGTGCCATCATTCCCTCATACACAAGGATTGCCGGTGTTACCGTGACCGGAGCCGAATGATCTTTTTTGGAGAAAAAACATGAAAGTTGTATTGGAAGGACTGACCAAACAATTCCCGCCGAGAGGCGGGAAGGGTGAAGGGGTCACCGCAGTAAAGAACTTTTCCTTTGAGATACCGGACGGCAAGCTCGTTGCGCTGCTCGGGCCTTCAGGCTGCGGAAAGAGTACCATGCTCAATATGATATGCGGTCTCGAAAAGCCCACATCCGGAAAGATCTTTTTCGGTGAGGACGATGTGACAAACGTGTCACCGGAACTCAGGGGCGTGGGGATGGTGTTCCAGAACTATGCACTTTACCCGCATATGAGCGTGTACAACAACATAATCTTCCCTCTCGGCAATCTCAAAGGCGCGGAGAAGATGACGAAGGAAGCCATGAAGGAGAGAGCGGAAAGGGTCGCAAAGCTTGTCCAGATAGACAGGCTCATGGACAGAAAACCGGGAGAACTCTCCGGAGGACAGCAGCAGAGAGTCGCCATCGCAAGGGCTCTTGTAAAGACTCCCAGACTCCTTCTCATGGATGAACCTCTTTCCAACCTTGATGCGAGACTGAGGCTTCAGACCAGGGAGGAGATACGCAGGATCCAGAAAGAGACCGGAGTCACCACCGTTTTTGTCACCCATGACCAGGAAGAGGCCATGAGTATTTCCGACACCATTGTCGTAATGAAGGACGGTGAGCTCCATCAGTCCGGAAAACCTCAGGAAGTATATGATGATCCCGTCAATCTCTTCGTCGCAAAATTCCTCGGAACCCCCGCCATTAATGTATTTGACGGAAGAGCCGAGAAGGGCAGGCTCATGATAGGCGATGATGCGGTGCTCGATATCCCGGGAGTAAAGGACGGCCCCGTCAAGGCCGGCATCAGACCGGAGGGATTCATCTACGATCCACAGGGACCCTTTAAATGTGAACTTGACAGAGTCGAGGTCATGGGAAGGGATATCAGTATAGTGTCTGTAAATCCCGCATGCGAAGCACCCGTTGTCAGATCGATAATAGATTCCGATGAAAGACCCGAAGAAGGCATTAAGACCGTCAGATTCAGATTAAGACCCGGAAAGGTTCATGTTTTTGATGCGGAGACCGGTGAAAGGATCAGGCCGGATAAGCAGTAAACGATATGGATAAGATAACATCATACAATGAATTCTGTGATGCTCTCGGAGGAAGAGGGGATGTGATCCTCTTCAGAGGTCAGCCCGTCAGTGATTTTGTGCTGATCCCCTCCGGACTCAGGGAAACACATATACAGACTGCTGATGCACAGATGTTCAGGTTCGTGGACGAGATGAAGAAGGTTTTCGGATACGATGAACTTACCTGTATCGAGATCGCTCAGCATTTTTCTCTTCCCACCAGGATGCTGGATTTTTCCTATTCCTATACAGTCGGCCTTTTCTTTGCCTGCTTTGACGCAAAGGGAAGATATTATGAGAACGACGGCAAGGTATATGTTTTCAACAAGAGCAGATATGAGTGGATCCTCAGAAAACATAAAAAGAACAGCGCCGAGATAGTCAGGAGCAACGAATATCTGTACAGATGGCTCCAGCACTATGTGGATAAGAGCGATACCAGGATGGTCGGCGATGACGGACTGGATATGCCGATCTTTGTCGAGGCCACAAGGCAGTTCGACAGGATATATTCCCAGCGCGGCCTGTTCCTTCTCTGGGGCAGGGACGAGATGAGCCTCGAGAAGATACTTGAAAAAGAAGGAATAGATCAGAAGGATGTTTTTGACACCATCGTCATTTCTTCGGAGCATAAGAAAAAGATCCTCAAAGAGCTGGCCGAAAAGCATATTACCGAAGACTCGCTCTTTATGAATACACAGTTGATCAAGGATCTGGTGAGCACCATCAAGTACGGTGATGCCGGTACCCGCTGATGAGGATGTTAAGGCAATGATTGAAAAGAACAATATAAAAGCATGGCTCTATCTGCTGCCTGCACTTATATTCATGATCGTTTTCATGGTCTACCCCCTGCTGGATGTGTTCGTATACTCCTTTGAAGAGGGATACAACTTCGTATCCCAGAGATCCGGCGGAACGGGCCTTTATAATTTCTCATATGTTCTACATGACACGTATTTTCTGCAGGCGGTCAGGAACACATTCCTGATGGTCATCATCACGGTGCCGCTGTCTACGGGATTTGCGCTGCTCATCTCTCTGGCGCTGAGCTCCGTCACAAAGGTGCGTGAGCTGTTCCAGACCATATATTTCCTTCCCTACGTCACCAACACCCTTGCGGTGGGACTTGTCTTCATGGTCCTGTTCAAAAAGACCGCATACTCGGACGGACTGGTAAACCTTCTGATCACCATGTTCGGCGGAAAGAGCGTCGACTTCATAGACGGTCCGTACTGGGCCAAGATGTTCGTGATGTGCTTCTACATCATATGGGTGGTCCTTCCCTTTAAAGTGCTTCTGCTCACCAGCGCACTGGCTTCTGTCAACAAGACCTATTACAATGCGGCCAGGGTTGACGGGACCGGAAGCATGAGAGTGTTTTTCAGGATCACACTTCCGATGATATCCCCTACGATCTTCTACCTGGTCATCACCGGCTTCATTGGTGCTTTCAAGGAATATTCGGATGCCGTCGCACTGTTCGGAACGGATCTTAATGCCGCGGGCATGAACACAATAGTCGGATATGTCTATGACATGCTCTACGGGGACAGCGGCGGATATCCTTCTTTTGCCTCGGCTGCAGCGATAATACTCTTTGCCATCGTCCTCACCATAACCAGCATCAATCTCCTGGTGAGCAAAAAACATGTTTTCTATTCGTAGGTGGATATATGGAAAAGATTAAGAAGATCATCATATATGCATTCTTAAGTATATGGGGGATCATGGTCCTGTTTCCCTTCTACTGGATGGTGCTCACCTCTTTTAAGAGCTATGCATCCTATAACGGAGAGAAGATCCCTAAATTCTATGTAACGGATCCCACATTCGCAAACTATTCGGGGGCTTTTTCACAGGTTCCCCTCGGGCGGTATCTTTTGAACACTCTGATCTTCACCGTAGTCACCACCGCGGTGATGGTCATTGTCATAACCCTTGCGGCATTTGCGTTTTCAAGGCTCGAGTTTAAGGGAAGGGATCTGCTCTTTACGGTATTCCTTTCCATGATGATGATACCGAGCGAGCTGATAGTCATCACCAATTTTGTCACCATCACGAATATGAACCTGAGGAATACCTTTACCGGACTGATCCTTCCGTCCGTCATG
The DNA here is from genome assembly GCA_946536155.1 of uncultured Lachnospiraceae bacterium. Taxonomy (GTDB): domain Bacteria; phylum Bacillota; class Clostridia; order Lachnospirales; family Lachnospiraceae; genus AC2028. The sequence goes on along the minus strand of CAMNEB010000002.1, from coordinate 9,014 downwards.
AGCGTTTTTTATGTATATCTGCTGAGAGAGAATTTTGCCCAGGTTCCGGACCAGCTCTACTATGCCGCCAAGGTTGACGGAACGAGCGACCTTAAGTACCTGTTCAGAGTGATGCTTCCCATATGCCGTCCCACGGTCGTCACTATCATCATCCTGAAGGTCATAGAGTGCTGGAACTCATATGTATGGCCCAGGCTCATCACCGATGACAAGAACTATTTCCTCGTTTCAAACGGAATTCAGGAGATAAGACAGAACGGATTCGGAAGAGAGAACATCCCCGCCATGATGGCGGCTGTGGTGGTCATCTCACTTCCGCTCATAATCCTTTTCCTTATATTCAGAAAACAGATAATGGCAGGCGTATCGAGAGGCGGAACAAAGGGATGATCAGTCTGAAAAAAATCAAATCTCATATGATGGCATTTTCCCTTTCGGCACTGGCTCTGGGACTTGCGGGATGCCACGGCGGAAATGCCCGTGGCGATTTTGTGATGCCGGAAAGCTTTGACGATTCAAGGGATATAGAGATAGTATTCTGGGCCAAGAACGATACAAACAAGACCCAGACTGAGATCTACGCAAAATGCGTCGAAGATTTCGAAGCGCTGTATCCGAATGTCGATGTGAACATGAAGCTCTATACGGATTATTCGGCGATCTATAACGATGTCATAACCAATATATCAACCGATACCACACCGAATGTATGCATCACATATCCCGATCATATCGCAACTTATATGACGGGTTCCGGAGAGGTGGTGTGCCTCGATGATGTCATAAACGATGAAAAATACGGACTCGGCGGAAGCGAGATACGTTTTGACGGGCCTTCTGCAGGCGAGATAGTACCGCAGTATCTCGGCGAGCTTGAGCTTTCGGGCCATCTGATGGGACTTCCCTTCATGAGGTCGTCCGAGGCGCTCTATATCAACAAGACATATGTTGAGGCCATGGGATATGAGATCCCCGATATTCCGACATGGGACTGGGTCTGGGAGGTATCCGAGGCCGCACTTGCACAGAATCCCGACGGAACATATGCGGTAAACGGACAGGATGTGATGATCCCCTTCATATATAAATCCACCGACAATATGCTCATCACCATGCTCAGGCAGGCGGATGCGGGATATTCGGATGATGAGGGAAATATCCTGATCTTCAACGATAAATGCGGACAGATATTAAAAGAGATCGCATCCCACGGAGCGACCAAAGCCTTCTCAACATTCAAGATATCAAGCTATCCCGGTAATTTTATGAATGCCGGACAGTGCATACTCGCCGTGGATTCCACCGCGGGTGCGACCTGGATAGGATCGGGGGCCCCTCTTTCCGATATACATGATTCCAAGAAGGTGGATTTTGAAACGGTGGTACGCCCCGTCCCCCAGTATGATGCCGGAAATATCAGGATGATCTCACAGGGTCCTTCCGTATGTATATTCAATAAGGACGACCCCCAGGAGGTCCTTGCGAGCTGGCTCTTTGCACAGTTCCTTCTCACAAACAAAGTGCAGGAAAGCTATTCGGAGACAGAAGGTTATGTTCCCGTGACCACCAAGGCTTTAAACGATCCCGAATACCTTGACTATCTGTCAAAGGGCGGTGAGGATAACGGTGAGCATTATCAGGTAAAGATAGACTGCGTCAGGATGATACTTGATAATATCGGCAACACCTTTATCACACCCGTTTTTAACGGGTCTGCATCCCTCAGAAACGCCGCGGGTCAGATGGTCGAAAACTGTGTAAAGACCGTAAGACGCGGAGGCAGGGTCGATGATGAGTATCTTCAGGGCATGTATTCGGATGTGGCACAGATGTACAGGCTCGGAGAGCAGAGAGTGAACGCGGGGAGCCGGGATCTCGGACCTCTTCCGAAAACCGCGGTGATCCTTCTTCTCAGTCTCGCAGCCGCCTGGATATGCATGGGGATCGTGTATTTCCGGGACGTTCTTAAGGCAAAAAAAAGCGGCAAAGGTGAATAAAGTTGTAAATTCACAGCAAATGGTTTACAATGCTATGCGGTCGGCGCCCGACGGCCAAATGACAGTTAACATTTATACGGGCTGATCAGGAGGATATTATGAAAAAATTTACAGCAATTTTCGCTGCAGCAGCAGTCATCGCTTCACTTTCTGCATGCGGCGGACAGACAGATGCGGCACCCGCTGCGGATGCAAAGTCTGAAGGTGTCATGACTTATGCTGACTATGCGGCTGCCGATGTTGACACCGAAGTCACCATCGAGACCTATGTTCAGGACAAGCAGGGATGGTGGGAGAATGAAGGCGTAGGAAACGCAACCTTCTATACCCAGGACAAAGAGGGCGGATACTTCCTTTACAACATGCCCTGCAGCAAGGAAGATTACGATCTGATGGTTCCCGGAACCAAGATCAAGGTTACCGGATACAAGGCTGAGTGGTCAGGAGAAGTTGAGATCGTAGACGCTAAGTATGAGATCGAGTCCGGAGATACCTATGTTGCAACAGCAACCGATGTTACCGACAAGCTCGGCGACAATGATGCTCTTTCAGCTTACATGAACCAGTATGTTACTTTCACCGGACTTACCGTTGCCGACAGAGACGGCGCAGCATTCACCTACGGATGGGACGGATCCGGAGAGCAGGGTTCAGACCTTTACTTCAACCTTAACGATGCAAACGGAAATACCTATACTTTCGTTGTTGAGTCCTATTTAAGGGGAGCTGACAGCGATGTTTACAAGACTGTTGAGAGCTTTGAAGTAGGAAATACCGTAGACATCACCGGTTTCATGTACTGGTATGAGGGACCTCAGGTTCATACCACCATCGCAACCGTTAAATAATCAGATTGTTTTTTTACAAATATAAGGCCGGCGCCTGATGTAGTGTACGACAGATCGTTTTGTCGAAGACTATCGCGTTCGGCCTTTTGTAAATATAAGGCGGATGATCGTGAAGATAGTAATACTTGAGAGAAACAGCGTAGGACCGGATATCAGCGTCGACATACTCAGTACTCTGGGTGAAGTGGAGGCATATCCCAATACGACAGGTGAGGAAGATATTGCCGAAAGGACACGCGATGCTGACATCGTTGTCGCCAATAAGTGCCGTATCAACGAGGCCACACTCGGAAAGTCGGACAAAGTAAAGCTTGTGTGCGAATTCGCCACCGGATATGATAACTGCGACCTGGAATATCTGAGGAGCAGGAACATTCCGGTATGCAATGTCGTCGGATATTCCACGGATATGGTGGCACAGCATACCTTTACACTTGCCCTGGCGGTTTCTCAGAATCTTTCCTATTATGACGATTATGTCAAATCCGGAAGGTACAGTGCACAGGACAGATTTTCAAATTTTGACATTCCCTTCTGCGAGCTTGCCGGAAAGACATGGGGAATAGTGGGAATGGGAAATATCGGAAAAAAGGTCGCTTCTATCGCTAAGGCATTCGGATGCAATGTCATATTCACATCCGTCACAGGCAGCAGCACCGTTACCGAATATGAAAGAGTTTCAAAAGATGAACTCCTTGAAAGGAGCGATTTTCTTTCCATTCATTGTCCTTTGAGCGATATTACCTTAAACTATATAGACAGGGATGCGCTGAAAAAGATGAAAAAGACCGCATACCTGATCAATGTGGCAAGGGGCAGAGTGGTAAACAATACGGATCTGTACGAGGCACTTGAAGCGGGAGAGATATCAGGCGCGGGACTGGACGTTCTGGAAGATGAACCTCTCAGGCTCACAAATCCTCTGAGCAGGATCAAGGATTCCGGGAAACTTATCATCACACCTCATCTTGCATGGGGATCCGTTGAGGCAAGAACGAGATGTGTCATGGGGGTGTATGATAATATAAAGGCATTCCTTGACGGTCATCCCGTCAATGTGGTCAATAAGTGATGCGGGATCTTCCCGTCAGGCAGTGAGGAATATAAATGAACGGTCGTAACGAAAAAATAACTGATGAATCGGGGCAGACAAGGAGAAGGAACCTTGAGGATAAATTCCGGGACTGGCTCCGGTGGTGGCCCTGGGCTCATAAGATCTTCTGTAAATATGAGGAGATACTCGTCTATCTGGTAGTGGGAGTGCTCACTACCATAGTATCCTGGGGAGCATGCTTTCTTGCGGGACTTGTGTTTGACTCTTCATCATCGGTGCAGAACATGATCATCAACACTCTCGGCTGGGTTGCGGGAGTATGCTTCGGATATCCGCTCAACAGAAGCTGGGTCTTCAGGAGCACAAACCCCAATATCGCCAAAGAGTTCGGCGGATTTGCGGCATCGAGACTCTCCACATGGTTCCTCGATATATTTATTATGTGGCTGACGGTAAACGTCCTTGCCTGGAATTACTGGATCTCCAAGATCTGTATCTCGGCAGTCGTTGTTACTGTTTTGAACTATATATTCAGCAAGGTTCTTATTTTTAAGAAAAAGAAGTGAGCAGAATGAAAAAAATAGTTATGACAGGCGGAGGAACCGCCGGACATGTGACCCCGAACATAGCACTTATGCCGTCTCTCAAAGAGGCCGGTTTTGAGATCTCCTATATCGGATCCTATGAGGGCATCGAAAAGGGACTTATCGAAAAACTGGGTGTTCCCTATTACGGGGTATCCACCGGAAAGTTCCGCAGATACATGGATGTCAGAAATTTCTCGGATCCTTTCAGGGTTTTAAAGGGAATACGCGAGGCGAAAAAGATCTTGAAGGACATTTCTCCCGATATTGTCTTTTCAAAGGGAGGTTTTGTAAGCGTTCCTGTCGTGAAAGCCGCATCATCACTCAAGATCCCCTGTGTTGTACACGAATCGGACTTCACACCCGGACTTGCCAACAAGCTCTGTTTTCCGATGGCAAAAACGGTCTGCTGTGATTTCCCCGAGACCATGCATATGCTCCCTGAAGGAAAGGGCGTTCTGACAGGTTCTCCCGTAAGGAGTGAGCTTCTTACAGGAAGTGCCGAAAAGGGCAGGGAACTCTGCGGATTTGCGGATGACAAGCCCGTTCTCATGGTAATAGGCGGAAGCCAGGGAGCCGCTGCCGTGAACCAGGCCGTAAGGGATGCTCTTCCCGGACTCCTTCAGAAATATTATGTGGTCCATCTGTGCGGAAAAGACAAGATGGATAACCTCCTTCTTACCAGGGAAGGATACAAGCAGTTTGAATATGTCACCGACGGGCTTGCCGATATATTCGCCATGGCGGATATTGTGGTATCCCGTGCGGGTGCAAACTCGATATTTGAACTTCTCACTCTGAGAAAACCCAATATCCTGATACCTCTTCCCGGCGGAAGGGGAGACCAGATACTGAATGCGGAATCCTTCCAGGAGCAGGGCTTCTCGATAATGATCGACCAGGACGATCTGTCAACTTCGTATCTGACAGACAAGATCAACTACCTGTATTCAAACCGTGAAAGCTTCATTAAGGCGATGTCCGCGAGCAAGCAGAACGACGCCATAGGCCTTATAACGGATATTTTGATAAAGGCGGCAGAATAAAGATCCACATGGAGAAAATAACGGAAAACAAAAAGAAGATCCTGATCGCTGTAATGGCTTATCTGAATCTGACGGCACTTGCGTATACCTGCGGGCTGTCGGGTGATGAGGGCATTTACACGGGCACCGGGATCTTTTCTTTTATGCCCGAATCGCTGATGGCTTTTGCACTCTGTGCCATTCTGCTGGGAAGATTCCTGAGAAAAGAGATCTTTTCCGACAGGGCAAGAGTCGTTACATCTTTTATTTTCGGAATGCTCCTCGGCTTTTGTACCGTATGGAGCCAGTATATCCTTTATTCGATAACGCTGTTTGATTCAGCATCCAAGGTCCTTGCGGCACTTATAACGGGTCTTGGCATCTCTTTTTTCACTATTCCTCTTACCTCCGAGATCATAGGGCTGGCGGACAGATGCTCCGGAATGCTTTCGGACGGGGACGCTCCTTCGGGGCTTCGCAGGAGGCTTTTGTATCTTGCCGGAATATGGGCGCTTGTCATGATCTCTTATGTGCCTTTATTTCTCTACGTATGGCCCATGAACTTTTTCGGCGATTCATGGGATGAGCTCTTATCACAGATAAACGGAGTGAGGACGACCCACCATACCGTTATCCACGGACTGATGCTGAGGAAGTTTTATCTGCTGGGAATAAGGCTGGGAGATCCTTCGTACGGGATACAGTTCATGACCCTGCTGCAGATGGGACTTATGGCGTTTGCGATAGCAAGATTATCTCTTTATCTTTATGACAAAGGTGTCGGTAAAAAGATAAGGATTGCACTTTTTCTCGTAAGTATCCTTAATCCCGTAAATGCATATTATGCCGTTACAGCGGAGAAAGGGACCATGGGAGTTGCCCTTGCGATGATCGCGCTGGTCAGCCTCATGAAGATCCTTGATACGGAAAAGGCCGGGAAGGGTTTTAAGAACAGGCAGTCTGTCTGTGAGATCATGATCTTTATCCTCTCAGCATCCCTTGGATGTCTGTTCAGGAACAACATGATCTATGCATTCCTGCCGGGCGGGATCCTGATCGCACTGTTAAGAAAGAAAGGGACTGCAAAGCTTCTGATGCTGCTCATCGTGGCTCTTTTGTTTGGATCGTTCAAGGCGGAAGAGGCGGTGCTGATGCATGCCGAAGGATCCGTGACCACTGACCGTTACAGGGAGACCTTCCCGCTCCCCATCATGTGTCTTACGAGAGTCGTGATACTTCACGGTGAAGAGATGTCTCCGGAAGAACTCGGAGCCATACAGGAGTTCATCCCGCAGCAGGCGATGGATCATTATATAATCAGTTTTTCCGATGATGTGAAAGCAAGAGCGAACGAAGGGCTTCTTGAAGAGGAGACCGGAAGGTTCATCGGACTGTTCATAAAATACGGACTTAAGTATCCGGGAGATTATCTGGATCAGCTCGCCTGGCTGACATACGGGTACTGGAATCCGTTCCGTGCATTTACTCTGGGCTCGACAACGCCTCATATCGTCAAGCCGCTTCCGGAAGGATACACGGATGTCAGAAACCATGATCTGGTCCCGTTTATGGACGGATTATTTGATTTCGTATATAACGATACAGGCAGATTTAAACTTCCGCTGCTTGCGTGGTGCTACAGAGGCACGGTTTATTTCTGGGCGGTGATACTGCTTTTCATATACGGTATCGCACGCAGGAACAGGGATATGGTGAGCATGAGCACGGTACCGCTGTTTTACCTCGTGACGGTCTTCGCGGGACCTTTGTGCCAGTTCAGATATATGTATTTCAACGTCCTGACTCTTCCGCTGATACTGTACTGTCTGATGTGCAGAGGCGGTAATTTATCAGACCGGTCGTGATGCCGGCTGCGATGAGATCCTGATAGCCCGATGAAGTAAGAAGTCTGAATTCTTTCGGTGAAGACATATATCCGGTTTCAAGCAGTACTGAAGGTATCGTGCTGTAGAGAACGACTTTGTAATCCGAATCGGTCTTCAGGCCTTTTGCGGTTGCACCTGTTGTATATAAAGCTCCCGAGTAAACGCATGCTGCGAAGAGGGAGCTTTTTTCATTGCCCGGGGCAAAACAGTAAGCGTTCATCCCGCTGTGTGAGGCATTGCCGGGCAGTGCATTGCAGTGGATGCTCACAAAGACCGCATTCGGATGAAGGTTTTCAAAGGCATATCTGTATTCGAGGCTTACGAAGGAATCGCCCGGACGGGTGAAAAGAACTTCCGCACCGAATGATTCGAGCATTGCTCCTGTCTTCATGACTATGGAGAGGTTTACGTTTTTTTCGTACACTCCGTTCCTGATGCATCCGGGATCCCGTCCGCCGTGCCCGGCATCGAGTATTACGGTCATTCCGGAAAGCGGGCCCTTCGGTGTGTCAGCGCCTTCATCAGACGGTGTCTGCGAAGGAGCCGCCTCGTCTCCTGAAGCGGATCTTCCCTCCGATATGCCGAAGGATACATAGTGGTAATAGTAAGCCTTAAGATCATCTTTGAAGGCCTCCCTCAGATCGGGGTATCTGTTCATATAGGCATATACGTTGAAAGAAGGAGATGCCTGTCTTCCTTCGGCCATACCGCATTTAAGGAAATGATCGTATGCACCTGCCGGATCTGCAGAATAAACGGCATAAAGATCGGGATATCTGTTTATGTAGTAATCATGATCATAGACGGGGGACAGATCTGCCGTGGGAAAAAGAGCGGCGGAGGCGGCTTTGGTATCAAATTTTATGCCGCAGATAATAAAAGCAAGAAGGATGAGTATCTGAAAACGGAAGATTCTTTTCATAGGCTGCCGTCCTTTACAGTGCGGAACAGATGGGCTGTTTATCACTGAATAAAGTATACAGAGGGCTTCCGGGAAAAGTCAAAAAAGTCGTTTGAAAAACCTTGAAATTTTTTCTTGACAACGTATGAAATATTGTGTAATATAAACTTCGCTGTTGAAAAAACAGGAACAGAATATGCAGGTGTAGTTCAGTGGTAGAACACCAGCCTTCCAAGCTGGATATGTGGGTCCGATTCCCATCACCTGCTCTCACAGAAACCTCGTAATCAAGCGGATTACGAGGTTTTTTCTTTGCTTAATTCTTGGTTGAAATTGGTTGAAATGCCGTAATTAAAGGCTTTATCAACGGTTTCATAGTCTTTAGGTGTAATACTCCTGTTAAGATATCTCTGGGTTGTTCGGATATCGGAATGTCCACCCATGATGCGCGCCCTGTTCGCATCACTGTAATATGCCACCTGAGTAAAGAAATATGCCCTGAGTTTTTGATTTCTTATTGAATATGGTGTGGATTAATTTTGATATAATTACATCAATATTGTACATAAGTGCCATACTTATCCGGAGCATACCGGATAAAACGGAAATCATTGATGGATGAGACGGAACAGATCGGAGTCGTTTTTTTGAGATAAATGAGTAAGGAGATACGATTTTGGGGCAGAATGAAAAATACAGCGAGATGAGGAAGAAGCCAA
>CAMNEB010000001.1 GCA_946536155.1 uncultured Lachnospiraceae bacterium | reverse complement strand
AGAATACGTGAGATAGGATAAAATAAAGCCACACTCATCCGGGTGTGGCTTTAAACCATATAATAGTGTACAAGGTAAGTCCTGCTGCCGGATGCAGGATTGCATTACGTGAAAGGCGGATAATATGGTAAAGAGCAGTACAAAGTATCAGGCATCATCCGAAGAGATAAGCGCTCTTTTTGAAACGGGAGGTTTCGGCAGGGTCACAGGCGCCTCCCCTCTCGGAGACGGAGAATTTAATGCTGCATTTAAAGTGACATGCGAAGGCGGCAGGGAGTACGCACTTAAGATCGCGCCTCCCGCTGATGCGAGAGTCCTGACATATGAGAAGAACATGATGGATTCCGAACTGTTCTGGTATTCCAAGATGAAGGAGTATACGGATATCCTCTGCCCCGAAATATATATGCGGGATTTTACATGCAGGATAATAAAAAGTGCCTGCTTTATCATGGAGATGATGAACGGCGAGCCCCTCAGCAGGTGCAGTCTGTCAGATGAAGAGGCCGAAAGGGTCAGTGCAGAGAAGCTCGGAATGCTTGCCGGGATACATGCCGTCAGGAATGATAAGTACGGCTACAGACAGACCGGACTTTACGATTCCTGGTATGAGGCGGTCCGTTCCATGACGGAAAACCTGGTGAAGGACTGCAGGAATATCGGATATGAGACTCCGGACGGAGAAGAGTTTCTGAGACTCATAGACAAAAATGAGAACGAGCTCCTGAAGGCACCCTGCCGTATGGTGAACTTTGACCTCTGGGACAGCAATGTCCTCTACGATAACGGGCGCCTTATATGGATTGATCCCGAGAGAGGATTCTGGGGAGATCCGGTGGCTGATCTCATAACGGTCGGAAAGGGACAGAAGGCTCCGCTTTCGGAAAAGAAAAAAGAGCTTGAGATATATAACGGGAAAGCCGCAGAAAAGATTGAGCTAAACAGGAACACGGAGATAAGATATGCCTGTGCCGTCGCCTATCTTGCCCTTATCGAAGAAGTGGAAAAATATGTCAGATACGAGCCGGATCATCCGAATTATATCCGCAACACCGTTGATGCAAGGGATATGTATGATATGGCTTTCGATATCATGAGATAAATCCGTTTAAGACCTGTTTTTGTGCATCTTGCGGTGCAAAAATGCATCTTGCCTGTTCTGATATGGATTAAACATAAAGGCCCGGTTATAGTCGTGATCATAGATCAAAGCGGCTGTGACCGGTCTTTTGTTTAAGAAAGGAAAGAGAAATGAACAGGATATATAAGAAAAACGAAGTGACTTTTGCGATCATCTGTATAGCCATATATGTGGTGGGAACGAGTATGTGCGAAGCCCTGTCAGAGAGCCTTGGGATCGTTAAGCTTCCGTCAATGATATTCCACACATGTTTTGGTATCATGCTTCTCATATGGCTTCGCAGGAACGGTCTCTTTGAAAGATACGGGCTTGCAGTACCTGCTTACCCGGCCGTCAGAGCATGGTTTTTCATACCTCTTTTTCTGATCGGGTTATCAGGGGTTTTCTTTGGAGTGACACTTAAGTATACGGTTCCTGAGACTGTTTTTTACATCGTGAGCATGCTCTGGGTTGGATTTCTTGAAGAGATCATCTTCAGAGGCTTTCTTTTTAAGGGAATGGCGCGGAAAAACATAAAGACTGCGGTTGCGGTATCATCCGTGACCTTCGGGATCGGGCATATCGTGAATCTGCTGAACGGACAGGATCTGACGGAAACGGTATTCCAGATCATATTTGCAGTCTCCGTAGGTTTTATGCTGGTCACGCTTTTCCATAAGGGAGGAAGCCTGATCCCCTGTATCGTTTTTCACGGTGTAAACAATGCCTGCTCGGCGATAGGCAGCGATGAAGCGGCTCTGAGGGTATTCGGAAGCGCTGAGAGGGAACTTTTTGTTTCCGTTACCGTCTCTGTCATCCTATGTGTCCTTTACAGCATTGCAATGTGGAAGACACTCTCAGACGGTAAGGCTGCGGAGACCGCGTAATGTCTGACCTTGTAATAAAACGGCATGCTTGTTATTCTTTTTTGCAGAAAATGATTGCGGGAGTGTGACTGCCTGTGGAGATAAGCGTTAAAAAAATACCTGCCGGAGAACCCGAGGTCCTGGAGATACGGTGTCATAAGGTATCCGATGATGTCCGGGAGATCGTATCATTCGTAAAGTCCAGACAGGGGCAGCTGAGCGCAGAAACGGACGGACGGAAAACGGAGATCCCGATAGTGGATGTATATTATGCGGAATCCGTGGATAACAGGGTTTTCATATATACGGCTAAGGAAAGCTGCGAGATAAAGCTTAAACTGTATGAGCTGGAGGAAATGCTCAAAGGAAGGACTTTCCTGCGGGTTCAGAAGGGGATGCTCCTCAACCTGATGAAGGTAAAGTCCATAAAACCTGCGCTGGGTGGCAGATATACCGCATTTCTCGGGAATAGCGAAGAGATAGTGATATCCAGAAAATATGTGGCGGATCTTAAGAAGGCACTTAAGGGAGGTGAAGAGAAATGAGGATCGTATCCGGAATAAAGGAGAGGCTCGGGGAAGCATTCAGGCTGTATTTTATTCTCGTGACGCTCATTACCGTCCTTTTGATGATACTCGGACTTATGTTTGACTCAGACAGGACCTTCGGCTATGAGATCTATTTTTCACCGCTTTTGTATGCCCTGATCGGTGTGATACCGGTCTTCGTTTTTCATTCGGACAGGGAACTCAGCATGAAAAGGCTTGTCATCAGGAACATCCTCCGTCTGCTCCTGGTGGAGGCTTTGGTGATGATGCTGGTTTTTAAGGCGCCGAGCATTCCTTCGGACCGTCCCGAGGTGGTGGCCGGGATCGCAGTGGGGATCACGGTGGTGTACATCCTCACCATGGTCGTTGAATATATTTTTGAGCTCATACAGGCCAGGGAGCTGAACACTTATCTGGAGGAATACCAGAAAAGGATATCAGATGATATAATGTGACCATGAAGACTTTAAGAGGAAAGATGACAATCCTTATAGTCCTTGTGGTCATGGGCAGTTCGATCCTGCTTTCCTTTTTCAGTTATCTCAGAGCCAAGAGCAGCCTTGTTTCCCAGCTTGAGGACAATTATGATGCCGCGGCCCAGAGATATGCCCTTGAACTTACGGCATGGGTCAGCACGAATGCCACTATAATCGATACCCTTGCCGCAGAGATAGCCGTTAACGGTATTTCTTTCGAAGGGTATGATGAATTTCACGCATATCTGGAGAAGAGCAATGAACTTCTCAATAAGAACGGATATGTCTACGATGTCTATTTCACATACCCAAACAATTATATGGTATGTGCTTCCGACTTTCTCGCGGACGGAACGGTGGACTTTGTTCACGAAAGAGAGTGGTACACCACTTCGGCCCTGACGGGGGAACTGTTCTACTCCGCTCCCTATCTTGATTCTGATACATTAAAACCCGTTATTACCATATCCAAGGCGGTATACAAGGATGATGAGCTCCTTGGCGTACTTGCTGCGGATATTTTTGTCGATGTCCTGGTCGATATGGTCAGCAAGGCTGACGTGGGCGTGAACAGCTACGCTTTTCTGCTGGACCAGAACATGAATGTCATAACTCATCCGGACAGCGCATATGATTATCCTGATAAGCCCATGAATATCATGGATGTCCCCGGTTCGCCCTACGCCCCGTTTTTGGAGAGCATTGAGGCCGGCGAAGGAGCCATGGTGTTTGTGGATGATTATGACGGGGCCGTCAGAGGGATCGTCTCAGCAAGGATGATCAATACCGGATGGTATGTGTGCCTTGCCACGGATAAGAAGGAACTGGAGAAAAGCGTGGTATCGCTGATGCTGGGCTTTGTGATCGCAGCAGGCGTAGCGATACTGATAGGTGTCATCATTGCGGTGAACCTTGCAAGGGTCCTGGATCAGCTCAACACCAAAGAGCAGGAATACCGCCAGGAGGTTTTAAGGCTTGAAAAGCAGGCTGCTTATGAAGCCAGCGAAGCCAAGAGCCGTTTCCTTGCAGATATGTCCCATGAGATACGTACTCCCATCAATACGATCATCGGAATGAATGAGATGATATTAAGGGAGACCGATAACAGGGATATAATGGCGTATTCCAGGAATATCAAACAGTCCGGCAATAATCTTCTCCAGCTCATAAACGGAATACTCGATTTTTCCAAGATCGAGGACGGCAAAATGGAGATAGTCCCGGTAAACTATGGTGTTGCATCCCAGATGACTTATCTGGTCAATTCCATCTCGGACCGTGCGGCGGCCAAGAATCTGGAGCTTAATACGGACATCGATCCGGGGATCCCTTCGGAATTGTTCGGAGACGACACCCGCATCAATCAGGTCCTCATGAACCTGCTCACCAATGCGGTCAAATACACCGAGAAGGGCTCTGTGACCTTAAGTGTCAGGGAACTTTCAAGAGAGAAGGATAATATCCGCCTCCGCTATGAGATATCCGATACAGGTATCGGCATCAGGCAGGAGGATATGAAGAAGCTCTTTGAGTCCTTTGAAAGACTCGATGTTGTGAGGAACCGTAATATCGAAGGCACCGGCCTCGGAATGACCATAACAAGAAGGCTCCTGGAGCTCATGGGAAGTGAGCTTAAGGTTGAAAGTACCTACGGAAAGGGAAGCTCGTTTTCTTTTGAACTGACCCAGAAGATAGAAAACGAAGAGCCCGTCGGCGATTACAGGAAGGTGGACGAAAACGCCGAATCCGGGGCTTCCTACAGGGAATCCTTCTATGCGCGCGATTCAAAGATACTGGTCGTTGATGATACGAAGCTCAATCTCTTCGTTGTCGAAAACCTCCTCAAAAAGACCGGTATAGAGATAGATACGGCCATAAACGGAAATGATGCCATCAGCCTTTCTTCGGAAAATGACTATGACGTCATACTGATGGATCAGAGAATGCCCGGAATGGACGGAACCGAGGCTATGAAAAAGATCCGCGAAAAAGAGGAGGCTTCCGGAAAGCGCACACCCATCATATGCCTTACCGCCGATGTCATAAGCGGGGCACGTGAAAGATACATAGAACAGGGCTTTGACGATTATCTCACCAAACCCATAGACGGGACCGAGCTCGAGAAGATGCTCGTCAGATATCTTCCCGCGGGAAAGGTTGAGATGACAACTGTAAAACCTTCGGGATCTGTGAACAAGGTAAAAAAGACCGGATTATTCGGGAAGCTTGAAGATGCCGGAGTCGACACTTCGGCGGGTCTTTCCTACAGCGCGGGAGATGAAGCCATGTACCGTGCCATCCTTGAAGCATATGCAGGAGAAGGCGCTTCAAGGATCCGTAAGCTGGATGAATGCCTTGCTTTGGGTGATCTTAAGGATTATGGTATCTATGTACATGCTCTTAAGAGCAGTTCAAGGATGATCGGAGCCTCGGAACTCTCCGATATGGCTGCAAGGCTTGAAGCTGCGGCAAAAGAGGAGGATAAGTCGGTAATAGATCTTCTCCACGCAGATACGATGCAAAGGTATGAAAAGCTTGTCCTTCTGATAAGCGCTGATTTAAAAGATGCAGCCGGTAAAGATGTTACGGAAGCATCCGTCGAAAGCGACGATCAGGATATTTTTGAATTTTCTCCGGAATAACAGATACCTTCACGGGAGGTTTGTATGAGCGTCATTCCTCTGGTACTGGGTAATTACATAATGGTAGCCGAGGTCCTCGGACTGTGGCTGATGCTTGACTCCAATGTCCATCTGAAGAAAAGGACCATAAATGTCACCCGTATAGTGATCCTTCTCATAGTCATAGAAGCCGTGATGTGGGCTGTGGAGAGATGGACCAGGGAGATCGGGTACCTTACATGGACCAGGATAATCCTCACTCCCTCGATTTACCTCATTCATCCGCTGATCCTGCTGACCATCATGGAGATGGTGGAATTTGTCAGGAAGAACAGATTCCTCTATTATCTGCCGGTGGTGATCAGTGCGCCGTTTCTGTACACCTCCCAGTGGACCCATCTGTTCTACTGGTTTGACGAAAAGAACCTCTACATAGGCGCGGACAGCATATTAAGGTACTATCCGTATATCCTGTTCCTGTTCTATGTCGTTTTGTTCGTAAGCGCCTTCACATACAGATATGCCCGTTACGGATCTGCGGAGAGAAAGGGCATTCTTGCCAGTATAATAGCCGCTGCCATCGGAGTCGTGCTGCATATCATTTTCGAGATAGATGCGGATTACAGCACGCTTTTTGCTTCGCTCCTTCTCATATACTATCTGTCCCTCTATGTCCTGACCGCCAAGGAGGATACCCTCACCCATCTGCTGAACAGGCAGTGTTACTATTCGGATTCGGAGAATCTTAGGGATCAGATCTCTGCGGTAGTATCGGTAGATATGAACGATCTTAAGAAGATCAACGACTCACAGGGACATGATGCGGGTGATACCGCTCTCGTGACGGTTGCGGAGTGCCTGACAAAGGGCGGGATGAAGAATAAAAAGGTATACCGCATAGGCGGTGACGAGTATGCGGTCTTTTACCTGGGCAGGACCGAGGAAGAGGTGCAGAAGGATATAGAGCAGATGAGGGCGGAACTGGCGAAGACCCCCTATGTCTGTGCCTTCGGTTATGAGATGGTAAAGGATAAGGACGTAGACAAAGCCATGCTCGTTGCCGACAGGGAAATGTATTCCAATAAGGCGAAGATCAAAAAGTCCGATGAAAAGAAGCTCTCGGCTCTCAGGAAAGAGACCATCAGAGTCATGCACGAAGCTCTGGGTTCCGGTATGTGGGGCATGGAATTTGACGAAGAAGGCAAGATGACCTCGGTGGACTGGAGCCCCGAATTCAGGAAGATGATAGGCTACACCGATGAAAGTGATTTTCCGAACAGACTTGAATCCTGGTCGGATCTCCTGCATCCGGATGATAAGGAAAGAGTCCTCAGGGAATTCAATGATACCATATCCGATTATTCCGGCGAGAAGACCTATGATGTCGATTACAGGCTAAAGGTCAAGAGCGGGGAATGGAGATGGTTCCATGCCATCGGCAGGCTCCTCCGAAGGGATGACGGAACACCCATGTCCTATGTTGGGATGTTCGTTGACATAAACGACCAGAAAAAGGACAAATGACCGAATTTATATATACCATTGATTTACCACCTGAAATGATGTTAAATTTTAGGTGGTATTTTTATATAATTACCGGATGCGGAACGACGTTTTTTTGGGGGAAAAAATGTCAGATTATTTCATATACTACACATCCTCAAATATAGTCGGCGTCATAATATTCGGTATCATGCTGGCCCACGACCGTCTGGGCGTCGACAAACAGGAAAAACAGCTTAAGTACGACAATGTGCTTATTGCTTTTATGCTGTATTTTATTTCCGATTCCGTCTGGGCCGGGGTGGATTCGGGTCTCTTTCCCGTTAATAAATTCACGGTTCTGGGTACCAATTTTTTTAATTTCTTTCTAACTTCATTCATCACCTACACATGGATACGTTATGTAATGGCCGTTGAACAGGTTCCCGGCAGGGATCGTATCGGCGTAAGACTGGTGCTCGGATTCCCCGTGATGATAGCGGTTCTGGTTCCGGTGATAATATATCTCATAAATCCGGCGATACTCATAGATGAAAATATGAAGACGACCGGCCTGTTCGATGTTTTCTTCGTCAGTATTCCGTATATCTATCTGATATGCGCTATAATATATGCCTTAAGGAAGGCTCTGCACGAGAACGATCCCATAGAGAAGAAAAAGCATCTGTACATCGGGTTTTTCCCTCTTATGGTGGTGGTCGGAGGTCTCATGCAGATCCTGCTCATGCCAACGCTCCCCTGTTTCTGCTACGGATGTACCGTTTTCATGCTGATCTTCTTTATACAGTCCATCGAAGATCAGGTTTCCACAGATCCTCTTACCAAGCTCAATAACCGTGCCCAGCTGGCCCGTTATGTCTCACAGGGCAGCAACCTATGGATTGAGGGCAGACAGACCTACATCATCATGATGGATATCAATTATTTCAAGAAGATCAATGATACCTACGGTCATTCCGAGGGAGACAAAGCCCTCATCATCTTATCGGGAGCTCTCGTCCAGGCTGTCAGGAGCCGGAATATGCCTATGTTCCTGGGCCGCTACGGCGGTGACGAATTCATAATAATCGCCCATCCTTTTGAGGAAAAAGAGATCGAGGCCCTTAAGCAGAGCATCAGGGAAAACGTTGTGAGCCGCTGCAGAAAAGAGAAAAAAGAATATACCTTATCCGTTGGCATCGGATATGAGAGGCTCATGGAAAAGGATGACAGCTTCCAGAAGTGTATCCAGAGAGCGGATGAGAAGCTGTATCTGGACAAAGAAAAATGCAAGAAGGAAATTGGCGGAGACTGATATGGACATTTCTCTCATCACTGAAAAAAACACACCGAAAAGCTGTATGACGCTTCATGAAGATCCGGAAAAGCTCCACATTGGGACGCTTCCGGATCATTGTTACTTCATCCCTTTTCCTAAAGGCTCAGACCCCTTTGCCGTACGTGAGGATTCCGGGTTTTTTGAGCTTTTAAACGGAGAGTGGGACTTTGCATATTATGACAGCATCATCGATATGCCGGATGATTTCACGAAGGTTTTTCCGGTGAAGATGCCCGTTCCTTCAAACTGGCAGCTCCACGGATTTGATAAGCCGCAGTATACCAATGTATGCTATCCGATCCCTTTCGATCCTCCTTTTGTTCCGGATGATATTCCCGTGGGAGTATACGGAAGGACATATACATACAGACCGGACGGCCTGAAAAGGATACTCTGTTTTGAAGGCGTGGACAGCTGTCTGTACCTGTATGTGAACGGCCGCTTTGCCGGATATTCCCAGGTTTCCCATCACACTTCGGAATTTGATATAACAGAGCTCCTTGAGGAAGGAGAAAACAGGATAACTGCCGCGGTACTCAAGTGGTGTGACGGAACCTATCTTGAAGATCAGGATAAATTCCGTCTGTCCGGGATCTTCCGTGATGTATATGTTCTCTCTCGTCCGGAGAAAAGACTTGAAGATTACCGAATCATCGCAGAGCCTGATGATAGCCTGAAGTCAGGCATTTTCAGGATCAGCGTCCGGGGAACGGATGCATCGGTCCGCCTCTTTGACGGGGACAGGATGATATGCGAAGGTAATGCCTGTGACGGTGAAACCTTTGAGACCCTGATCCCTGAAGTAAAGCTCTGGTCCGCCGAAGATCCGAATCTGTACAGGATAGAGATCGAAACAGACAGCGAGCTCATAGGTGAAAGAGCGGGATTCAGGAAGATCGCTATTGAGGACGGCATCTTTAAGATAAACGGCGTCCATGTGAAGTTCTTCGGAGTAAACAGACATGACAGCTATCCCGATACCGGATATTACGCCGACAGGGAAAAGATGCGCCGTGACCTTGAGCTGATGAAGCTGCATAATATCAATTCCGTCAGGACCTCGCATTATCCGAATGCTCCGGAGTTTTACGGGATGTGCGATGAGCTCGGATTATATGTCATAGACGAAGCAGATCTTGAGACCCACGGATGCGTAAATGTATATAACGATCTGAAGTGGTCGAAGCCGAATGCATACGGTGGTATCGCACTGATTGCCGGAGACCCTGTCTTCCGCAATGCCATACTTGACCGTGAGAGACTGCTGGTTACCCGTGACGTGAACCGTCCCAGCGTCATCTTCTGGTCCCTCGGAAACGAGAGCGGATACGGTGAGAATCTCAGGGAGAGTGCGCTCCTTGTAAAGAGCCTCGACAGTACGAGACCTGTTCATTATGAGAGCACGCACAAGCTGGATGATACATCTGATGATGTGCTGGACGTGGTCTCCGAGATGTACACATCAGTTCCGGATATAGGTAAATTCCCGGAAAAAGAGGATGAGAAGAGACCCTTCATCCTCTGCGAGTATTGTCATGCCATGGGCAACGGCCCCGGTGACCTGGAGGATTATCATGATATTTTCATGAGCAGTGACAGGCTGATAGGTGGGCTTGTGTGGGAGTGGGCAGACCATGCTGTGATCCTCGGAAAGACTCCGGAAGGAAAGCCTGAGTACGGTTACGGAGGAGACAGCGGTGAGCCCCATGATGACGGCAACTTCTGCATGGACGCACTCTGTTATCCGGACAGAAAGCCCCATACCGGACTTCTTGAAGTGAAGCAGGCGTATCGCCCCGTCCGCGTAACGGCAGGTGATAAGCCCGGAGTATTTGTGATAAACAGTCTTCTGCGATTTATTGATGCGGGCAGCAGGTTAAACTGCAGATGGGAGATCACATATGACGGAGGAAAAGCGGGCGAAGGAACCTTCAGCTTTTCCGTTTCGCCTATGGGCAGCACTGAGATCTGCATTCCGGAGGCCGCAGAAACATACGATAAGGATACCTATATCCGTTTTATCTTCACGGCAAAGGAAGGTTACTCCGTATTCCCCGAAGGCGCCGAGGTGTGCTTTGACCAGATAAAGCTCTTTACCGCGGAAAAGAAGATGCCCACGGCATCGGGCAGTGCGCCTGTTATCGAAGAAGGAAAGCTTACATACAGGATCAAGGCCGGGAACATAGAATATGTTTTTGACAGAAGGACCGCAAGGTTTGAAAAAATAAGCGCAGGCGGCTCGGATATCCTTGCAAAGCCCATGGAATATAATTTCTTCCGTGCCCCCGTCGATAATGACACCATGAAAAAAGACTGGTATTCGGTGCATCTGAATGACCCGGCCGTTAAGGTTTATGAGACTCGCATAACTGAGGAGGACGGCTTTGCCGTTATACGCCTAAAGCAGTCCTTCGGATGGAACATCAATCAGCCCTTTGCAAGGATGGAGGCGCAGTACCGGATTGGCGGCGACGGAGCGCTTGATATCTCCTGCAGCGCAGAGACCTCGAACAAGGTGGAACTCCTTCCCAGATTCGGACTCAGGCTGTTTGTTCCGAAAGAGTATTCGGAGGTGGATTATTTCGGATACGGAGAACACGAGAGCTATATAGACAAGCATCTGTCGACATATGTAGGGAATTTCAGATCTTCCGTGGCAGATATGCACGAAGATTATATAAGGCCCCAGGAGAACGGATCGCATTACGGCTGCAGCAGGATGACACTTTACGGCAAAAAGGCATCCCTTACCTTCAGGGCTGATGAAGGATTTTCTTTCAATGCTTCCGAATATACACAGGAAGAGCTTGCCGGAAAGAAGCACAATTTTGAACTTGAGAAATCCGAATACAATGTGATCTGTGCGGATTTTGCGATGGCGGGAGTCGGATCTGCGGCATGCGGACCCGCACTTGCAGAAAAGTACAGGATAAAGCTTCCCGAAATCGCGGGAAGCATAAGGATAGAGCCCGGAACAGTCTGAAGGGATGAGCCTTGGTAAAGGCCTCATCTCCTCCGGTCTATGCCGCGTTCTTTGTAATATTTACCTTTTTCGGCATACATATCCGCATCCGCGATGCGCTCGAGTTCGTCGACGGACGCTTCCGGATTTGCGGAGTGTGATGCGTATCCGATGGAAACGGTGACTTCATCGCAGTAAACACCGTGCCATTCTTCTGCTTTTTTTCCGATCGCTTTACGCAGTTCTTCAGGTTCACCCGTATGGACTACGGCCATGAATTCATCGCCGCCGGTCCTGTAGACTTTGCCCTTCTTGCCAACAGACAGAGCGATACAGTCGGCCGCACCCTTTATGAGTTCGTCACCTGCGGCATGTCCCTTTGTATCGTTCACTGACTTTAATCCGTTGACATCTATCGAGAAGATGACAAGATCGTCGGAAAGTTCACCGTTTCTGATCTCGCGGAGATCTTCATCAAAGCATCTTCTGTTGAACAGCCTGGTCATCTCGTCGGTCATAGAGATCCTGATGAGATGCTCTTCGCGGCGTTTTTCCTCATCCACATTTCTGGTCGTGTAGATGATCACGTTCGGAATTCCGTCGGGCGCAGATTCCACCGTTATATACTGGGCGCGGAACCATCCCGAGATAACATCGATAAAGTCGGCACTTATGAGTTTCTTCTGGGAAAGCCTCGATCTTAATGTCTTGATGTTTGTAAATTTGAGGAATTCATCGATCTGATCAGGCATGACCTGGTTTTTGATCTTCTGGTTCATGAGGGTGTGTGTCTGGGCGGTCAGGTCTATGCCGTGCTTTTCCTGACCGGAATCTCTTAAGGACATCTCCGTATTGTTTGTGAAATCTATGAGGTTGACATTGTCATAGATCTCTGCCATGGAATCGAGGATATCCATTTTCTCTTTCATGCTGCGTTCCTGTTCTTTTATGAGCTTGTACTGCTCGAACAGACCCTTGAAATACTCAAGCGTCAGCTTTCCGATGATATACCCCGAAACAAACATGATGATGGATTCGATGGTGAATCCGCCGATGGTATTTTGAAAATATGCCGTGGGCTCTTTGAGATCTTCCCTGAGGGACGATTCGTAAGGGGAGATGAGCCATGTGGCGAGGCACATCAGAATGTAGTTCATTATCGCCGTAAAATAATACAGGTACTTATCACAAAAGAGCAGGCTCAGGAGCGGAACAAGAAACCATGTGAGATAGATGCTGACATGGGAGTAGGACATGTAAACGATCAGCAGATCCAGAGCCGTCAGTGCAAAAATACAGGTAAGTGTACTGGCGGGATATTTTTTGAAAAGAATGAGATGAATGGCCGACATGACTGCCACATATACGGAGATGTATATACAGGTGGTATATGTGATGTCACCGAAGACGCCTCCCTTTACTCCCGATGCTATGGCAGGTCCGGTGAGAACGAAGAACCAGAGCACTCTGTTGAGATATCCGTTTACTTTGATACGGTTCGCATGTAAAAAATCTTCGTATTCGGTCTTGAGGATCGTTTCCATTTTTTTCTCCTCCGGGGTTTCATATTTTTCCAATACGCCCGTAAGGTATTATACCACTCTTGAAATGTGGTGATATAAACATTTAAGATAGTATAGGTATTTCAAAAACGGGGATAAAGGGGAGTTCTTATATGAATGACAATTCTTTTCTGAGGGATCATTTCGAAAATAACGTTTACGGAGTCAAAAGACATGGCGAAGAAGTGACTTATGAGCGCTTGGGGCCTGACGACAGGGATCCTTCTTCGGTCAAAAATCCTTTTGAAGTCATTGGCGGAGAGCTGGTTCGGATAAATGTCACGGCAAATGGCAGAAAAGCGCATTTTACGGTCCATGTGTATCTTCCCGATAAGTCTTCAGGGGAGAAGTATCCGTCCGGAAATCCCTTCATAGTATGCATGCATCCTCTATTGTCCTCAGGATGCGCCCTTTCTGCGGGATATGCTCTCATCGTCATGGAAAACGGAGCGATAGCATCCGATAATACGGAACACAAAGGCGCTTTTTACGATCTGTATCCCTACGGGGAAAAGCATGAGGAACAGACGGGAGTGCTGATGGCCTGGGCATGGGGAGCATCGAAGATATTGGATGCGGTCCTTGCGGGGCTCGATAAAGAATTCGGTCTTGATGCGGACGCATCCCTTGTCACCGGAGTATCCCGCTGGGGAAAGGCGACGGCTGTGTGCGGAGCCTTTGATGAGAGATTCCGCATGGTGATCCCCGCTTGTTCCGGAGCGGGAGGACTTGCGCTCTACAGCGTCGTTTCCGAAGGTAAGACATACGATCTGAGCGCTGTGGGAGGTCCTTCCGATTATACCTACGGCAAGAATGAACCGCTTGACTGCCTTCAGTCGGATGCGGAGAGAGGATGGTTCAACGACAGATTCCTTCGGTATAAGGCTCCGTCCGATATCCCTTTGGACCAGGACGGTCTGGTGGTCATGGCTATGGGGCGTGACAGGTATTATTTCATCATCGCCGCATGCACGAATGAGGACTGGGTGAATGCCCCGGCGATGTGGGAATGCTATAAAAAGGCTGCGCCCGTTTATGAAGAGGAAGGACTCGGAGATCATCTTGCGATCCATTTCCATAAAGAGGGTCATGCCGTCATAGACGAAGATATGGAACTTATCATGGGATATTTTGACCGTATGTATTATAAAATGGATACGGGGATAACTCCGGAAGAACTTAAGAGCACAGTTTTTGAGGGTCAGGAATGATTTTATTACGAGAGAACCCTGAGCAGTCTGATGCTTGAATATACATTGGACAAAAATGTGGATATGTTCCTGGAGGACCTCGAAAACTATGCCGAAGGCCGTCCTCTTAAATATATCGTTGACAGGGAAAAAGGTTATTGACTCTTCCCCTGGGGAACCCCTTAAGGTGAGATCGTAACAGAAAGATCCGGTTTAACGGACGGGTAATGATATCACCAAAGGAGGTATGTATGGATAAGAAAATGACATCCGGCGAGATCGCCAGAATAGCGGGAGTGAGCCAGAAAGCGGTCAGACTTTATGACGAGAAGGGACTTCTGAAGCCTTCGGGTTATTCGGAGGGCAATTACAGGCTGTATGACGAATCTTCGCTCAGGATACTTGAGAAGATCGTTGCTCTCAAGCAGATTGGTTTCTCCCTTGAAGAGATAAGGGACAATCTGATCGCGGGAGATGCTTCCGATGTTGAGGAGGCGCTCAGAATACAGCTTAAAGAGATGGAAGAGCGCAGGTATCAGATGGATAAGGTGATAGCTGCCATCTCCGGAACTCTTGAGAGAAAAGAAAAGGATCTGGACTGGGATGATGTTGCTGAGATAGTCCAGACCATAAGCCTTGACCAGAGGGCAGATGAAAGACACTGGGATGCACTTAAGCATACCGGATCTGAGCCCGACTGGTATGTGAAGATCTTCGGTTCCCTGAACCTTAAGGAAAATGATAAGATACTGGATCTCGGATGCGGTTTTTCCAAGCTCTGGAGGAACAACTGGAATAAGATCCCTGCAGGAAGCAGTATCTTTGCATACGATGTCCACGGAAGCTGGGCAGATAATTTCGCACAGTATCTTGAAGAGAACAGACAGGCCCTTCCGGACGGAGTCGGAATAAACCTGAGATTTTCGGATCTTGAGGAAGCACAGACCTGGGATGAGATCGCCGGAGATAAAGGATATGATGTGATCATAGCCCATTACATTGATTACATGCTTAAAAGTCCCGAAGAGTTTATCCGCAGGGTGAGCGAAGTGTTATCCGATAAAGGCGTCTTCTCTTACAACGGAGCCGGTTCATGCGGATCATGGCAGCTGTTTTTCAAAAATGCCATGGAGGCAGCAGGCGCAGGGTCACATTATTACGACAAAAAGCTTGAGGAGATCGAAGAAAAGAGACGCACATGCCTGGATATGCTGGGCAGGTATTTCGGAAAAGTTGATCCTGTTATCGTTTCAAACAAATGGCATTATACGGATGCGGAGGAGATCATCGCCAAGATGGAGGAAGCGATGGACGATCCCGCAAGGCTGACCCCGGCAGATAAGAAACGTATGTTTGACTATTTTTCGGATCTGATCGAAAAAAACGGGGAGGCAGTCATAGAGATCGGATCCCGTTTCTGGCACTGCGGCAGGTGAAAGCTGAAAACGGAAAAACATACGAAAAACAGCGAAAAACCGGCAAATGTAAACTGCCATGTTACATTTTGCACAGGAGAATTTCTTGTCCCGGGTGGCACTTTTTCTTAGAATCGGCATTGTAACCGGTTGCCATTAACAACACACAGGAGGAATATCTCATGAGTAAAATGGGAGAAAAGATTGCCACTAAGAGAAAAGACATCGGATTAAGTCAGATGGAATTTGCCGACAGGCTGTCGGTGACAAGACAGACTGTCAGCAGATGGGAAAACGGTACCGTAATGCCGGATATAGATAAGATATCCGACATTGCGGGGATCCTCGGAGTAAGCTGTGACTACCTTCTCCGGGATGACATTGAAACGGAGGAAAGCGATAAGGAAGGAACCCCGGCTTCGTCAGCGGGAAGAATCCTGAAAGGGATACTTGGCAAGAAGGTAAAGCTTTCATTTTGTGACGGAGAGACGGATGTAGATCTTTTCGATCTTGTGGTTACCGTCGACAGTTTCGAGGGAAACTGGATGAAGGTATCTTCAGTCGATAAAAAAGGAAGATCGCTTGAGAAATTTATCCCCCTTTCATCGGTCCTTTCATTTGAGATCATAGAGGAGGGCTGATATGGATACGTTTGGAATTCTCGGATTTATTTTCGGTCTTATGGGATTTATGGCGTTTCTTTCCGAGTCGGATCTTAAAAAACGCATTAAAAGGCTCGAGGACGAACTTTCACAGATAAAGGGGACTTCGTTTTCCGTTTCAAAGGAATCTCTTGCCGGGATAGCATCAGGATATATCGGAAAACAGGTGATAATTTCCTTTAAGGAGGACTGCTGGGATCCGGATGTACTGACATACGGAAATACCAAAGGAAAAAATGTTATAATGGATGCGGACGATAACTGGATCCTGGTGGAGATAACAACACCCAAAAAGGTGATCCTCAGGATATTCAGGCTCGATTCCATAGACGGACTCACCGCAGTGAACTGATGACGGGACGTTCTTCATGTTCTGAACGCCTGCGGAGTAAGATATGGGGGGAACAGATCATGAAGCATCTAAAGAAGCTGACTCTGCTGCATTCAAATGATATGCACGGAGATTTTCTTGCGGAACAGGTGGATGAAAATCTTGTGGGCGGAGTATCGCTCCTTTCCGGATATATCAGTAAGGTAAGACATGAAGAAAAGAATGTAATATATGCGATAGCGGGAGACATGTTCTGCGGATCTGTCATAGATTCCGAGTTCCACGGGATCTCCACCATACAGATAATGAATATGCTCTCCCCGGATATCGTGACCATAGGAAACCATGAGGTTGACTATGGGGTATCGCACCTTCTCTTTCTCGAGAAGTGCGCAGAATTTCCGATAATCAATGCCAATCTCTATCTGAAGACAAATCACACCAGACTTTTCGAACCGTATAAAGTACTGAGGATCGACGGGATGAAGATCCTCTTTATCGGCGTGCTTACAGAGATCACCCTTATGAAGTGCAAGATGGACAAGCTTGTGGGTACCTTCGTGACTCTTGAAGATGCTGCTGCCGAGGTGGGCAAGATCTGCAATACCTATAATTCGACGGATGTGGATCTGACGGTCCTTCTTACCCACATCGGTCTTGAAGAGGATAAAAAACTGGCTGCGATGCTTGATCCCGCGTGGGGAGTCGATGTGATAATAGGCGGCCATTCGCATGATCTTCTTGATGCTCCCGTGACAGTTAACGGGATTCCCATAGTTCAGGTCGGTACGGGAACCGATCAGATAGGCCGTTTCGATATGATGATCGATACGGATGAAAACAGGATCGACAGTTATACATGGAACTCAATACCCATCAATAACACCACATGTCCAAGGGATGAATCCATAGAAGAGGTCATCCGCTCATATAAGGATACGACGGATGAAAAATACGGTCGCATCATAACCAAGTTCGTACGAAAACTGACGGCTCCGTCACATATAGAGGAGACCGAGATAGGAAATCTTTTTGCGGATGCGCTGAAGGATGCACTCGGCGTCGATATATTTCTTCTTGCTTCGGGTTCATTCCGCGTGAAGGAATTGGGACCGGTCGTTACGAAAGGGGATTTCGACGAGTGTTTTCCCTTTGATGACAGTGCTCATCTGATGTACTGGACAGGAGCACAGCTGCGGCATGCGCTCCTGAGGATGCTCAGGGATGAAGCCCTCGCCGGGGAACATACCGAGTTCTATCAGGTATCCCACGGAGTTGAATTAGAGTATGATGAAAATACGCATACTCTCCTGAAGCTGAACTTTGAGGGCGAGCCGGTTGAGGATGACAGGCTCTTTACCGTCGGACTTCAGGATTTTCACTACAAGAATCTCAAAGATTCATTCGATCTTACTCATGAAGAGGTTGAGAAGGATCATCCCCAGCGTGAGATAGCTACATCCTGCGTACAGGTTCTCGAGGAGTGGCTGCAGAAGGGACAGCATCAGGATGCAGTGATCGAAGGAAGAATGGTCATACACCTGACAGAGGAGAATCTTCGTAAGAAGCTGGAAAGAACCGTATAATAACGTACACACCGGGGGGATCTGCAGGAAATGGAACGCCGCAGTAAATCAAACAGGAAATTCATGCTTCTTTCCGCCATAGGAATCTTTATGGTGGTGGATCATCATACATGGATCACCTTTAATCTCTTCGGAGATTTTATTCCGTATAATTCTTTTTTCATGCCGATGTTCGTATTCATCTCCGGCTACTTCAACAAAGTTGACCGTTCCACAAAGCTTTTCCCCTATATATTAAAAAAGGTAAAAACACTGCTGGTACCGTATATCGGGATATCGGCATGTGTTTTTCTGTTTCAGCAGCTGATTAATTTCCTGAAAGCAGGGGAGCCATTTTCACTTTCGGGATGGTATCTGAAATATATGTTCGTCAGGATAGTGACCGTCGGTGCGTTCGGACCGATCGTAGAACCCATGTGGTTTGTCATCAGTCTTTTTGCAACCCTGCTGGTTTATGCACTGATGAAAAAAATTCTCGGCAGGATATGGAACAGCTATGTGATGCTCGCCGTATTTCTCATACTGCATCTGCTGACTGTATATATCGCCAAAACAAACGATCCGGAGGCCATAGAGTATTTTCTTGTGCCCCTTAAGGTGATGTTCTTCCTGCCTTTCCTGGAAATGGGAATCATCTACAGAGATCATCTTGAAAAGAAGCATTCTGCCATGACGGGCGGCGGAAAGATTGCACTGCTCGCCGTTCTTCTTACCATCAATGCCATAAGGACGATGTATCTTCCGGATTCATACGATATCGCATTCGACTCCCTGGGCGAACTCGCAGGATTTACCAGTCCGTATATCGTCACTCCCGTGATATCTTCCATAGTGGGTATCCTCTTCTGGCTCACCATTGTAGAACTGGCCGGAAAGCCGGTTTTTGAGAGCAGGTTTGTAAATTACATGTCCTGCAACACCTTCTGGATAATGGGATTTCATATCCTCTTTTTCAATATCTTAAACTGCATTCTTCTCTTTGTGCATGAGCATATCACTCGCCTGCTGTATTTCGATGCGGAGTACTTCCGGGAATCGGAATGGTATTTCTGGGATCTGAGCAATAATTTCAAGATAGTATATATGCTCTTCGGTATCCTTGGTCCTCTGGGACTGAAACGCTTATTCGATCTGACTCTCTCTGCCCGGAAAAGTCACCGGGCGTAAATCACGGTAAAAAACGGAATCGGCATACAGCCGGATCCGGAACATATTTTGGGCGAAAGATAACAGAATAGTAAAGGTCTTTGGCGGTTCCCGAAAAAGAATATTGACACAAAAAGCAGAATAATGTAGGATAACATCGTTACGTAACGATGTTATCCTGTTTTTATGGTGGATCCGATGAAAAGAGAAAACGATCAGGGGACCAGGGAACTCCTCATAGAGTCGGCTAAGAAGGAATTCCTTGAGAAGGGTTACAATAAGGCTTCGCTGCGGAGCATATGTGCGGATGCCGGTGTCACCACCGGGGCGCTTTATTTTTTCTTTGAAAATAAGGCGGACCTGTTTTCCGCAATAGTGGATCCTCCTCTGAACGGACTTAAGAAGATCCTGACAGAGCACTTCAGGGAAGATGTTGAGAATATGAAAGCCCTTGATACACTTGAAGGGCTCGATATGGATCACAGTGAGATCAGCGACAGGATCGTCGGATATATATACGATAATTACGACAGTTTCATGCTTCTTCTCACGGCATCGGAGAATACGGTCTACGAAAATGTTGTTGATGAGATAGTTGAGATGGTGGAAGGATCCATCCCGCCCATGATGGCAGCCATGCACGGTTATACATACGATGAATACATGTCCCACTGGATGGCACACATCTCCATCGATGCCTTTATCCACGTCATAAAGCATGAAAAAAATGTAAAAAAAGCCAAGCAGAGGCTGGCGGGGATCCTGAATTATCTCGTGATGGGCTGGGTGCAGCTGGTGATGATAAAAAAATAGATCAATAAAAATGGTCAATAAAAATGATCATCATAAGAAAACAGATCGTCTGAAATGACCGCTTCCTCCCGGCCGGATAGCCGGTTTTGGGGGAAGCGGAAAAAAATAACATTTACATAACAATGTTATGCTGAAAGAGAGGAAATGAGAAAATGTATCTTGAGATCAGGGATGTCAAAAAAAGCTACGGAACAGGTGGCAGTTATGTTCAGGTACTTAAGGGCGTGAGCACGGGAGTAGAGAAGGGGCAGATGTGTGTAATACAGGGCACTTCCGGCTCGGGAAAATCCACGCTGTTAAACTGCATAGGCGGACTGGACACCATGGATTCGGGGTCCATAAAGGTGGACGGGACAGAGATCTTCGGCATGAAGAACAATGCTCTTTCCGATTACAGAAGGGACAACCTGGGTTTTATCTTCCAGTTCTATAACCTTGTTCCGAACCTGACGGTAAAAGAGAATATCCAGGTGTGCGAATATCTGACAAAAGATCCTCTGAACATGGATGAGCTCCTGGATGTGCTGGGACTTGCGGAGCATCAGAACAAATTTCCCGCACAGCTCTCCGGGGGACAGCAGCAGAGATGTGCAATAGCCAGAGCCCTGATCAAAAATCCCAAGCTGCTCCTCTGCGATGAACCCACCGGCGCGCTTGATTCCAATACTTCAAGAGACATCCTCGTGCTGCTTGAAGAGATCAACAAAAAGTACGGGACGACCATGCTCATAGTTACCCATAACAACTCGATAAAGAACATGGTGCATAAGGTCATCTTCCTTAAGGACGGCATCGTCAAAACCGAGTATCTTAACGAGACCAGGATTCCCGCCTGCGAATTGGAGGATCTGTAATGAACAGAGTATTGAGAAAAAGATTTCCAAGACAGATAAGAGCGGATTTTTTCAGACTGGGTTCACTCTTTTTGATGATCGCTCTTTGCATGTACATAGTCATTGCCCTGGTGGATGCCGCCGAGATCGTCATAAGGGGTACGGAAAAAAATCAGATCGAAAGTCATCTGGAGGACGGTCAGTTTACCGTCTTCGACAGATTATCCGATGCAGAGCTGGAAACGATAAGGAATACCGGAGTTACCGTGGAGCCTCATTTCAGCTATGATCTGACGCTTGAGGACGGATCGGTGATAAGGATATTTGAAAACAGGGAAGCGGTAGATATCCAGGTCCTTGATGAAGGCAGACTTGCCTCTGCGGAGAATGAGATAGTACTGGAAAAAAGATATTGCGAGGAACATGACATACATGTCGGAAATGTCATAACAGTCGGTAATCTGGCGGTGACGGTGACCGGTATCGGAAGCTCCGCAGATTATGATGCCCCTCTTAAGAAACTCTCGGATACTGCTGTGGACAGTACGATCTTTGGAACGGGATTTGTTTCTCCCGAAGGATATGAATATCTCCGGAGCAAGGGAAGGGCCGGCAGTGAGGAGCTTACATATGCATTTATTCTGAACGGGGAAACGGATGCGGATGACTTAAAGCAGATGATAATGGATTTTGAGTTTGACTATAAATCCGTCGATGATCCGTATTATATAGAGCTTTTGGAAGATACCTACGGAAAAAGGGATGAGATAACAGATGGTATAGAGGAACTTTTAAGCGGAAGCAAAGAGCTGTATGACGGAAGCTGCGAACTTTCTGACGGAGCAGGGGAGCTGTATGATGGTACGGTCAGCCTCAGGGACGGATTGGAGGAACTGTCAGATGGTACGGATAAACTTAATGATGCTTCACGCGGTTTCGTAAAATTATCTGCGGTGATCCCCGGTGCCGGAAAAATCTTTGACGGGGTCTCGGATGTCAATGATGCGGTACATGAAGCCTATGACGGAGCTTCGGAACTTTCTGACGGAGCAGGGGAGCTTCGCGACGGGAGCATGGAGCTTCGTGACGGGGCGGAGGAGCTGTATGACGGCGTAAAGGAACTCCGGGATAAGTCTGATGAGATGCTGGATGAGATATTCAGTGAATCGCCCGACAATCTGACGGAATTCCTTCTTCAGGAGGACAATCTCAGGGTCGGAGGGGCAGCCGGTGATATAGAGATCAATAAAACGGTGGGTCTGTTTGCCGGGATCATCGTGATCATGTTGTTTACGTATGTGCTCTCCGTGTTCGTGATAAATCAGATAAGGGAAGAGAGCAGCACCATCGGGGCTTTATATGCACTCGGCGTGAAAAAAAAGGATCTTCTTAAGCACTATATCCTGATGCCTACAGTGATATCCCTTGCAGGCGGGATATGCGGAGCATCGCTTGGACTCAGCGGGCTCGGGAGCAGCTGGCAGACATCGGATTCATACGGATATTATTCCATACCGGTGTTTGACAGGGTCGTCCCTGCGTATCTGATCGTATATGCGGTCGTCATGCCCCCTCTTGTCAGTATCATCGTCAATTATCTCGTTATCAACAAGAGTCTGTCGAGAACGGCTCTCTCCCTCATAAAAAATGAGCAGAAAGCCTCAAGGGGCAGGGATATATCACTCCCCGAAATGCCTTTTATAAGAAAATTCAGGATAAGACAGATGATCCGCGAGAGAAGGACGGTCCTTACCGTGGTGATCGGTATGGTCATATCCCTTATGCTCCTGATGATGGGTATGAACTGTTATGTTCTGTGCCGGAATATGGGAGACAGGCCGGTAGAGGATACGCATTATCAGTATATGTACACCTTTAAGTATCCTCCGAAGGAGATTCCGGAGGGCGGAGAAGCGGTTTTTGTGACTTCGCTTCAGAGAGAAGAACTTGGATATACACTGGATATTACTGTGATGGGGATAGATGATGATAATCCCTACATAGATGTGAAGGTGGCAGAGGGTAAGAATAAGGTGATAATATCCGATGCCGTGGCCACGAGATATGACCTTAAGGAAGGGGATAAATTCATTCTCACGGATAATGCGGATGATATGGATCATGCATTTACGGTCGAAGGGATAGTTCCGTATTCCTCGGGACTTACGGTATTTATGGATATAGACAGCAGCAGGGAACTCTTCGGTAAGGATGATGACTACTATAATGCGGTAATGTCAGATCATGAGCTGGATATAGAAGAGGGAAGACTGTACTCCGTGACCGATAAGGCGGATATAGTCAAGGCATCCGGCGTTTTTGTGGATCTTTTGGCCCCTCTTTATACGCTGCTGATCGTGATGAGCACCGTGATCTTCAGTCTTGTGATGTTTCTTATGACATCGGTCATGATCGACAGAGCTTCCTTCGGTATCTCTCTGGTGAAGATATTCGGGTTCAGGAGAGGAGAGGTGAAAAAACTCTATCTTGACGGAAACAGAATTGCGGTGATGATCGGAGCACTTATCAGTATCCCTCTTGCCAAGCTCATTACCGATAAGATATTCCCGGTCTTTGTTCCGAATGTTGCCTGCGGGATATATCTTAAGTTTGAGTGGTATTATTATCCGGTGATATTTGCGGCGATCATGGTGTTCTACACCCTTGTCAGTCTGGTCCTTACAGGCAGACTGAATCGCATGACGCCTGCCGAGGTCCTCAAGAACAGAGAATGATTTGGAATAATCTCCCCGTTTTCGTATAATAGATACATGCGAAAACAGGGAGATCTTTTTATATGAATATTCCGGGAATAAAGGGATACAGCAGGGAAAATTTCAAAACGGTGATCGCCATGGCCTGGCCTGCGATCGTCGAGTCTTTTTTTGTGGCATTTGCGGGCCTTGTGGATTCACTGATGGTGAGCCGTCTGGGCTCTTATGCGGTGGCTGCTGTGGGACTTACGACACAGCCCAAGTTCATGGGACTGTCGCTGTTTTTTGCGGTCAATGTTTCGGTCTCCGCACTGGTGGCCAGACGTTTCGGAGAAAAACAGAGGGAGGATGCAAACAGGATCTTTCTGACTGCCGGGTTGTTTGTTGTTTCGGCAGCTGCCATTCTCAGCATCCTGTTTGTGACTGCTGCGGATCCGATCATCAGACTGTGCGGTTCATCGCATGAAACGGCATCCGATATAATGACTCACAATGCCGCAGTCACGTACTTCCGCATCATTATGGGCGGAATGATATTCAACTGCGTTCAGATGGTGATAAACTCCGCGCAGCGCGGAGCCGGAAATACCAGGATCACCATGAGGACAAATGTTACTTCAAATGTTGTGAACATCGTACTTAATTACCTTCTGATAGAGGGACATTTCGGATTCCCCGCACTTGGCATAGTGGGCGCGGCTCTTGCGACGGTCTCAGGTACGGTGGTCTCTTCCGTTATGAGTATCCTCTCCATAAGGGGGAAGGATACCTTCGTGAGCATTCCCTATATTTTTGCAAACAGGCTGAAGGCGTCTTCCTCCGCATTCGTAAGTCTTGTAAAGGTGGGGTACGGTATCTTTTTCGAGCAGATGCTCATGAGGATCGGATTTATGGCGACCGCAGTCATGGCTGCCAAAATGGGCATGGATTCCATGGCCGCTCACCAGGTCGGCATGAATCTTATGGGTCTTACCTTCAGCTTCGGAGACGGACTGCAGGCTGCTGCGGTGGCGCTCATCGGAAGATCGCTGGGTGAAGGAGATCCGGACAGAGCCAGGGAATACGGCCGCACCTGCAAGGCATTCGGGATCATGATAGCCTGCGTGCTCATACTCTTCTATTTCTTCGGAGCAAGATGGCTCATGTCCATGTTCTTTGCGGAGCCCCATATCATTGATATCGGCGTATCAATAATGAGAGTCATAATCTTTGTCGTACTCTTCCAGATAATCCAGGTCATTTACATGGGATGCTTAAGGGGCGCAGGCGATACGCTTTATACCGCATTTGCTGCGACAATGTCCGTTACCGTAATAAGAACCCTCGTATCCTGGATAGGCGGATTCGTGCTGGGATTCGGGATTGTGGGCATATGGCTGGGAGTTCTGGCCGATCAGCTCTCGAGATTCATCTTTGCAAGCATCAGATACAGAATGGGCAAGTGGGTAAAGATCAAGATCTGATGTCTGAACTGACACCTCTGTCAGAAAACAAATGCCTTCAGCAGATATAAGATAAACAGGTGAAGCGGATAGAAGATGTAGAAGAACCATTTATTGAATGCGCTTTTTTTGCCGCCCTCTCCGTTGTAGAAAAATGTGATGATGAAGGGTACCATATAGACACCGATCTGGAACAGATTGCTGATACCGCCTGCAAGGATGGGGATGAATGCGGCGAAGAATGCCACGATGGAATATGCGATCCATTTCTTTTTGGGGTCATCTCTGTAAATGAAGAAAAACAGCGGCCACAGCACATCGAAAAATGCCCAGTCACCTATGCAGGAGACGATGCACAGAAGTACTGTGAACAGTATCTTCACGGCTTTGGGGAGTTTCGCCTTATCCCACATCCACAGACATATGAAACCGAGGAAAAGGCTGTAGATGACGCTCATCCGAATGGAGGGCCAGTAACCTGCGGAGTGAAGGCTGTAGGGGATCCATGAGATGAGAGCAAATATACCGAGACGAATGGCATATTTTTTTCTGTCATGAGTATGTATATATCCTTCGGCAAGGAAGTATGCCATTACCGGACCCGTAAGTCTTCCGATGAAATGCATGATCTGCCCGGGGATGGATCCTGTGGGGACATAGTCCCATGCGATATGGTCGATGAGCATTGCGACGATCACGAGATATTTTAAAGAGGTTCTGTTGATCTTTTTGAGATTTTCCATTTCAGATTTCCTTTCAAAAACAAAACTGATTCACATTATATCAGATGAAATCCGTACGGATAACGTATTTCAAATGATTTAAAGATATCTTAATGAGAATATAAGAGTGAAAAACCTTACAAAAACGTAAGTCTTTGTAAGGTTTTTTTGATTGTACGAAAAGTTTGCGGATGGTATACTCACTGCTGTCTGACATTCAGAGGCCCGGAAAATACAGACAGATAATGCTGTAAAAACCGGACAAGGATTGTTTGCAATAAATTATGAGGAGAGAGAAAGTGAAGAAAAATACAAAGGTGATCATCGCAGCTGCGGTTCTGCTTTTAGCTGCGGTGGTCGTATGCATCGCATTGTTTAAAAAGCCTGGAAGGATCGAAGGATTTGACACTGCCGTCACATCTGTGGAGAACATCAGGATACCTGAGGGGACAAGGATCGTTGCCTTAGGCGAGGCGACTCACGGAAACAGGGAATTTCAGGAACTCAAACTCGAAGTATTCAAAGTGCTGGTGGAAAATACCGATATCAGGGCACTTGTCCTTGAAGGAGATTACGGCGGATGCGCTCTCGTAAATGAATATATCCAGGGAGGCGAGGGTAATCCCCGTGAACTGGTAAAGCATCTGGGATACAGGATCTACAGAACGCAGCAGATGTATGATCTCATCGAATGGATGAGAGAATATAATATGACGGCTCCCGAAGAAGACAGGGTACGTCTCTACGGAATGGATATCCAGAAGGATACGGATGACAAGATATACATCAGCAATCTCTACAAAAGAATTGATGATGCAAAATATGAGGATTATTCATCGAAGATGGATGAGCTTCTGGGCGATTCCTATGATACATATGATGCATCAAGATATGATGAGATCATCGCTCTGATGGATGAGATCTGCGGAGACCTTGAGGCGAATCATGAAGAGTATGCCGGGAAGACCTCGGAAACCGAGATCGAGAAGGCCCGCATAGCCGCTCTTGTCATAAAGGATTTCATGGAGCTTGAGGTTAAGATCACCACCGGATTTCATGAATACAGAGATACGGCCATGAAGGATATCGTTGACAGGATCCTTGAGCTTGAGGAGAGCGAATACGGTTCCGGCATAATGATCGGCTGCCACAATAATCATATGACGGAGGAGCTCTCCACGAGATTTACATTTCTCGGAGCATATCTGAAGGAGGATTACGGCGACAGCTACTTCTCCATAGGAACCGATTATTATCTTACCGAGGATAATCTTCCCGCACCTGACGGAAGGACTTTAGAAAAGTTCTGCTCCGATGATGTGCTCGCATATCAGGTCGGAAACATGCCTGAGAACATGTATTACCTTGATTTTGACTCGGTCGATCCTTCGAGCCCTCTCGGGAAAGTGATAAACCGCACTGTAAGAACCGGCTCTCTCGGAGAGGATTTCCATGAACTGTACCATTTCATTAAGATATACCATCAGGTAAAAATGGTGCCCACCGAAATGTATGATGCTATGATCCTCTGCTATGAAGTTCATCCCATCGAGATCTGGGAAGACTGATCATCCCAGCATATGTAAGACTTTATCCGCAACGGATTTTTTACAGTTAACCTTTATATATACACCTGCGTCCAGGTATTCCGTTTTGATGACTCCCGAGTTTTTTATGAGGAATGCCTGGACGTTTCCTTTGTCATAGGGAATCAGGAATTCCGTCTCTATATGGTCTGCCTCAAGCTTTTCGAGTATCACGGAGGTAAGAAGATCCAGGGATGACGGATCTTTGGCGGAGAGGTAGATATTTTCATTGGTCACTCCGTCAGCATCACCCTGTTTAAGACCCCGCCTCGGATATTCTATCGGAGGATCGCAGAGGTCAGCTTTGTTAAAGACCGTGATCATGGGGATCCCGCCGGCCCCGAGGTCTGCAATTGTCTTTTTGGTCACCTCGATATGTTCGGGCGAATATTCATCCGATGCATCCACCACCTGCAGCAGGAGGTCCGCCTCCGTCACCTCTTCGAGAGTCGACTTGAAAGCCTCCACAAGTGAGGTGGGGAGATGTCTTATAAATCCTACGGTATCTGACAGCAGAAATTCCCTTCCTTTTTCAGGTGAGATCTTTCTGACAGTGGTGTCAAGTGTGGCAAATACCATATTTGCTTCAAATACTTTTTTGTCATCTGCAGAGCTCCCTGATGTCCATTTTCCGATGAGTGAATTCATGATGGTGGACTTGCCCGCATTGGTATATCCGACAAGTGCAACCAGAGGAATGCCGGATTCTTTTCTCTTTTTTCGCTGGGTCTGTCTTTCCCTGCTGACTTCCTTTATCTCCCTTCGGAGCTGGGCCAGTCTGTGATCGATGGTCCTTCTGTCTATCTCCAGCTGGGTCTCGCCTTCTCCCTTATTGGACATGGCGCCGGATGCCCCGCCCTGTCTGTTCTGGGTCTCCCACATTCCGATAAGGCGGGGCTTCAGGTATTCAAGCTTGGCAAGTTCCACCTGCAGCTTTGCTTCCCTTGTCCTTGCCCTTCTCTCAAAAATATCGAGTATAAGCCTGGTGCGGTCCGTAACGGGGACGCTCAGTGCTTTCTGAAGGTTTCTTATCTGTGAAGGGGACAGGGTATCGTTAAAGATAACTCTCTCCGCCTCAAACTGTCTTACATATCCCGCGATCTCCTCAGCCTTGCCGGACCTTACATAAAGTGCTTTGTCCGCGTACGGAAGGGCCTGGGTCACTGTATATACGGGCTTCATATTGCATGCCTTTGAAAGCTCTGAGAGTTCATCGAGGGAATGCATAAAATCCGCTTCCGAAACATATTCGCTCATTCCGGATCCCGCATCTGATGCGCCGGATCTTTCACCCGTGATGAACACTCCGACGAGGATCACCCTCTCGTTTTCATCGTCTGCGGAACTTATCTTCCATATATCGTCGGCACCGAAAAATGCGGCCATAAAATACTCCTTTGGGATTTTTATATGATTATAATCCCACAGGGTCACAGGTAGTCAACGATTCTTTACCTTACCTGATTAATGGGATAGAATAACATGAAGGAGCATATACATTTCCGGAGGAACAAAGAAGGATATGATAAAAGTACTGGTGACGGGTGCATACGGCTTTTTGGGAAAGTATCTGATCGAAGAGCTGACGGGAAACGGTTATTCGGTAATAGCTTTCGGAAGAAAAAAGGCTGAGCTCGATAAGCTGAAGCGGGAAAACGTCGAGACCTTTGTGGGTGATTTCTGTGACGAAGAGGCCATTACTGAGGCTTCGAAGGGTGCGGACTACATCATCCATGCGGGAGCTCTTTCCACCGTATGGGGAAAAAGGGATGATTTTTTAAAGACCAATGTGGATGGAACGGCCAATGTCATCAAAGCATGCAGGGCCAATAATATAAAAAAGCTCGTTTACGTATCGTCTCCCAGCATCTATGCAACAACAAGGGACAGGCTGAACATCACGGAAGACGATTACGATGAGACCAACAGCCTGAATTACTATATAGAGAGCAAGATCCTGGCAGAGAAGGAGCTTCGTGCATCGGATATCCCCTACGTGGTGATAAGACCCAGAGGACTGTTCGGTATCGGCGATACCAGCATAATCCCGAGGCTCATCAGGGCAAACAGGAAGATCGGCATCCCTCTTTTTAACGGCGGGAAGAATATCGTGGATATAACCTGTGTCGAGAATGTCGCCCTGGCGCTGAGACTTGCCATGGAAAAGGATGTCCCGTCCGGCAGTGTATATAACATAACAAACGGAGAGCCCAGAGAATTCAAGAGCATACTCGAAGAACTCTTTGAGCAGATAGGGGAGTCTCCGAAATATCTGAAGCTCGGGCTGGGATTCATGCTGGGAGTATCATCACTCATAGAGTTTATCTTCAAACTGTTCCGTATATACAAAGAACCCATGATCACCAGATATAATATCTGTACGCTGGGCTACAGCCAGACCCTTAATATCGAAAAGGCAAAAGAAGAACTGGATTATAAGCCCTTAATTACCCTCAGTGAAGGGATCGCAAAATATGCCGAAGATTATAAACGAAATAAAGTATTATGACTGCGGATACTGCACCAATGACCTGAAGCTGGTATTCAGACATCATAAAAAAGAAAAAGTGAGATTCCCCGCGGGAGTGTTTCTGATAAAGCACCCCGAAGCCGGATATATACTGTACGACACCGGATACAGCGAAAAGATCTACGACCTGGGATGGAAGGGAAAGTTATATAACCTGATAAATCCAACCGTCATAAAACATGAGGACAGGATCGATGTAAGGCTTTCGAAGGACGGTATAGACTGCGGGGAGATAAAATACCTGATACTGTCCCATCTTCATCCGGACCATATCGGGTGTGTCGGGAGTTTTAAGAATGCACGGATCATCCTCTCAGCAGAGGCTTTTGATTCATATAAGAACAATAAGCTTTTATACCTGATATTTGATAAGCTCCTGCCGGATGATTTCGAGAAGAGACTGATGCTCATGAGCGATGAGATGCTCATGAAGGAAAAGAATAAATATTTTTCGTATCACGATCTTTTCGGAGACGGATCAATCCTTCTCACAAAGATAAACGGACATGCAAACGGACAGCTCTGCTGCATGATAGAAGATTCCCTGTTCCTCGGAGCGGATTCGAGCTGGGGAAACGGCTTTGTCGGAAAGGCCGATGAGTTCAGGTTTTTCCCGAGGCTCATACAGGCCGATATGAAGGCGTATATCGAAGGCGACAGGCTGCTTAGGAAGATGGCGGATGACGGTATCAGGCTTGCTTTCAGTCATGATACATACAGTGAGAGTATTATAAAGATATGAATGAGAAGATAAAGGTCGTTAAGAACTTTATTATGAGGCGGTACTTCAGTGTTTTTAGGAGCAGGGAGAAACTTGAAAGATTCCAGGAGAAGAACATCCTTGCGCAGCTGAAGTACATAAAGGCCCACTCCGAATATTTCAGAGACATAAAAGCGGACAGCGCAGATGATCTTAAAGCTCTTCCCTATATGGACAAGCATGTCATGATGGAGAATTTCAACCGCCTTAACTGTGTCGGCATCGACAGGGATAAGGCTCTTGAGATCGCGATAAACGGGGAAAAGACCAGGGATTTCGACGAGAAGCTGGACGGCATCTCTGTGGGACTGTCCTCAGGTACCAGCGGTGCCAGGGGACTGTTCATCATCAGCGATGATGAAAGAGCCATGTGGGCCGGAGGCGTTCTGGCAAGGTTTCTTCCGAAGGGAAACATATTCGGACATAAGATCGCTTTTTTCCTGAGGGCAGATAACAATCTGTACGAGACCATTGACTCAAAAGCCATACAGTTCAGATATTTCGATATCTTAAAGAGCATGGATGGGAATCTGAAGGAACTTAACGAATATCAGCCCTCTATACTCGTGGCACCTCCTTCCGTCCTGCTCCTTATTGCCTCTGCCATGGAAAAAGGTGAGATAAACGTCAGGCCTGTAAAGATAGTTTCCGTTGCGGAGGTTTTGACCGAAAATGACGAGAAGTATTTTAAGAGGATATTCGGGCTTGATATCATCCATCAGGCATACCAGTGTACTGAAGGGTTTCTGGGATATGTGTGCGAATGCGGACGCTTCCATCTGAGCGAGGATGTCATCTATGTTGAGAGAGAGTATATAGATGACGAGAGATTCGTTCCCATAATAACCGATTTTACCCGCAAGTCCCAGCCCATAATCAGATACAGACTTAATGACATCCTTGTCGCCGATAAGGAAAAATGTCCCTGCGGCTCAGCATGTGCGGTGATAAAGAAGATCGAAGG
Organism: uncultured Lachnospiraceae bacterium; assembly: GCA_946536155.1. Taxonomy (GTDB): domain Bacteria; phylum Bacillota; class Clostridia; order Lachnospirales; family Lachnospiraceae; genus AC2028. The sequence continues at coordinate 25,045 of CAMNEB010000001.1, read as the reverse complement.
CAGGGAGGATGACATCTTTATCTTTGACGGACCGGACGGAAAAGACGTAACGGTATTTCCCGATTTTATCAGCAGATGCATAATATATGCCGAGGGCGTCAGGAATTATAAGGTCGTTCAGGAAGACAGAAAAAACATCACCGTATATCTCGATGTTACAGGTGATGAGATCAGAAACCGCATAACGGAAGAATTCAGGACTCTGTCAGGCAGGATGGGATTTGAAATGCCGGAGATAAGATTTGAAGATTATACATACGATCCCGCCAGAAAAATGAAGAGAGTTGAGAGAAAGGTAAGATGATGAGACATATAAAGATCGCAGGTTACGGATCATATCTGCCCCGCAATGTATTTGAATTTAACGGTGAGACGAGATACAGATGCAACGGAGAAGAGACTCAGCTGGACATGGCCGAAAAGGCTGCCCTCAGGGCTCTTGAAAATGCGGGGATGAAGATCGAAGATATTGACTGCATAGTCTCCGCGGGCGCCGTGATGCTCCAGCCCCTGCCCTGCAGTGCGGCTCTGATCCACGAGAGGATCGCAAAGGGTACCTGTATCCCCGCAATGGATATCAATACTACCTGCACCAGCTTTATATCCGCCCTCGATACCATGTCATATCTGATAGAGGACGGAAGATACGGAAACGTCCTCATCATCTCAAGTGATATAGCATCCGAAGGTCTTAATGAAGACCAGAAGGAAAGCTACACTCTTTTTTCCGACGGAGCATGTGCGGTCATCATCTCAAAGAGCGACGATCCCGATCAGGGAGTTGTTGGCAGCATGATCAGGACATATTCAGAAGGCGTGCATGCAACGGAGATCAGGGGGGGAGGAACTTTGAGGACCGCCATGAAATACCGGGAAGAGGACAGGGCGGATTATCAGTTCGATATGAAGGGAAAGCCCATATTCAGCCTCTGCACCAAAAAGCTTCCGGGTATGTTTAAGGAATTCGAGGAAGAATTCGGCGTCTCCGTAAATGATGTGGATCTCATAATCCCTCATCAGGCCAGCAGGGTACTGCCGTTCATAATGAAGATATTAAAGATCGATGAGGATAAATACGTAAACAGGGTAAGCGAGCTCGGAAATATGGTATCCGTATCCGTTCCCTATGTGCTCTGTGAGATGATAGAGAGCGGACGCCTTAAAAAGGGCAGCAGGGTAATACTGTGCGGAACAGCCGCGGGCCTTACATGTAATATACTGTTACTGAACCTTTAAACAGGAGGATAAACAATGCTTGAAAAGATAAAGGAAGTCATATCGGAACAGCTGGGAATAGAGGTCGACATAACACCCGATTCAAAGCTCAGGGACGATCTGGATATCGACAGCCTTCTTGCGCTTCAGATGTCCGTTCTTCTCGAGGATGAATTTGAGATAGAGATCACGGAGGAAGAGATCGCAAAGCTTGAGACAGTCGGTGATGTCATCGATCTTCTCGAGAGCAAGGGCGTAAGCGACTAAAGGGATTACCGAACATGACTGCTGAGGAGAGGATAAAGAGCATAGTCGACGAAGGCACATTTGTCGGATTTGACCTGGTAAAGACAGATCTTTCGGACAGGTGCGGCTACGGGGATAAGATGCGGGATGCGGTTACGGCGACAGGACTTGAAGAAGCCGTTGTTACCGGCATCTGCAGGATAGGCGGGATATCCGCCGCGATCGGTGTCATGGATCCGGGATTCATGATGGGAACCCTGAGCGTATCCGTCGGCGAAGCTGTGACAGAACTTTTTGAATATGCCGCCGGAGAGATGCCGGTGATCCTTTTTTGCGCAAGCGGCGGAGCCAGGATACAGGAAGGGCTCTTTGCACTTGTACAGATGGCCAAGGTCAGCGCATCCGTAAAGCGGTTCCGGGACAGCGGCGGGCTGTATATATCATGCCTTACGGATCCTACCATGGGAGGCGTTTCGGCTTCCTTCGGACTTGCGGGTGATATCAATATAGCGGAGAAGGGTGCCCGCATAGGCTTTTCCGGAAAGACCATAGTTGAAAATATCTACAAGGAAAAAACTCCGGAGGATTTCCAGACAGATCTTTTTAATGAAAAGTACGGAAATGTGGATATGATCGTTCCCCGGGAGGAGATGAGGGATGTTCTTAAAAAGATACTTGGCATCCTGTCTGTCCGAAAAAATGACCCCGGTGTCATTTCCGGAAAAGATCCGCTCTATGGGAAGACCTCTGCAGAAGATACTGCCTCAAAGGATCTGAAAGAGGTCCTTAAATGTGTCAGGGATATCGGGAGGCTTAAGGGCGCCGATCATCTGGGAAGACTGTTTGATTCTTATGTCGAATTAAAGGGTGACAGGATCGGAGGCGATGATGCGTCCATAATATCCGGAATAGGCCTTATAAGCGGAAGAAGCTTTGTTTTTAACATACAGAACAAGGGCAGATCCGTCGATGAGATAGAAGAATGCAATTACGGAATGACCAAACCTTCGGGCTACAGAAAGGTCCTGAGGATGGCGGATCTTGCGGAGAGGCTTGGGCTTCCCGTTGTAAACATGATAGACAGCCCCGGGGCATGTCCCAGCGTTGATTCCGAGAAGAACGGACAGGCGGGGATGATAAGCAGGTGCCTCGTCAGGTTTTCCGATCTTAAGACCCCGGTGATCTCCGTCGTCATCGGTGAGGCATCCAGCGGAGGCGCTCTTGCGCTCTCTGTTTCCGATTCCCTGGCAATGCTTGAAAATTCCGTTTATACGGTCATATCACCCGAATCATATCTGAAGATAATGAGAAGGGATGAACCTGTCGGGAATGAGCTCCTGAAGGAAATGAGGATCATGGCTTCGGATCTTCTTGAAGACGGTATCATAGACTGCATCATCGAAGAAAGCGGAGACCTTGAAACAGATTCTGCAGGTATCAGGGATCATCTGATCTCGCAGTATGACATTCTTATGAAAAAAGATACCGCAGAACTTATCGAATCAAGGTATGAACGGATAAGAAGATGGGACAGGAAGGTGAGAGACTGATGAGAGCATTTATTTTTCCCGGACAGGGAAGTGAATATGCATGCATGCTTAAGGAACTTTACGAACAAAGCTCCTTTGCTTCGAACTTTATTGACGGACTTAATCTTTCATTTGACATAAAGAGCATATATGTCGCGGAAAGCGATCGGATACATGATACGCGTTATTCCCAGCCGGGAAATTTTGTGTTCGGATATATCCTCTCCGAACTGCTCAGACAGAAAGGAATAACACCGGATGCTTGCGCGGGGCTTTCCCTCGGCGAGTATACGGCACTGGGAAGCACGGATTCCATAAGACCAAAAGGGGCGCTCAGGATCCTTGAAAAAAGAGCGGAGCTCATGTACGAAGCGCTTAAGGACAAGGATACCGGGATGCAGGCGATCATGTTCATGGAGCGTGAAGCTCTTGAAGATGCGGTCAGTAAGTTTGATAAGGTATGGATCTCCAATTACAATTCACCGGATCAGATCGTGATAGCCGGCGATAATAAGCAGCTTGATGAATGCGCCGCGCTTTGCCTGGAAAAGGGTGCGAAAAAGGCGGTCAGACTCAGCGTTACCGGAGCATTTCATACACCGCTTCTTAAAGATGCCTCCGGAAAACTGGCTGAGGAGCTTGACGGATACGAGATACTAAAGCCCTCTGCGGCGATGTATTTTAACTGCACGGGGAACAGATCCGACACGGATGTCAGAACTCTTCTTGTCAGGCAGTTATACAGTCCGGTCAGATTTGAAGAGATCGTCAAAAATATGCTGACCGATGGGATAAATGAGTTTATCACGATAGGTGCGGGAAGATCCGTTGACGGATTCATCCGTTCCACCGCGCTTAAGAAGAATGAAAAAGTAAAGATAAGTCATATCGAAAAGATATCGGATCTTCTTTCGATATAAGATGAGTGCACAGAAGGTAGGTGCCGGAGGAATACCTATGGCTGAAAGAGTGGTCGTCACCGGACTTGGGGTCATGGCTTCGCTGGGAAGCGACCCTGATACGCTCTGGGAAAATATCAAAAACGGAAAAAACGGCATCGGTCTCATAACATCATTTGATACGGAGGGCTTTGATGCAAAGCTTGCCGCTGAGGTAAAGGATGCGGATTTCAGTTCACTGCCCAAAAGAGATCTTCTCTTTGATTCAAGATTCATAAATATGGCAAGAGTATCCGCATCTCAGGCGTATAAGGACAGCGGCCTTAATCCGGATACGGTCTGCAGTGACAGATTCGGTGTCTACATCTCAAACAGCATGGGCGGTGTCGAGAAGATCGAAGACGGGCTGAGGGTCATGAAGGAAAAAGGCCCCTCCAGGATGTCTCCCATGATGATCCCCTCAATACTTCCCAATATGGCATCCGGAAGAGTTGCGATAGACCTTTCCGCAAAAGGCAGCAACATGGCTTCCGTATCGGCCTGCAGCGGTGGTGCTATGTCCATAGGAGAAGCATATATCAAGATAAGATACGGATATGAGGATATAATGGCGGCGGGCGCATCGGATGCATCCATCATTCCCTTCCCCGTGGCGGGTTTTTCGGCAATGAAGGCGCTTCATAAGGGCGATGATCCGGACAATGCCTCGATCCCCTTCGATAAGAGGAGGAGCGGTTTTGTCATTGGAGAAGGAGCAGCGGTGCTGATCCTTGAATCCTTAAGTCATGCAAAGAGCCGCGGTGCGAGAATCTATGCCGAGATAGCCGGATACGGATGCAACTGCGATGCGTATAATCCGGTGGCTCCGGATTATGAGAATCTGACATGTATAGGAGCTATGCAAAAAGCCCTGGATGATGCCGGGATAAGTGCTGACAGGATCGCCTATATCAATGCCCACGGAACCTCTACCGTCATAAATGACAGGACAGAGAGCAGGGCTGTGAATGAACTGTTCGGAAAAAGGCCCTATGTTTCATCTACCAAGTCCATGACGGGACATCTCCTTTCAGCAAGCGGAGCGCTTGAAGCACTGATAACGGTCAAGGCACTTGAGACGGGAATGATGCCTCCCATGACAGGCTATAAGGAATTCGATCCCGAATGCGATCTTAATTTTGTGCTTGGAAAGGCGCAGAGCAATCCCGATATGGAATACGCTGCATCCAATTCCTTCGGGTTCGGAGGACACAATGCCTGCCTGATATTCAGAAAGTGGACGTAAGATCATGACGGCCATGTCATAAATGCATCATGGCTTTATAAAACGGAGAGATGATGAAGATAGATATCGTCAGGATATCGGAGGGAGAAGAGAGTATTTCCGTAAGGTACAGGGAAATGACTCCCCCCGTGAGCAAGATAATATCGATCCTAAATGGGGAAAAAAGCAAACTCTGGGGCAGGACGGATGAAGGGAGCATATGCTTCGATGCGGAGGATATACTGTATCTTGAATCCGTGGATGACAAGGTATTTGCCTATACCGACAAAGCTGTCATAAAGCTGGACGGGACACTTAATTCATTTATGGAAGAAGCGGGCGGAGAAACATTTTTCAGATGCAGCAGATCCATGATCATCAACATCAACAAAGTCGTCTCCCTTAAGGGAATGTCGTCAAACAGGATCGATGCCTGCCTCGAAGGAGGGGAGCACATCATCATCTCAAGAAGATATGCCGTGGAATTCAGAAAGGTACTTAAGGGGGAGAGATAAATGAAAAAAAATAATAAGCTTTCCCTTTGGGAAAGATACCTGACAACAGAGATAGGGATAGAGTTCAAGGCATGCCTGTATTTTTTTGCGATACTTTTCTTCTATTGCGTATACAGGATGACGGGAGGCATATTTGAAGCGGGCATGATCCATATGGCGGAGATGATCCTGACCTGCTATGTCATAGGATATCTCCAGGTGTATCTGTTCGGGGATTTTGATGAATCCGGAGAATTCGGCTTCAGAGAGATCATCGGAATGGCGGTATGTACCCTTATATATACGGGAGTGTCGTATTTTGGCGGATGGTTTGACAGGTCCGTTCCGGCGACGCTCATCTTCGTGCTGTATGTGCTCTTTCTCTACTTCTGTGTCATCCTGATCTACAGGACCAAGAGGAAGATAGATGACAAAAAGCTGAATGAGGACCTGAAGCTTTTCCAGTCGGAACATAAAAAAAGTGAATGATAGCGGTCATAAAGTGCACTTTACGGGAACAGATATTGTTCCCGTATTTTTTTTCTGATAATCATAAGGTGAAGGGAGAAGAACATATGAAAAATGTTATTGAGATAAAAGGTCTGACCAAGACATACGGAAAAAACAGGGGAGTTACAGATGTCTCCTTTACGGTTGCAGAGGGTGATGTATTCGGTTTCATCGGTCCAAACGGCGCCGGCAAGTCAACCACCATCAGGTCCATGCTGGGATTCATAAAGCCGGATTCCGGTGAGATCAGGATACTCGGGTATGACAGCAGAAAGGAGCATGGGAAGATCCTTGCGGAATGCGGATACATGCCGTCGGAAGCATGGTTTTACGGATCCATGAAGGTATCCGATGTCATCAGGTATGCGGCGGACGTAAGAGGCATGGATTGTACGGAGGAAGCGGGGATCATATCCGAAAAACTCAAGCTCGATACGGGCAGGCGGATAAAGGAACTGTCCCTCGGAAACAGGAAAAAGGTCAGCATAGTGTGCGCGATGCAGCACAGGCCGAAGCTTTTTATCTTTGATGAGCCTACCAGCGGCCTCGATCCGCTGATACAGAAGAAGTTCTTTGAACTGATAAACGGGTATGTCGCACAGGGTGCCACATGTCTTCTTTCCACCCACGTTCTCTCAGAGGTGAACAAATACTGCAAAAATGCCGCGATCATGAGGGACGGGATGCTCACCATGCTGGACGATCCGAAGATCGACGACGATACGTTTCTTAAGTTTTATGAAGATGAGGAGTGATCATATGAAATATGTATTTTTACGGGAGATGAAGATGAACCTTAAGACCCTGCTCATCTGGGCATTGTCTGTGGGCGGCATGGGGCTTGCCTGCATACTACTCTACAGCAGCATGCAGGGTGACATGCAGGAAATGGCGGATGCATTTTCAAATATGGGAGCTTTTTCCGATGCATTCGGAATGAGCACGCTCAGCATCGCCACCTTAAAGGGATATTTTGCGACCGAGGTCGGGACGGTCCACGGACTGGGCGGAGGAATGTTTGCCGCCATACTTGCCATAGGCATCATATCCAAGGAAGAAGAGGGACACAGCGGTGAATTCCTCTTCGCGCTTCCCATATCCCGCAGGAAGGTACTGCTCGCCAAGGGACTCTGCGTGGTCATAGATCTCGCGGTCTTTACGCTTATCTGCGGGCTTTTGTATCTGCTGGGCTTTGTAATCCTGGGGGAAGAGATCCCTGCTGAGGAATTCCTGAGATTTATGATGATGAGCTTTGTGATGAATGCGGAGATCGGCGGAATCTGTTTTGCCATATCGTCTCTTTCCGGGAAAAACCGCATGGGTATGGGAATCGGCATCGCGCTTGTTTTTTATGTATATGATCTGATAGGCAGGATCGTTCCCGATATGAAGGATTATCTGTTCGCAGGTCCTTATTCATATGTCAATGCATCGGAGATCTTCTCCGGCAGTGAAATACCTGCAAAGGCTGTTGTGTGCGGACTTTTGATACTTCTTTGCTGCGTGGCGGGTGCGGTCATATATTTTGACAGAAGAGATCTTGCAGCCTGATCTGCCCCGAACAGACTGATACCCCAAAATCCCGCCGATATGGTATAATATATTCACTTTAGACCGGTAACCGCAGATCAGATATTCGGAAAAGGACGGGGCGTATGAAGATTCAGGATTTTGTCAATATGGATGAGTTCGAAGCTATCATGAGAAACTGGGCAACAGCTACCGGACTTGCTACCGTGGCTGTGGATGCCGACGGCGAATATATATCCCAGTGCTATAACTTCACCGATTTTTGCATCAAATACACCAGAGGCAGTAAAGAGGGACTCCGCAGATGCATGAAGTGTGACAGAGAAGGAAACGGAGTTTACCACTGTCATGCCGGACTGATCGATTTCGGGATAGATCTTGTGGTAAAGGGTGAAAAGCTGGGTTCCGTCATCGGAGGCCAGGTTCTCCCGGAGGAGCCCGATGAGGAGGCTTTCAGGAAGATTGCAAGAGAGATAGGCGTAGACGAGGAAACATATATAAAGGCTCTTCAGAAGGTAAACGTACGCACCGAAGAATCCATAAATGCCGCAGCCAATCTTCTCGGACAGGTGCTCAACGAGTTCATCAACGCGGAGTTTGAGCGCAAATACGTAAGGTCCATAGTGGTAGGACTCAAAGAGGGCGTTGAGAAGACTTCATCCATCGTAGGCGAGATCATGAAGTCCACTCAGGAGCTCAAGAGGATCCAGAACAGCCAGAAGATCCTGTCTCTTAATGCCAATATAGAAGCGGCAAGAGCAGGGGAGCACGGAAGAGGATTCTCCATCGTAGCCAACGAAGTGGGCAAGCTCTCTGAGAGCAGTTCCATCGCCAATGACAGGATCGAGAAGCTGGTCCACGAGATATCCGATGTGGTCAGCAACATGCATGACGAAGAGAAATTCGAAATGCTCTTAAAATAAGGGGTTTAATATGTTTTTGACAGATGACGGCATCAGACTGAACGCATACCTTGATATGCCCGCGGCACCTGTGGACAAGTGTCCCATATGCGTTATCATCCACGGCTTTACGGGACACAGCGAGGAAGCACATATCACGGCGGTTCAGGAAGCCATGAACGAAGCGGGGGTCGCAACCCTGCGCGTTGATATGTACGGACACGGAAAAAGCGAGGGTGAGTTCAGAAAACATACCCTCTACAAATGGGCATCCAATGCCATGACCGCGATAGACTACGCAAAGTCTCTTGATTTTGTGACAGATATTTACCTCTGCGGACATTCACAGGGCGGACTTTTGTCGATCCTTGTTGCATCGATGGAGAGGGATGTCATAAAGGCGCTGATCCTTCTTTCTCCCGCCATAGTGATAGCTGACGGTGCAAAGAAGGGGAACCTTCTGGGAACTCCCTTCGATCCCGATCACATTCCGGCTGAGCTTAAGAGCTGGGACGGAAGAGGACTTGACGGCAACTATGTAAGAGTAGCCCAGACCATAGATGTGGATGAGTGCATCAGACGTTATAAGGGAAAGACTCTCATCATCCACGGTACCGAGGACGAAGCGGTCCCGGTATCGTATTCTGAGGATGCTGCGGGAAAATATTCCGACTGCAGGGCGGTCTTTGTAGAAGGCGACGATCATTGTTACGGAAGACATCTTGATGTCGTGACTTCCGAGGTAAAGAGCTTCCTTGAGGGATTGACCGTATAATGACTCTGCTGAACGGATATCTTCGCGAAAGATTCGGATGTAAAGTTTATAAGATATCGATAAACGGCGGCTTTACCTGTCCCAACCGAGACGGAACTGTTGGGACGGGGGGCTGCATTTTTTGTTCCGCGGGAGGGAGCGGGGAATTTTCGACAGATCCTTTGATGTCTGTCACGGACCAGATAGAAGAGGCCCGAAAAAAGGTATCCTCAAAGATAAAGGACGGAAAATACATCGCATATTTCCAGTCTTTTACCGGAACATACGCACCCACAGAAAGATTAAGGCAGCTTTATGAAGAGGCGATAGCCCATCCGGATGTTGCGGCGCTCAGCATCGCAACAAGGCCGGACTGTCTGCCTGAGGAGGTCCTTGATCTGCTGGAGGAGCTTAACCGGATCAAACCTGTATGGACCGAGCTTGGACTTCAGACGATCCATGAAAATACCGCAAAGCTCATTAACAGATGTTATGACCTTAAGGTATATGACAGGGCTTTGTCCGAACTGAAAAAAAGAGGCATCGAGGTGATCACCCATGTGATCCTGGGACTTCCCGGGGAGACAAGGGATGATATGTATGAAACCGTTAAGTATGTATGCGATGCGGGGACGGACGGAATAAAGCTTCAGCTCCTGCATGTGCTTAAAGGAACCGTCCTTGAGAGTATGTATGAAAAAGGAGAATTCTCCGTTCTTACGGAGGATGAATATATAGATATCCTGAAAGAGTGCGTAAAACTGATACCGGACAGGGTCGTGATACACCGCCTCACGGGAGACGGTGATAAGAAGATCCTCACGGCGCCTCTCTGGAGCGGTGATAAAAAGCATGTTCTGAACAGGATAAACAAAGAAGTGCTTTTTACCACCTGATCCTCCATCTTTTCCTGAGTTCTTCAACGGGCTCCGGGGCCCGTTTTATTATTTTCCTGCTTTTTTTTTAGAATTTTCACGGAGCCTGTTTAAGTGCTCTTCAAAGAGTTCTTCATTTACCGGGATATCAGCCCAGGCATCTGTCCATGAAGACAGATATGCCGCATTTGATATGGAGAGAGAATTGATCCCGTCATAACCGGGAGCGAGCATGGGGGTGCCTTTAAGGACAGAATCCGCAAAATCATTCAGGATCTCGGGATGGCCGTCGGGAGCTTCATCTGTATACTCTTCATATTCTGTCTCGGGGGATGCAAAGCCGGATTCGCAGGTAAAGCAGAATTCTCTTTCCGGAGTCCTTAGCTTTGTCCACTTAAGGATTCCGTTTTCTATGACGATCTTGCCCTTATCGCCTGAGATCTCCAGTCTGTTTGTTCCGGGGGCTTCTCCCGTTGTCGAGATGAAGACCGCCGTTGCGCCGTTTTCATATTCTCCGTAAATGGTCACATCGTCTTCAACGTCGATATCATGGTATTTTCCGACAGAGCAGAATGCCCTTATGCGTTTTGGCATGCCGAAGATCCACTGCCACAGGTCCAGATTGTGGGGCGCCTGATTGAGGAGGACTCCTCCGCCCTCGCCGTCCCATGTGGCTCTCCAGGTTCCGGAATCATAATAGCTCTGGGTCCTGTACCAGTTGGTGATGATCCAGACCAGTCTCTTGGGCTCGCCGAGCTCACCGCTGCGGACGATCTGACGGGCTTTCATATAGAGGGGATTGGTGCGCTGGTTGAACATGATACCAAATTTAAGACCGCTCTTTTCCGCGGCTTCATTCATCTCCCTGACCTGGCGGGTATAGACGCCGGCGGGCTTTTCTATGAGCACATGGATGCCGTTTTCGAAAGCTTCCATGGCATATTTCGGATGATCGTAGTGGGGCACTGCGATGAGCACCGCATCGATCAGTCCGCTCTTTAACATTTCCGAACCGTCGGTAAAGGCCGCAGCTTTTGGCGCGATCTCTGCAGCCGCTTTCAGTTTGTCCGGGTCGATATCGCAGACGGCCGTAACGCATACATTCGGGCAAAGTCCCTCTTCAACGTTTTTCAGATGCCCGCGTCCCATGTTGCCGACACCCAGTATTCCGAGTCTTATCCTTTCCATGTCATTTCCTTTCCGCATTTATTTTCAAATAAGAGCTTTTAGTGCATCGACCGCCGCTTTGAACGCGGTCTCCTGATCGGGATAGGCATATGCCTGTCTGCTCTTTTTCTCCCTTTCAAGCTCCGAAAGTCCTCCGAATACGGTGAGGTGGGGCTCTACGGTTACGACATCCCCGTCATATTCCGATAAGAGGAAGGGGAGATTGCCGGTGCCTTTGCCTGCGGGGACGACGGATCCGTCAGGAAGAGCATCCTTTATATGCATATATTCAATGAAGGGCCTGAGCATTTCCCAGGCTTTAAGCGTATCCTGGCCCGCCTGTATGAAGTTTGCGGGATCGAAGACCGCTCTGATATCCGGGAACTGTCTGTGGATCTCAAGACACTTAGGTGCTTTTTCACCGTATATTCCCTTTTCGTTTTCATGACAGAGGATGATGCCGCTTCCCTTTGAAGAATCGAGAAATCTTTCGAGTCGTTTAAAAACTTCGTCGGTCTTTCCCTCGGAGCCGTAGAAACTGAAGAGCCTGATATGCTTTGCTCCCAGCACCTCACAGAGCTTAAGTCCGTGCTCGAATTTCCTAAGATGCGCATCAAAGTCATCTTCCAAAGATATCTTGCCGTAGGGCGAACCCAGAGACCATACGCCTATGCCCGCCTCGTCAAGCCTTTCCCTTACCTCCGATGCCTTTGAAAGGGAGATATCCGAAATGTTCTCGCCGTCCACGCCGCGGATCTCTAGGAGTGTGACGCCGTTTTCTTTCATATTGCGGATCTGTCCATCAAGGGATGATGATGCTTCGTCCGCAAATGCCGCTATCCTGAATTTCATTTTTTCTCCTTGTGGTATAGATGATGTTTAGGTTGAAGGGATACGTATCGTTGGATTCAGAGTATCATGGCGGGATTTGCATTAGAATTGAAAAATAAATCAAAAAGATTGTAAATCCATTCACAAAGTGATACCTTGCATGTATGGATCTGTTAAAAGAATTTGAATCCGACAATATCTATACCAGGCATGTGCGTGAGGAGCACAGCGACGGGAGCGGCTATACCATGCATATCCACGAGCGCTGCGAGATCTATTTTTTCGCGGAGGGAAATGCGAGATATCTGGTGGAGGGCTCCGAGTATGTTCTCAGTCACGGTTCCACGCTGATCATACGCCCCGGCGAGGTCCACAGACCGAAGCTTCTGGACAACGGGGTCTATGAGAGGTTTGCGGTCAATTTCCCCATTTCGCTCTTCGATGATATCGATCCCGAGAGGCGGATAATGAGACCCTTTACAGACAGGGCGCTTGGGACCTGCAATCTGTATGAAAAACCGGAATATGAAGAATTGTTTTTGAGACTGAGTTCGGAGTATGATGATGTTTACGGGCGCAGGGTCGAGGCTTATTCGATCCTGCTTCAGATGATGACGGATATCGGAAGGGACTTTTCATCCGTCAAAAAAGGATCCCGCGCGGGCAAAAACGCGCCTGCGGGAAAGATACTCAAATATATCAACGATCATCTGTATGAGGATATTTCGGTCCCAGCTCTTGCGGAAAACTTCTATATCAGCACCTCCGGACTGAACAGGATCATAAGGAGCGCAACCGGAGCATCACCCTGGGAATATATCATCGCAAAGAGGCTCATTGCCGCGGGTGATATGATAAGGGACGGTGTGCCCGCGGGAGAGGCTGCGGAGTCTGTCGGTTTTTCCGATTATTCGTCATTTTACAGGGCATACGTCAAAAGGTACGGACTAAGCCCCAGGGACAAGGCAAGATAAAGGACTGAAAGCGGATCCGGATGATGCATACAGGCAGGGTCAAAAGGTTTTATGGAAAAGAGAAAGTTAAAAGGCAAACTGATAGGTGACAGAGAGTTTTACAGGCTTGTGCTTGGTATCGCTCTGCCCATAATGATCCAGAACGGGATCTCCAATTTTGTGGGTCTTCTGGACAATCTGATGATAGGACGTGTCGGCACTGAAGCGGTGTCGGGCGTTGCGATATCAAACCAGCTGATCTTTGTATATTATCTTCTGGTGTTCGGAGCATCCGCGGGCATCGGTATCTTTACCGCCCAGTATCACGGTACGGGAGATAACGAGGGTATCAGATATTCCTTCAGGGCAAAGCTCATGGTCAATATGACCATAACCCTGATGGCAGTTGCGGTGCTGTATTTCCTCGGAGGACGTTTCATAGCGGCATTTCTTGAGGCGGAAGCAAGGGACAGCAGCGTGGTCTACATACAGTCAAAGGCTGCGGTGACGCTTTCCATAGGTATCTCGTATCTGAAGATCATGCTGATCGGTCTTTTTGCAAATGCCGTGACCCACGCATATGCGGGCACCTTAAGGGAGACGGGTGAGACAAAGGTTCCCATGTACGCTTCGTTTGCCGCGGTGTTCGTCAATCTGGCAGGCAATTATCTTCTGATATACGGACATATGGGCCTTCCTGAGCTCGGTGCCGACGGTGCCGCTATCGCGACCGTCATCTCCAGATTTATGGAGCTTCTGATCCTGATCGTCTATACCCACAGAAATGCGGACAGGCATCCTTTCATAAAGGGAGCCCTGAAAAGCCTTTATGTTCCCGGGCATCTGTTCATTAAATTTCTCATAAAAGCCATGCCTCTCATGCTGAATGAAGGACTCTGGTCCCTGGGATGCACACTGCTCAATCAGAGTTATTCGTACAGATCCTTTGATGCGGTGGCGGCGGTCAGCATAGAGAGTACCATCTGGAATCTTCTCGGAGTCGCGTTCCTTGCCATGGGTGACGCGGTCGGTATAATCGTGGGACAGATCCTCGGAACCGGGGATATGAAAAAAGCCCGTGACTATGCCGTAAAGCTTACGGCCTTCACTGTTTTCTGCGGAAGCATATTTGCGGTCCTGATGGCGCTTTCAAGTCCGTTTTTCCCGCTGCTGTACAACACCACAGATCAGGTACGGACACTCGCGGCAAAGCTGATACTGCTAAATGCATTGTTCATGCCTGTCTGTTCATACCTGCATGCGACATATTTTATAATCCGCTCGGGCGGAAGGACGGGTATCACCATGATATTCGATTCATGCTTTATGATGCTCGTGTCGGTTCCGCTGGCATATATCCTGAGCAGGTTTACCCTTGTTTCGGTACCCGTGATGATGGCATGCGTCCTGAGCGTGGATATACTTAAGAGCTTTGTGGGATTTATAATGGTCCGCACCGGAATATGGATGCGCAAGATAGTCAGGTAAAAACAGGAGACTCCGGAAGAATATGAAGAACGGATTTTGGACACTCAGATATACTCTCATAAATGTCACATACTTTGCGGCGTTTTGTACGATACATGCCATGGCTGCGGTGTATCTGCTGGCAAACGGATTTACGAATACGGAAGTCGGAATGCTGCTTGCCATAGCAAATATCACCTCTGCGGTCTGTCAGCCTCTGATAGCAGGGATCATCGATAAACCGGGCCCTCTGACAAACAGAAGGTTCATACTGATCTCGGTACTTGTGATCATGGCGGGATCTCTGATACTGGAATTTGCTTCAAACGTGAAGTGGCTGGTCTTCATAGTATATGCGCTGATATATATGATCCAGTTTGCATATCAGCCGGTGATGACCGCCCTCTGTTTTGAATATCAGAAGGCGGGATGCGGGATCTATTACGGACTCGCAAGAGGACTGGGCTCCGCCAGCTTTGCCGTAGCTTCGGCATTTATAGGCGGCGCCGTCGAAAAACACGGAGTAAAGCTTCTTCTTTTGGTAAATATCATAACGATGCTCCTCTCGGCGCTTGTCGTATTTACCTTTAAAAAGCCGGGAGAAGATAAGGAGCAGGCTTCAGCAGCTGCCGCATCAGGAAAAGGACACGGCAACCTGTTTGATTTTGCGAGGACATATCCCGCGTTTTCCGTATTTTTACTCGGAACGATATGCTTTTATTTTGCGCATAACATGATCAATGACTTCATGATCCAGATAATAAGGAATCTGGGTGGAGGGGAGACACAGCTGGGATATGCGAATTTCCTGCAGGCGATACTGGAGCTGCCGGTGATGGCGGTGATAGGATTTTTCCTTAAGAAGATATCATCTGATAAGATGCTTGTTTTTTCGGGAGCCGCATTCTTTGTGAAGATACTGATACTGGTATTTGCCCCGGATATGAAGTGGATGTATATAAGCCAGTCCGTGCAGCTCTTTGCGTATGCGGTATTCATCCCGGCTGCGGCCTTCTATGTCAGCAGTACGATGGATGAATCGGACCAGGTAAAGGGACAGGCATATGTCACCAGTGCCATCACTCTGGGCGGCGTGTTTTCAAATCTGATAAGCGGCGTGCTGCTGGATCATTTCGGGATAAGGCCCATGCTGATAACAGGATGCGCCGTATGCGCAGCAGGTGTACTGATAGCCGCATGGGGCATGAAGAGACTTCCGCACCGCACACAGTCCGCAGCGGAAGATAAGTGATGCAGCGGAAGATAAGTGATGCAGCGGAAGATAAGTGTTCCGGCTAAAGACAAATGACGCCGCAAAAAAGTGACGCCGCAGCGGAGACTCCGGCCTCAGAAATAGAAGATCTCTTCGAATTTTTTATCAAGTGCGATGCACAGAATCAGAGCCAGTTTTGCCGTCGGGGTAAACTGGCCCGTCTCGATGGAACTGATGGTATTTCGTGATACACCCACCAGTTTTGCGAGATCCGACTGTGACATTTTCATCTCTGAGCGGATCTCTTTAAGATGATTTTTGAGTATGAGTTCATCGTTCATATTTTCACCTGTTACTGAAGATCCCGATCATGTGCATTACAAGAAATGCTGCGGCAAGAAGGAGCTGGATCACTCCTGATATGAGTTCGTGTTTTTTGCCGAGAGTCCTGTATTTTCCGACCAGCATTGTTCCCGTAATGGAAAGATAGATCGCAAATAATCCGGCATTGAAGCCGTCTCCGAAAAATCCTTCGACCAGTGCAATGACCGCACAGACGATGCCTCCGACGGCACAGGCTTTCTGGCCGGCGGTTTCGAAGGCTCTCTGCTCCATCTCGTCGCGGTTTTTATTTTCCTTCCTGCTGATCTCAAGTATTTCTTCTCTGTTCATTTCATACTCCTGTTTTTAAAACTGATATCATTATAATCTTTTACGATAAAATTCCGTGGCATTTTCTCTGCGCCGAAGAATATGACAAGCTCTGCGACAAGGATCGCAGACCATGCATACAGCGCAGCCGGGACCGTTCCTGCCGCCATCACGAGGATGAAGGTTATGGACGGAACGATATATTTTCTGGGATGATGCCAGAGGTCGGGTTCGGTCTTCCATCCGTGTACGGGGAAGTTCCACTCGAGCCATGCCGAAAGGAGCGCTCCCTGGAGTGATGCAAGGACCGATGCCGCGATAAGTTCCGGCTGTATCCCGCCGGATATCACCCGGACGGCGCACAGGTATATGAGCTGGATGAACAGATTGAAAATAAAGATGAATATGCAGTATCTGTTCCTGAAGCCCGAAGCCTGTGAGGGCAGGGTACGCACCGCGGTCTTCGTATCGGGATCCGATGAGAGCATGGTGCACAGCGGAGTGTTGAGAGTCAGTATCCCGGGGCCGATGAATACCGAAACGGGCATGTTCATCGATCTGAAAAAGACAGGCAGTATACATGCGAACGCACAGAGGAATACAGTGTTTGTAAGATAGGAGGGATTTGCCTTCATCCTTCTTGCCATATATCCCATGATCCCCGCACGGGTCCTTTTTTTCGATATACGGGCTGATCCCCTGCTCTGCACGGTAAAGAGGTATATGTCACTTTTTATGATGAGCGCCGCCGAGACGATCATCGAGACAGCCATGATGCATGCACAGGATAAGTCATCAGTCATGAAAATGCCGTAGATGACAGCGGCTGCCGCAAGTACGGAACATATCGCCTTTGCCGGTACGGGGAGTCCGGCAGTATCAGAGAACACTCCGGTGAAAGTAAGATAAAGGGCCGGTGTGAGAAGGCAGGCCGTAACGATGCATTCTGCGCACATAAGGATCTCCGGGACCGCCGGGGTTCCCAGGGCAGACAGGAGGGCCAGAAGAGGCAGGGTCTTTGTGAGAGCCACATATAAGGAAACGGCTGTGATGAAGGAAGCCTTTAACTTATTTTCCGAAAACGGGAGGGTGAAGATCTCCGAGAGGGATTCCCTGTTTTTGTTTGACGAAAGGGTCTGCAGCATGATGCCCGCGGTAAATGAAAAAGCCATAAGATGCATTATCTTCGGGGCAATGGGGAGCTTTATCTCCGAAAAATAAACGGAGCAGAATAAAATCACGGACAGGAGCGCGCCGGACCGCAGCTTCTTACAGTCATGTCCCGAATATTCTTTTGTAAAAACTTTAAAGCTGTTCATTTAAGGCTCCTCTTACCTGTTCGGGGGTTATCTCATCCCCTTTGAAGGTATTGCTTATGGTTCCGTTTTCAAGCACGATCACCCTGTCGGATGTCAGGCATATGCTTTCGAGGATATGTGATGAAAACAGGAGTGATCCGCAGGTGCGGTATTCGTATATCTGTTTATAGAGATATTCCGTGCTCTGAAAGTCCAGGCCGTTTACCGGCTCATCCAGGATCAGAAGCTCCGGGCGCAGCGCAAAGGCCGTTATCAGGGATGCTTTTTTTCTGTTTCCCATGGAGAGCTCTTTCATCGGCACGCCGGTATATTCTTCGAAATGAAATCCTTTTACCAGTCCGGAAGTATCTGTTTCCGGCTTTTTGTAGGACTTGAATACATATGAACAGTATTCGTCAAAGGTCAGCTCTCCGAATGAATGATCCTCCGAATAAACTACGAAGCGGCTCATTTTGAAGGCTTCGTCCCTGAATGAAAAGCTCTTTCCGTCATGCAGGATGCTGTCGGCGGTAAAGCTGTCCAGGATACCGGATATGGTCTTTATCAGGGTGGTCTTGCCGGCACCGTTTAAGCCGATCAGGCCTGTGATCTCACCCGGTGCGATATCAAGATCCAGTCCTTTGATAACGGGCTTTCCCTTCGTATACCAGACACCCAAGTTTTTTATGTTGAGCAGATCGTTGGTTTTCATATCATTTTTTTCCTTTATCTGTCATTCGTGTTCTTTTTGCGTATCGAAAAAGCCGAAACGATGAACATGACACCGAAAACGGCACTGAAGGCCCCCGCGGAAAGGTTCCCGCTCATGAGTGTTACTGCTGCTGCGATGAGCCAGATGATGCCGATGACAAGTCTGATGTAAAAATGTCTCATATGATCTCCCTCTTTGAAGCTGAAGTTTGTGTGGTTGTCTGCGCAGTTTTTTGTTTTGCCAAGTATACTTGTCATGATTGGATTATATATTTGCCAAGTGTACTTGTCAACATCTCCACACAGATTTTTTTATATGACGGAACTTGTTGACTTTTCGGGATTATTTAATATAATGGTAGCGGTTAGGGAATGCTAACAAGAGGTAGTCATATGAATCTTAATGATGCGGAACTTGAAAAAGAATATGTTATAAGCAGCATCGATACGGATGACGAGGAGATGAAGGATTTTCTCTTCACACTCGGATGTTACGGCGGAGAGAAGATCACGGTCATCGATAAAAAGCGTAACCTCGTGATCTCCGTCAAGGATGCGAGATACAACATCGACAGAGAGCTCGCTCAGACCATTATCATCTGATAAATGGTCCGGGCGGACTTATTTTTTGCACCGGGGTTAGCCTTAACTAATATATTAAATAAGGAGAGCGGATATGAGACTTGCGATGACGGGTAATCCGAACAGCGGCAAAACCACAATGTATAACGCATTGACGGGAAGACATGAGAAGATCGGCAACTGGGCCGGAGTTACCGTAGACAGGAAGGAGAGCCCGATCAGGAAGAATTTCTATGACGGCGGAGAGGAACTGATAGCGGTGGACCTGCCGGGAGCATATTCCATGTCCCCCTTTACTTCCGAGGAGAGCATCACCAGCTCCTATGTCAGGAACGAGCGTCCTGATGTGATCATAAATATAGTGGATGCAACAAACCTGAGCAGGAGCCTGTTTTTTACGACACAGCTCCTTGAACTCGGGATCCCCGTTGTGGTTGCGCTTAACAAGGATGATATTAACAAGAAAAAAGATACACGCATCAATGAAAAGCTTCTTTCCGAAAAGCTGGGATGTCCGGTAATAAAGACGGTATCTGTCAACGAAGAGGGACTGAAGGATGTGGTAAGTGCCGCGGTTTCTCTCAAAGGACAGAAGCAGAAGGCTCCCTACGATCAGGGAGATATCGATCTTACGAACAAGTCCGAAGTCGAAAAAGCGGACCGCAAGAGGTTTGACTTTGTAAACAAGATAGTCGGAGAAGTCGAGGTCAAAAAGGTAAAGACAAATACGAAGACCACCGCCGACAAGGTGGATGCGGTCCTTACACATCCCATTCTGGGTCTTGTCATCTTCGCAGGCATAATGTTCGCCGTATTTTATATCTCACAGTCAACGGTCGGAACCTGGCTTGCCGATTATCTGGTGGGATGGATCGAGACCTTCCAGGAATTTGTCGGTGAGAAGATGGCGGATGCAAATCCTCTTCTTTATGCGCTCCTTGTGGACGGTATCATCGGAGGTGTCGGAGCCGTCGTGGGATTCCTTCCCCTTGTCATGGTAATGTACTTCCTCATTGCGATCCTTGAGGACTGCGGATATATGGCACGTGCCACTGTCGTGCTCGATCCCATATTCAAGAAGGTCGGTCTTTCCGGAAAGTCCGTCATTCCCATGGTCATCGGTACCGGATGCGGAATCCCCGCCATCATGGCCTGCAGGACCATCAGGAACGAAAGGGAGAGAAGAGCTACCGCAATGCTGGCAACATTCATGCCCTGCGGAGCGAAGATCCCCGTCATCGCCCTTTTTGTCGGAGCATTCTTCCCCGGAGCAAAGTGGGTCAGCCCTCTCATGTATTTCACGGGAATTGCTCTTGTGCTTCTCGGAGGAGTACTCATCAAGGCCCTTACCGGTGCAAAGTACAGAAAGTCATTCTTTATAATAGAGCTTCCCGAATATAAGCGTCCGAGCCTTAAATTTGCTCTCGGATCCATGCTTGAAAGAGGAAAGGCATACATCATCAAGGCCGGAACCATAATCCTCGTCTGCAACACCATCGTTCAGATCATGCAGTCCTTCAACTGGCACTTTGAAGTCGTTGAAGAGGGAATGGAGGATACATCGATCCTTGCAAGTATAGCCGGACCTTTCGCTGTACTGCTCATTCCCATTGTCGGAATATCCGCATGGCAGCTTGCTGCGGCTTCGATCACCGGATTCATCGCCAAGGAGAATGTCGTCGGAACCATTGCTACGGTATATGCCGTCACCAATTTCATCGATACCGAGGAGCTTGAACTCGTGGGAAGCGGAAATGCCGTTGCTGCCGCTATGGGACTCACCAAGGCTGCAGCTCTCGCATATCTGATGTTCAACCTTTATACTCCTCCCTGCTTTGCAGCGCTCGGTGCAATGAATTCCGAGATGAGGAGCGCAAAGTGGCTGTGGGGAGGCATCGGCCTTCAGCTGGCAACGGGCTATTCCGTCGGATTTCTTGTCTACCAGTTCGGAACACTGTTTACCACCGGAGCTTTCGGTCCGGGATTCATCGGAGGCTTCATATTCATCCTTTGCTTCGCCCTTGTTCTTGCATATCTGATCATGAGAGCAAACAGAGCGGTGGCTGCGGATTACAAACTCAGTTAAGCTTACAACGAAGTTTCCCCTTCTGGCCGGCGCACGGTATCTGCCTTAAAAGCAGATGCCGTGTGCCTTTTTCTTTCAGCTGCTTTCCTTTTTATACTGAAAGCGTACGCCCGCTGCCCCCGAGCGGTTTATATAAGGCGCGGAAAATGTTATGATAATGCCCGTAATTGCAGGGCTCTTTCGGAGGTGCACCATGAACATGGCTGATATTATCGCGATACTCATAATAGCCGTATTGTTTTTTTCGGCCTGTATTTACCTGTATCTGGAAAAGAAAAAAGGAAATCACTGCATCGGATGCCCCTCTGCCGGAAAGTGCCCGTACCGCAATACAAAGAAAGGTCCCTGCAGCCGCTCGATTGAGAACACAGACGGAAAGTGATAGAATCCTTTCATGAGAAAATCCACCCTTTGTTATATTTTCAAAGAAGACAGGGTACTTCTTCTTTACAGGAACAAAAAGAAGAACGACCCGAACGGCGGAAAATGGATCGGCGTAGGCGGCAAGGTCGAAGCGGGAGAGACTCCGGATGAATGCGTCGTACGGGAAGTATATGAAGAGACCGGGCTTAAACTGACTTCATTTAAAAGGCGCGGAGTCATCTCTTTTGTTTCCGAAAACTGGGACGATGAAGAGATGTATCTGTACTCTGGGGACGGATTTGAAGGTGAGATGACTTCCGACTGCGACGAGGGAGATCTTAGATGGACGGAAGTTTCTAAGGTCATGGATCTTCCGATGTGGGAAGGGGACAGATATTTCCTGAAGCCGCTTCTTGAGGGCAGGGATGAGATAAATATGACACTCAGATATGAGGGGCTCGGAGCTGATGAGCACCTTGCTGAAGTGATCGAATGAGCGGGGACAGCTTTGGAAGGATCGGTTAAGAAAAAACATTTCATAGGTTTTGCGGAAGTTTTTTTTGCGTTTGCCGCATCGGCATTCATAACATGCGGACGGAGCATATATAATTTCAATTCTCTTTCGGGGGTGTATTCAAAGCCGGGCGAGACTGCCGCGGTCTTTGCGCTGTTCTTCATACCCCTCCTCATATTCTTTTCACTTGCCGGCAAGGCTTTGATACGTGAAAAGGACGGGAGCGTGAAGGTATTCAGATTCATGCCCCTCATAACTTCGGTTCTTGTGGCGGCTTCCTGCGGAGTGGCACTTGCGTCATATTTTCCGGGGATACTGGGATATGATTCGGAGTGGCAGACGCTCCAGGCTCTTGGACTTCTCCCTCTTTCAAACCATCATCCCGTGCTGCATACCCTTCTGTGGAATCTCTTCATAGCACTGGAATGGGCCGGGATCCCTCATCCTTACGGACTTGCCCTGTACTGCATCTTTCAGATACTTATCGTTTCTTTTGTCTGCGGATGTGTTGTGGACCGTGAGATCAAATGCGGATGCGGATGGACACTGCCCGTTCTTACAACACTCTTTTATGTCTTTTACCCTGTTTTTTCCATTTTTTCCGTCCAGATGACCAAGGACGTGCTGTTTTCATGCGCGGTCGTCCTTCTGTTCCTTGTGCTTTCAAAATTTGACGATCCGGAAAAAGTAAAGAAGACGGACGTTTTGAAGATATTTATCTTGACACTGACGGCCTCACTTCTCAGGAATAATTTCCTCCCTGCGGCGGCGTTCCTTTTTCTGATATCTTTGATCCTTGTAAAAAAAGACGGGATAAAGAAGATAACCGCATCCGTCCTTTCGGCACTTGTCTTTGCAGTGCTCATCATGAAGGTGCTTTATCCCTTTGCGGGGGTTGTCCCGACAGAATCCCACGAGCTTCTGAGCGTTCCCATAAACCAGATTGCCGCGGTTTATGTGCATGAACATTCTGATCTTACGGTCGCTGAGAAATTCATCATAGACGAATACATGGAAGCCGGAGGATATAACCCCAGGCTTGCGGATACGGTCAAGTTTACGTTTGACGATGAGCTTTATTCTTCGGACAGGTCGGCATTCTGGGATCTGTATATGCATCTGGGCGCAAAATATCCGGAGGAATTTGCAAACGCATTCCTCACCCAGAATGTACAGCTCTGGTATCCCGCAGCAGCGATAACGGACAGGTACTCCGCCAGGGAGTATATCGAAACGGCGGACATCTTTATCCCTGAGTATCCGGTTGAGAGACAGAGCCTGCTTCCCGCCGGACTCGGATTTTTCGAAGGATTCATCACTTCCGTTGAAAACAGCGGGATGGCCGGCAGGGTGCTCTTTTCACCGGCTATACCTTTTTACTTTTGCCTCCTGCTCCTTTATATCGTATCTGTTACAAAGAAAAGAGGCACAGGTCTTGCGGCGGCGATGATCCTTGCGCTCTGGGCGACCTATCTGCTTGGTCCCGTTTCCGCATTCAGATATATGTATCCCTTCTTCCTGCTGATCCCTGCGGTCCTTACTCCCGTTTTTGCTGGAAACGTACAGGCAGATGTGAGTGGAGCCGGAGAATCCGGAGAAGAAAGCGGCGCGGAAAAGAAAGAAATGGCCGGAAAGAAGGAAAGTTCCGAAAAGAAAGAAATGGCCGGAAAGAAGGAAAATTCCGGAAAGAAAGAAACCGGAAGCTTAAAATCCGGGGACAAAAAATCCGGGGATAAAAAAATCGAAAACAGCGAGGAAGATGATGATCTTGATGTGATCGAGATCACGGATGAAATGCTTAAAGATGTTCAGGATAAATAAACCTGTAAAAATAATACTGGTACTGATGACTCTTGCCGCGGCTCTGAAGGTGAGCATATTCGGCAGGATCGTTGACGAAGGATATGCATTTGCCATAGGCGGCAGGCTTCTTGCGGGAGATATTCTTTTAAGAGATATGTGGGAACTCCACCAGACTTCCGGGTTTGCGGTGGAGTTCTTTTTGTGGCTTTACAGATGCGTGACGGGCACTTCCGAAGGGGAGGTGCTGTTCGTAAGACTCTGCGGCGCGGCCATACAGCTGGCAGTTTCATATATTGTTTACAGAGCCCTGAAAAAGCATGTGCCCGCAGATGCCGCTTTTGCTGCTGCGATCCTTTATGCGAATCTGACTCCGAAGCAGCTCAGCACTCCCGAGTTTTCAAATCTTCTGAACTGGACCGCAACGCTCACGCTCATCTGTCTTGATCTCCTTATTGAGGAGATACGGAAAGGCAGTGACAAAAAGAAGATCCTTACCTGCTCCGTGATCACGGGACTGTTCCTTTCACTGTGCGTTCTGTCCTATCCTCCCGCCCTTATCTTTGCGGTATTTGTCTTCGGACTGCTCATCGCGGAAAAAAAGAAAGGCCTTAAGCCCGCACTGACCCTTGTGTCTGTGTGCGGAATATCCGGCGCTCTGTATATGGCGGGGATCCTCAGATATATATCCTTGGGAGAGCTTGTAAATACGGTCTCTGCGATGATAGAGGTTGATTTTTCACATGCGGAGGGCGCGTCCAAATTTGTGAGATATGCGGGAGATGCAGGCGTCCTCATCCTGTTTGTCGCAGGCTTTGGCACCGTTTCATATCTTCTGTCACGGGTGCTTAAGAATAAAGAGCTTCTCTTTCCGGTCTCGCTCCTTATCATCTTTGTATGGAAATTCCTGCACATACTTCTGAAGACTGATTTTTACTCCGTTGAATATACCTTCGGAGGGATACTGTTCGTATGCGTCATCGGTCTTTTCTGCATCTTCCGGGATAAGCTCTGTAAAGGAGAAGCCGCGAAAATGCTCAGGGTGTACGGCACGGGAAGTGTGGGAATACTTCTGACCGTGCTCGTCGCATGCGATCAGAGCGTTTTTTCATCCGGAAAATATCTGGGACTTCTGACAGCGGTACTGTCCGCAGTCATCCTTGGAAAAGCCGTAACCGCAGGACAGACGGA